>JAZNKA010000073.1:0-35736 GCA_045578305.1 Clostridia bacterium | reverse complement strand
GATGTCAGAATACGAAATCAAAAAGCAAATTTGCGACATTGGTAAGAGAATTTATGACAGAAGAATGGTTGCTGCAAATGACGGCAATATATCGGTAAAAATTTCCGATAACGAATTTCTTTGCACACCTACAGGTGTAAGTAAGGGATTTATGACTCCCGAGTACATTTGTAAAATTGATGGTGATGGAAACATTCTTCAGGCAAACAAAGGATTCAAGCCTTCGTCAGAAATCAAGATGCACCTCAGAGTTTACAAGCATCGTCCTGATGTTCAGGCAGTTGTTCACGCACATCCTATTTATGCTACAAGCTTTGCTATTGCAGGCATTCCGCTTACACAGCCGATTATGCCCGAAGCAGTTATAGCACTTGGTTGTGTTCCGATTGCTGAATATGGTACGCCTTCGACAACCGAAATTCCGGACGCAGTTGAAAAGTACCTTCCTTATTATGATGCAGTTCTTCTTGAAAATCACGGTGCACTTGCTTATTCAAATTCACTTCTTGCGGCTTACCACAAGATGGAATCTTTGGAATTCTATGCAGAGCTTTTGTTCCTTTCAAAGCAGCTTGGCGGTCCCAGAGAGTTCACAAAAGAACAGCTTAAGAAGCTCTATGAAGTAAGAAGAGCGTTCAATATGTCAGGAAAACATCCGGCAGACCTTTGCCCCAACAACAAGGATGGCTGTGTAAGCTGCCACAATTGCCATATTCCTGATTGTGCAGTTGCAGAAGATACTCCTGCCGATGCAGACCTTATTGCTCAGATTACCAAAAAGGTTATGGATCAGCTCGGCAAATAATTTTTGCGGAGGGAAATTCCATGAATGAGGAAAGAATAAAAAGCATTACCGAGGCGGTTATGCTTGCGCTAAGCGGTATGTCTGCTGATGCACAGCCAGAATCAAAGCCTTTAAAAGATGAGCCTTTGGAGTTTGGACTTGCTGAGGCAAAAAAGATTATCGCAAAAGTACAGCAAAAAGCAACTGAAATGGGACTTAATGCAGTGGTTGCGGTTGCAAACAGTGCGGGACATCCGATTGCGGTTGAGTGCATGGACAATGCTTACATCGCAAGTTATGATATAGCGGTAAACAAAGCGTTTACGGTTGTGTCCCTCAAAATGCCCACAAAGGCGTTAAGTGCACTTGCAGCTCCGGGTGGCTCGCTTTATGGCATACAGTTTACAAACGGTGGCAAAATTGTTATATTCGGTGGTGGTGACCCGCTTGTATATAACGGCAAGATTGTAGGAGGACTGGGTGTCAGTGGCGGTTCAGAGCAGCAGGATATAGAGCTTTCTGCTTACGGCGCATCACTTATGAACGAAATAATGAACGGTTGAATCCGTTTTAAAACTAAATAACGTGAAAGGAGAAATTTGATTTGAACAACACAGAATTAGAACAAATTGTAAGACAAGTCATTGCAGGAATGCAGGGTCAGCCGACAAGTGCTCCCAAGGCTTCGGGTCCTGTTCCTAAATCAGCTCGTGTTGCTATGCTTACAGGCATTGAAAAAATTGAGCTTCAGGAATATAACATTCCCGAAATCGGCGACGATGATATGCTGGTAAAAGTTGAAGGCTGCGGTATCTGCGGAACAGATGCTCACGAATACAAGCGTGACCCGTTTGGACTTATCCCGGTTGTTCTTGGACACGAGGGTACAGGTGAAATCGTTAAGATTGGTAAGAATGTAAAGAAAGACAAGGCAGGCAAACCGCCTGCTTTGGGCGACAAGGATGTTACCTGTATGATTTTTAATGACAACCCTGATATAACAATGTATGACTTAAACAAGCAGAATGTAGGAGGCGGTGACATTTACGGACTTATTCCGGACAATGACACACACTTCAACGGCTGGTTTGGCGATTACATAGTTATCAAAAAAGGTTCGACTGTATTTAATGTATCAGACCTTGACCTTGATTCAAGAATTTTGATTGAGCCTTGCGCGGTTCTTATCCACGCAGTAGAAAGAGCAAAGACAACAGGCATCCTCAAGTTCAACAGCCGTGTAGTTGTACAGGGTTGTGGACCTATCGGCCTTATCTGCATTGCGGTACTTCGCACAATGGGTATTCAAAATATCACAGCTGTTGACGGTGAGGAAAAACGCCTTGAATTTGCAAAACGTATGGGTGCTGACAAGACAGTTAACTTCAAAAACCACAACGGTATCGAGGCACTTGCAGGTGCTGTTAAAGACAGCTTTGGTGGATATCTTGCAGATTTTGCTTTCCAGTGTACAGGCTCGCCTGTTGCACACAGCAACATCTACAAATTCATTCGTGACGGCGGCGGTCTTTGCGAACTTGGCTTCTTTATAAACGGCGGCGATGCAACAATCAATCCGCACTTTGACCTTTGCTCAAAAGAAATCACTTTGGTTGGTTCGTGGGTTTACACACTTCGTGACTACGCAACAACATTTGATTTCCTGAAGAGAGCAATCGCAATAGGACTGCGCATGGAGAAACTTATCACTCATAAGTATCCGCTTGAAAAGATTAACGATGCGTTCGTTACAAATGTCAAGATGGAAGGTCTTAAAATAGCAGTAATTAATGAATAATTTAAATATTTAGGAGGATTTAAAAATGGCACAGGAAGCATTGGGTATGATAGAAACAAGAGGTCTTGTTGCAGCAGTTGAAGCAGCAGATGCAATGGTTAAAGCAGCAGAAGTTGTTTTGGTTGGAACAGAAAAGATCGGTTCAGGTTTGGTAAGCGTTATGGTTCGCGGTGACGTAGGCGCTGTTAAGGCTGCTGTAGAAGCAGGCGGTGCAACTGCTCAGAAACTTGGCGAAATCATTGCTACACACGTAATTCCCAGACCTCATTCAGATGTTGAGAAGATTCTTCCCAAATTCTAAGAGGTGATTTGTTATGGCAGCAAAGTCAAATGTAACAAAGACTGTTATTGCAAAGACAGAAGTTATGAAAAATAATGAAACCGAAGCCAAAAAGGCTGAGGCAACACAAAATAAACCTTTAAAGGAGGAAAAGAAAATGGCATTGGAAGCATTGGGTATGATAGAAACCAGAGGTTTGGTAGCTGCAGTTGAGGCTGCTGACGCTATGCTTAAGGCTGCAAACGTTACTCTTATCGGAACTGAGAAAATTGGTTCAGGTTTGGTAAGCGTTATGGTTCGCGGTGATGTAGGTGCTGTTAAGGCTGCTGTAGAAGCAGGCGGCGCAAGCGCTCAGAAGCTTGGCGAAATCATTGCTACACACGTTATTCCGAGACCTCATTCGGATGTTGAGAAAATTTTGCCCGCTATTAAATAGTTTTATTTAAAAGCAAAGGCTATATGGCAAATTATGGGGCGGAGCCACGCTCTGCCCCCGGATGCCGTATACGGAAAGGAACTTTTGAATTATGATTATCGGCAAAGTGGTTGGAAGCGTTGTTTCGACACGCAAAAACGAGAACCTGGTAGGAAGCAAATTTATGATTATTGAGCCTACCGAAGGGAAAAAAGAAAAGATTATTGCAGTTGATAACATAGGCGCAGGTATTGGCGAATATGTGTTGGTTGCACTCGGAAGTGCCGCACGAATCGGTTGTGGCAAAGAAACTTCGCCTATTGATGCGGCTATCGTCGGCATTATAGATGATGGAGAAAAGTTTTAGAAAGCTTTTAAAAATTGACAGAAGGGGGATTGCTCACAGATGAAGATGGATGAATTGGCTGTATTGATGAAAGAATGCGGCATAGTTGGCGCAGGCGGAGCAGGCTTTCCTTCGTACGCAAAGTTGAATGAAAAAGCTGACACAATTATTCTCAATTGTGCAGAATGTGAGCCTCTTTTCAAACTCCACAGACAGTTGCTTGCTCAAAATGCGGCAGAAATTTTGTGGGCTTTGGACACTGTAAGAAATGCAGTTGGAGCAAAGGATGTAATCCTTGCAATCAAGAAAGTTTACAGTGAAACAATTGAGGCTGTCGAGGAGAATATCGGCGAGTACAAAAATATGACCGTCGCTCTTCTTCCCGAGATATATCCGGCAGGTGATGAACTTATCACCATATGCGAAACTACCGGCAGAGTGGTAGAACCGGGCAAACTGCCGATTTCTAAAGGTGTTATAGTATTCAATGTTGAGACAATACTTAACACTTATTATGCTTTAAAAGAAAAAACTCCTGTTTGTTACAAATATTTGACTGTTGCAGGAGCAGTCAAAAATCCGATTACTGTCAAAGTTCCTCTTGGAATCACCTTTAAAGACGTCGTAAAATTAGCAGGTGGCGAAACAACAGAGGAATGTGAATATTTAAACGGCGGAGCAATGACGGGAAGACTTGCTAAAAAGAATGATTTGGTAACAAAAACCACAAATGCGGTGCTTGTTCTTCCAAAAGACCATCCCGTTGTGATGAAAAAGAAAGCAAATACAAAAACTAACATATACAGAGCAATGAGCTCGTGCTGTCAATGCAGAATGTGTACGGACCTTTGCTCAAGAAATTTACTTGGACATCCAATCGAACCTCATTCGGTAATGAGGGCGATTTCAAAAGGTATGACCTCGGATATTGCGGCAGTTGTCAACACGGCATATTGTTCGCAATGCAGACTTTGTGATATGTATTCGTGTCAGCAGGGTCTTGCGCCGGGCGCGTTGATAGGTGTTTTGAAAAACGAAATCCGGGCAAAAGGAATCAAGCTTCCTGACGAACCCAAATTCAAAGGTCCGGACGAACAGCGTAAATTCAAGCTGGTACCGATGGAAAGGCTTGTTTCAAGGCTTGGACTTAAAGAGTATGATGTTGAGGCACCTGTTGCGGAAATATCTCTTAAAAACAAGGAGTTTAAGATTGCACTTTCGCAGCATATAGGTCAGCCGGCAAAACCATTGGTTAAAAAAGGCGACAAGGTTGAAACCTTCCAAAAAATTGCTTCTTGCGAAGGGTTGGGTGCAGAAATTCACAGCCCGGTAAGTGCAAAAGTCAAAGATGTTACAGAAAAGTACATAATTTTAAGCAGTGCAGAAAAGGGGGAAATTTAAAAAATGGGAAAAGCGTTAGCAATGGCTGAATTTACTACAGTTTCCACCGGAATTCGTGCTGCAGATATGATGATAAAGACTGCAGAGGTAAAGGTTATTGAGGCGGAGGTTGTCTGCCCCGGTAAATATATTGTTTTGATAGAGGGCGAGCTGAGTGCTGTGCGTGCATCGGTAGATGCGGTTAAGGTGGCGTTCTCGGACAAACTGATAGACAGTTTTGTTCTTGGAAATCCTCACGATTCGATATTCCCGGCTATTTACGGCAGTTCGGAAATTGATGACAAACGGGCTTTGGGTGTTCTGGAAACATATTCGGCTGCATCAATAATCCTTGCAGCTGATATTGCAGCAAAGACTTCCATAGTAAAGCTTATCGAACTCCGAATTGCAAGGGGTATGTGCGGCAAGTCGTATATGCTTCTTACAGGCGAAGTTGCGGCAGTTGAGGCTGCTATTGAAAAGGCTAAATCCGAGGTTAAGGACGGAGCAATGTTCTTAGACAGCTCGGTTATTGCAAATCCTGATGATAAATTGTGGGAAACCATCATATAGCTAATATATTACAGAGAGGTGTGTAACAAAAATGGTTGATGAAAAGTACATAAGTCGTATAGTTGAGAGTGTTATACAGAATGTCAATGTAGAGCCGGACAAGAAACTGAAAGGTGTTTTTGATACAATGGAAGAAGCCCTTGAAGCAGTTTCGAAGGCATATGTTGAATATAAGGGATACACCGTTGAGCAAAGAGAAAAGATGATTGCTAAAATTCGTGAGCTTACCTTGAACGAAGCAGAAGCAATGGCAAAGCTTGGCGTTGAGGAAACCGGAATGGGAAGAGTTTCGGACAAAATAATCAAGCATCAGCTGGTTGCAAACAAAACTCCCGGAACAGAGGATTTGCAGCCTTCAGTAAAGACTGGTGATGATGGTCTTACCCTTATTGAGATGGCTCCCTTTGGCGTAATCGGAAGCATCACACCTTCTACAAACCCGAGTGAGACTGTCATCTGTAACTCAATCGGCATGATTGCAGGCGGAAATGCTGTTGTATTCAATCCCCATCCAAACGCAAAGAAGATTGCAAACTATGCAGTTGACCTTGTAAACAGAGGAATTCTTGCTGCAGGCGGCCCTGAGAATTTGGTTGTTTCGGTTAAAAATCCGACGATGGATACATCAAACACAATGGTTAATTCGCCTATGGTTCGTATGCTTGTTGCGACAGGCGGCCCCGGCGTTGTAAAGATGCTTCTTTCTTCGGGAAAGAAGGCTATCGGTGCAGGTGCCGGCAACCCACCCGTTATTGTTGATGATACAGCTGATATTGCAAAGGCGGGCGCTGATATAGTTAAGGGAGCAAGCTTTGACAACAACCTTCCTTGTATTGCTGAAAAAGAATGTTTCGTTCTGAATTCGGTTGCTGATGCGCTTATCGCTTCGATGCAGAAAAGTGGTGCATATCTTCTTAAGGGTGCAGAAGTTGACAAGCTTTTGAAGGTTGCTTTGATTGAAAAAGACGGAAAATTTGGAATAAACAAAAAATGGGTTGGCAAAGATGCAGGCAAGTTCCTTAAAGAAATTGGCATAGATGCAGATCCCAGACTTATTATCTGCGAGACAGATGAGATGCATCCGTTTGTTCAGGTAGAAATGATGATGCCCATACTTCCTATCGTAAGAGTTTCAACTATTGAAGAAGCAATTATGATGGCTGTAAAGGCAGAACACGGAAACCGTCACAGTGCACACATTCACTCGAAGAATGTTGACAGACTTACTGCATTTGCAAGAGCTGTTGAAACAACAATTTTTGTAAAGAACGCTCCCTCTTATGCAGGTATCGGTGCAGGTGGTGAAGGACATACAACCTTTACAATTGCCGGCCCCACAGGTGAGGGTATTACTTCGGCAAGGTCATTTACCCGTCAAAGACGTTGCGTAATGGCTGATGGTTTGCACATAGTATAACAGATAATTTACCGAAAGGGATTTAATTTATGAAAGCATTAGGAATGATCGAGGTTTACACCTTGTCAACAGCGGTTTGTGTTGCTGACATTTGTGCTAAGACCGCAGATATAAAAGTTATTGCCTTTGACCGCAACAGACCCAAAGACCCATCTGCACCACCGTTGGTTATGCAGGTAAAGATTGCGGGTAATATTGCGGCGGTAAAGGCGGCGATCGCAGCAGGCAGAGCATATGCTGAATCAAAAGGCAAGTATATCGTATCCCATATAATTGCAAATCCGGGTGCAGGTGTTGAGAAAATGGCATACCTTTTGGATTTCAATAAGGATAAATTCAATAAAAAATTACCAAAGAGCTTTATAGAGGAGGATTAGCCTGATATGGAATCAATCGGATTGTTAGAAGTTAAGGGCTTGATTGCCTCAATAGAGGGTCTTGATGCGATGACTAAAGCGGCTGACGTAAGAGTTATACACACAGAAAAAAGACTTGGCGGAGCACTTGTTACAATTATTGTTGCAGGAAATGTTTCGGCTGTTACTGCTGCTGTTGCGGCAGGAAGCCAAAAGGCGTCAAAACTTGGCAAGGTTTTTGGTTGCGAGGTAATTGCAAGCCCTCATGAAGAAGTAACAAAATTCTTTGATATGGAAAAGTAGGGTAGGTGGAAGAGTATATGTATGATGTAGAGACAGTTGCAAAAGCTGTAAAAAGCGTGATTGAAAGCATGGAGACAGACGGGCAGATTAAAATTGGCGTTTCGCAAAGACATGTCCACCTTTCGCAAGAGGATTTGGAGATTCTTTTTGGCAAAGGCTACAAGCTGACGGTCAAAAAGTATCTTATGGGTCGCGAATTTGCGTCAAACGAGGTTGTTACCTTGGTTGGACCGTCGCTTAAGGCGATTGAAAATGTAAGAGTTTTGGGCCCTGTAAGAAAAAACACTCAGGTAGAGATTTCCAGAACTGATACATTTGTGCTTAAAGTAAGTCCTCCTGTAAGACCTTCGGGCGAAATTAAAGGCTCAGAAAAAATAGTTCTTGTTGGACCTTGTGGCAGTGTTTATCTTAAAGAGGGTGTGATTATTGCAAACCGCCATATTCATTTGACCCCCGAATATGCTGCTGCAAATGATTTGATGGACAATGACTATGTAGATGTTGAGGTTGAAGGTATAAAGCCAACCCGTTTTTATGATGTTCAGGTCAGAGTTCGTGATGATTTTAATGTTGAGATGCACATTGATACTGATGATGCAAACTCGGCAGGACTTAAGAATGGTTCAAAAGTTAAGATAATTAAAAAGCCAAGATAGTAAAAGACAAAATCACGCAAATTTTTGCGTGTTTTTGTGTAAATTGAAGAAACGGAGAGTTGTTTATATGTTTGCACTTGAACGACAGAAAAAAATATTGGAGATTTTGTCTGATGAAGGAGCTGTATCAGTAAACAGGCTCAGTACCGAGCTTGGTGTAACCGAAGAAACGGTCCGCCGCGACCTTGAAAAGCTTGAAAAGCAAGAATTTTTGAAGCGTACTCATGGCGGCGCAGTTGCTTTGGACGAAAACACCAATGAAATGTCGCTTGAAAAGCGCAAATCCACCAATGTTGAAGCAAAACAAAAAATCGCCAGACTTGCAGCAACACAAGTAAATGAAGGCGATACCATTTTTCTTGATGCATCGACCACTACATTTTTTATTGCAAAAGAGCTTAAAAATATGCGCAATATTACAATCATTACTAATTCTCTCAGAGTTATTGTGGAGCTTGATGGATGCGATTCGATTAAGGTTATATCGGTTGGCGGCGTGCTCAGTCACAACCAGTCGTTTGTAGGCACCCTTGCCGAAAACAGCATTGCCGAGAATTATGTGGCAAGCAAAATGTTCTTTTCGAGCAAAGGTGTTTCGGCAGAAAGCGGTATTCTTGAGAGCAACGAGCAGGAATGTGGAATAAAACAAAAAATGCTTAAGAATTCAAGGCACAAATACTACCTTTGCGACAAAAGCAAAATGGGAAGTGTGGGCTTTGTCAAGCTTGCTCATCTTGACGAAATAAATTATCTTATATCTGATTATGAGCCGGAGGGTGAGCTTAAGGAAAAGCTTGAAGAACTTGAAATAGGTGTTTTGACAGTTTAGCAAAAGATAAGTTTAAAAGAGCGGGGTTCAGCGTGACCACGCTCTTTTTCTATGATTTCAATTTTTTTGAAAAAACTATTGACAAAGGACAAATTTGATGCTATATTATAACTGTATTAATACACATAGTACAGTTGAGCGAGGTGATATTGTGGTAAAGTTGGATTATAAAAGCGGCAAGCCGCTGCACGAGCAGATTTCGCAGGGCATAAAGGATCTTGTGATATGCGGGGCACTTTCAAAGGATGAACAGCTTCCGTCGGTGCGTGATTTGTCGGTGGAACTTACCGTAAATCCCAATACGGTCCAGAAAGCATATAAAAACCTGGAGGCAGAGGGTATTATCTACAGTATCCGCGGGCGAGGGAATTTTGTTGCAGAGGCAAAAAGTGCCGACGACAAAACTATAGAGGATTTGTACTCTGCGCTTTTGGAAGCAGCAAGAGAACTTGCCTTTTATGGTGAGAGTAAGGAAGGACTTGAACGAGTTTTGGACAAAGTTTTTGAAGAAAGAGAGGGAACAAAGTGATTAAAACAAGAGGAATTGTAAAAAACTTTGGTGATTTTTGTGCGCTTGACCAATTTGATATTACGGTGCCAAAGGGCAGTATATATGGCTTGGTTGGGCCAAACGGGGCAGGTAAGACCACGATTATAAATCATCTCACAGGAGCTATTCGTCAGGACGAGGGAACTGTTCAAATAGACGGCGAAGATGTGTGGGAAAATGAGGATTTAAAGCAAAGGGTGCTTTGTATCAATGACGACTGGTATTTTTATCCCAGCTTTACGGTAAAGCAAATGGCGCGGTTTTATGAAGATATATACCAAAACTTTAGTCGCGAAAGATACGAAAAATTGGGTGAAGTGCTGAAAATTGAGGAAAACCGCCAGATTCGCAGACTTTCAAAGGGTATGAAAAAACAGGTGGCATTCAGACTTGCTCTTTCGGCAATGCCGGATGTTCTTATTCTTGACGAGCCCCTTGACGGACTTGACCCTGTGATGCGCAAACAGATTATGAACATAATCATTTCGGATGTTGCAGAAAGAGATATGACTGTGCTTGTGTCATCACACAACTTAAGAGAGCTTGAGGATATCTGTGATTATGTAGGGATAATACACGGCGGAAAGATGATTGTGGAAAAGCCGCTTGATGATCTTAAGGGTAATATATTAAAGGTGCAGATGGTGTTTAGTGATGGGTTCCCTGATGAACTTAAGAACGAAATTGACATTTTGCACTTTTCAAACATCGGGTCGGTCAATACCCTTATTGTAAAGGGTGATTCAGCTTTAGTCGAAGAAAAAATAAAGAAGCACAACCCTGTTGTATTTGACAAAGTAAGTCTTACTTTGGAAGAAGTATTTATTTATGAGTTAGGGGGTTTGGGATATGACTTTTCGCACATCATTGTTTAACTTTGGGATATTCAAAAATACCATCAACAGATTTAAATGGGGAAGCATACTTTATTTTGTTATACTTTTCTTCAGCGTTCCGTTTATACTTTTGGTCGAAGACCTTGACAGACTTTTAAGCAGATATGCAGTTGACCTTATGGTCAGTCCGATTTTGCTGAGAGGTGATTATATAGTAATTCCAATCCTTTTGGCAATTGTGGTGCCGACGGTTGTGGCAGTACTTGTTTTTAACAATGTTCATTCGCAAAAACAGGGGATATTTGTTCATTCGTTGCCGGTTACAAGAAAGGCGAATTATGTGTCAAGTGTTCTTGCGGGGCTTGCCCTTATGGCAGCGCCGGTTATTCTTACTGCCGGGATTCTGCTTGTAATGAGTTTTACTGCATACGGACAGATCATATCATCATGGTCGGTGATTTATTGGATGCTGCTTAATTTAAGCATATTATTTATAATGTTTTCGGCAGCAGTGTTTACCGCATTTTTGACAGGTAATGCGGCGGCACATATAGGTATCAATGTGTTTGTCCACCTAATCCCGATGATTGTGGCGTTGATAATTTTTCTTATAAGCGACATATTCCTTTTTGGGTTTATGCAGGCGGACGGATTTGTCGGCAACAAAATTATGGAAAACACTCCAATTGTATGGCTCTTTGGAAAATCACTCAGCCATTATCGTAATGATCTTAATATGTTTAAGAGTATAAATATGTGGATGTATCTTTTGGGTGCGGCTGTGGTTTATGCCCTTGGCTATATTGTTTACAAAAAACGAAAAATTGAAAATTGCGGCGATGTGGCAGCGTTTAAGATTTTCAGGCCGATACTTAAGTATACAATAGTTTCGGCTGTGGCAACGGTTATATTTGCCATACTTACCGAGAGTTCGATTGGGGCAATACCCATATTTATTGTAGCGGCTGTAGCAACGCTTATTGCATATTTTGCAATTGAGATGCTTATGAATAAGAGTTTTAAGGTGTTTGGAAACTATAAAGGTTATATTTCGTTTGTGGCTGTATGTGCGGTGTTTATATCATTTTTTGCATTCACAAATGTATTTGGATACGAAACAAAAGTGCCAAAAGCAGAAGATGTTGAAAGCGCGGCTGTATTCGAGCGTTGGAGTGACGAGCCACATGTAGCCGATATCGAGCTGATAGACGCAACAATTAAAATCCATCAGGAATTGATTGCTGATATCCCGGTTGTTTGTGAACCCGAGCAATTTCGTCATTTAAGAGTTTCGTACAAGCTTAAAAACGGCAAAAGAATTGAAAGAGTTTATAAGGTTTCGGAAAAAATCGTAGATGATGCGCTTGCGGAAATGTATAAGTTTGACGAATACAAAATGAAGGTTACAAGGTTTGATAATCTTAACATTGAAAACATAACAAGATGTACTCTTGTTACAGGGACTAATTCGTTTGGATATGATATACAGATTACGGATGATGCTTCGACGCTTATGAACTTTATCAAAAAGGATTTAGAAGAGCTTTCTTATGAGCAAATAGAAAAATCAAGAAACACTCTTAGTCTCAGCATTGATTTCAGTTATAGCTTTATGGAAAATGAGAAGCTTAAGGTTTTCAAGGAATTCCGCAATCACAGTGGGGATAATCAGTATGTATTGGAAAGCTTCAGCATAAACTTGAATTCAAATTTTAAAAATGCGTACGGATTTTTGAAAGAAAAAGGCTATTATGATGAAGTTATCAGACAGATTGCAAGAAATCTTCGCATTTGCAAGGAAACCGTAAGCCGTGCGGGAGAAATTTACAGTTACAAAGGCACAACCGGTGATTTTGGTGAATTCCAGATAAACCCGGCAGACTGCGCAGCTGTTGGATTTGATGATGCGGTAAGAATTGCCGAAACTATGGCAAATGAACCTCGCAGAGATGTGGCAGAGGGACAGAACTATTGTGTGTTTGTTCGCTCAAACAGCTCGACAGGAAACATTTGGCTTGGTGATATGTGCACATCGTTCTTGGAAAACGAGTTGCCGGAGTATTTGAGAAAATATGTAGAACAATAATATAAAAAAGAGCCTTCGGGCTCTTTTTTGTTGCTTTTTTGGGGAAAGGTAAAATATTTCATTTGTGTTAAAAATTTTTTTCAAATTGGTTAAACTTTTTTTCAAAAAACTATTGCAAAATCCCAAAAAGTGTAGTATTATATAACAAAGTGGAGCGAAGTGGAGAGATTTCCCCACAAAGTGGAATGAAATCTGACGACAGGGAAAGGAGTTGAAAACCGGTGCTTATAGGCGAATATTATCACAATCTGGATACAAAAGGCAGAGTGAGCATTCCCTCAAAGTTTAGAGATGACTTGGGAGGGACTTTTGTGCTGTCCAAAGGTCTTGATGATTGCCTGTATGCATATTCAGTAGCAGAATGGGAAGGTTTTCAGCGTGACCTTTTGGAACTCCGCGGCAAAGATGCTCAAAAGGTAAGAAGATTTTTCTTCAGCGGTGCATCGGAATGCGAAATTGATTCGCAGGGGCGTGTGGTTATACCGCCTGTTTTCAGGGAATATGCAGGGCTCAAAAAAGAACTTGTGATTATCGGCAACTCGAACCGTGCCGAAATCTGGGACAAAGAAAAATGGACAAAATATATATCGGACTCGTCATTTGATTCGGAAGAAATTGCTGAAGCTATGGAGCGACTTGGATTATGATAGAAGAATTCAAACATGTTTCGGTACTGCTTGAAGAAAGTGTAAATTTGCTTGATGTAAAGCCTGACGGTGTTTATGCCGATGGGACTTTGGGCGGTGGCGGACATTCGGCGCTGATTTGTTCTTTGCTGGGTGCAGCCGGCAGACTTATCGGCATTGACCGCGACAAGACAGCAATTTCTGCGGCAAGCGAGAGGCTTAAAGAATTTGGTGACAAGGTGACCATAGTTCATGACAACTTCTCCAACATAAAGCAGATTCTAAAAAATCTTGGAACAGACAGTCTTGATGGCGCAATCCTTGACCTTGGCGTTTCGTCGCCGCAGCTTGACACAGCAGAACGTGGATTTAGCTACAATATGGATGCAAGACTGGATATGCGAATGAACCGCGAAGATGCTTTAAGTGCCTATGAGGTTGTAAACGCCTACGACGAGGCGCAGCTTGCAAAAATAATTTTTGATTACGGCGAAGAGCGCTTTGCAAGACAGATAGCAAGAGGAATTGTGAAAACGCGTGAAAATGGTGAAATAGAGACCACTTTTCAGCTTTCTGAAATAATAAAAAGCTCAATTCCGCAAAAAGCAAGATTTGCGGACAAGCATCCTGCAAAAAGGACCTTTCAGGCAATCAGAATTGAGGTAAACAACGAGCTTGGAATTTTGGAGAATGCAATCCGGGATTTTGTCGAGGTATTAAAACCCGGCGGGGTACTTTCGGTAATAACCTTTCACTCGCTGGAGGACAGGATAGTAAAGCAGACATTCCAAAGCCTTGCCGAGGGGTGCACTTGCCCAAAAAGTTTTCCGGTCTGCGTATGTGGAAACAAACCAAAGGTGAAAATTATAACCCGAAAACCGATTGTTTCGGGGAAAGACGAACTTGATAACAATAATCGCGCACACAGCGCAAAGCTTAGAGCGATAATGAAAATATAAAGAGAGGGTTTTTGAGATGGCAAATATGTACGCTTACAACACAAGCACAGCAAGAAAACTGAGCGATGCTGACCTTAGCTACGGACATAATTTGCGCAGTGAAATCCAAAAAGAAGTGAATAAAGCAGTAAAGAAAGCGATGCCGAAGGCAAGTCAAAAACGCGGCAAAAAGGGACTTGTGTCGGTTGTTTTGGCGTTTGCCATGGCTTTTTCTGTTGTAAGTGGATATGTTTCGATAAATGAAGCGAATAATGAAATATCCAGACTTAAAAATGAATATAATAGTATTGTTGCCGACAATCAGGCTCTTCAGGTCAAGATTGACAGAACAATTGATTTGGGACAGCTTCAGTCCATTGCAGGAGAAAAATATGGGATGGTAAGCCCCGAAAGATACCAGATGTTTTATGTTGACCTGGAAATGGGTGACTTTTCTGAAAGTGCTGGTGCAAGGGTAAAGAATGAGCAGACCAAAAAAATGGCAATTTCAGGAGTTCCCGGAATAATCACAGGAGCACTTAATATTTTTCAGTAAAAAAAGAAATATCGGGCAGCAGGATACTATATAATTAACCAAAGCGTCTAAAATCGTTTGGGGGTATATTGGTGCATAGCGAACAAAGCACATTTAAACAACGGAAGAGAATCATTTTTCTGCTTGGCGCAGCAATTGTGATTTTTTTTCTTTTAATGGTAAGAGTTGCGTGGCTTCAAATCGTGGATGGTGAGAAGCTTTCTTCTGCTGCGCATGAGCAGCAAACAAGCGATAACATAATAAGCCCCAAACGCGGACTTATTTATGACCGCAATATGAAGGTACTGGCAAACAACCTAAGTGTTGAAACGATAAGCATAACCCCTAAGAATGTGCGGTCGAACAGCAATCAGACTGCAAGTCAGATTGCGGCAAAGCTGGCAGAAATCCTTGAACTTGACGAAGAAACAGTTCTTGAAAAAATTGAAAAGCAATCTAATTTTGAATATATAAAGCGCAAGGTCGAAAAAGATCAGGCAGATGCTGTACGGGCATATGTTGACGAGTATCATCTTGACGGAATTAAGTTTTCGGAGGATACAAAGCGTTACTACCCGTATGGCAATTTTGCGTCTCAGGTTATAGGTTTTGTCGGCAGTGACAACAACGGACTTGAGGGGATTGAGATGGTATATGACGGCAAGCTTAAGGGCGTGCCGGGCCGAATTGTGTCGGCAAACAAAACAGCAGGACTTGAAATCCCCGACAATTACGAGAGTTATTACGAACCGCAAGACGGGCAGAGTGTTGTCCTCACAATAGACGAAAAGATTCAGCATTTTACCGAAAAACATCTTGAAAATGCAAGGCTTGAAAACCAGCTTGAAGAAGGCGCGGCAGCGATTGTTATGAATGTCAAAACAGGCGAAATACTTGCAATGGCGACCAAACCTGACTATGACCTCAATCAGCCGTTTGCTGTTACTGCGGCAGTTGAGGAAAAGTATCCCGAAATAAATGCGGAGCTTGAAAAGCTTGAAGGTTCCGAGTATAATGCAAAGCTTACCGAGGTTACACAGTTTTTGCGCCGGAACAAAGCGGTTGTTGACTCGTACGAGCCGGGTTCGACATTCAAAATAGCGGTTGCGTCAATGGCTCTTGAGGAAAACGTCGTGGGACTTAATGACCATTTTTTCTGCAACGGCTCCATAAAGGTTGCTGACCGCACTATCCGTTGTGCAAACCGAAATGGGCATGGTGCCGAAACCTTTGTAAAGGGCGTGCAGAACTCGTGTAACCCTGTGTTTATAGAAGTGGGTGCAAGAGTTGGAGCCAAAAAGTTTATGGAATATGTCAAGGGTTTTGGTTTTCGTGAAAAAACCGGAATTGAACTCCCGGGCGAGACGGATGGTATTTTCCATGCATCCGACAACTTCAAGGAAATTGACCTTGCGACATCGTCATTCGGACAGAGCTTTAATGTAACGCCGCTTCAGATGGTGACAATGGTTTCCGCAGTTGCAAATGGTGGAAAGCTGATGAAACCGCATCTTGTAAAGCAATTGGTTGACGAAGAACAAAATATCATAGAGGAATTTAAACCGACGGTTGTGAGGCAGATTATTTCGGAAGAAACAAGCAAAACGATGTGCCAGATACTTGAATCGGTTGTGTCGGAGGGCGGTGGCCGAAACGCGTATCTTGCAGGCTACAGAGTTGCAGGAAAGACAGGAACATCCGAGAAACAGCCACGTGGGAACCAAAAGTACATAGCGTCGTTTATTGGGTTTGCTCCGGCAGATGACCCCGAGATAGTATGTCTTGTTATTCTTGACCAGCCACCCGTTGGTAATGTTTATTATGGAGGTCTTATTGCAGCTCCGGTAGTTAAAAATATTTTGGAGGAAAGCCTTCAGTATATGGGTATTGAACCGGAATATACACAAGAAGAACTTTCGATGATTGATATTACTGTTCCGGATATAACCGGTAAGACCCGAAAAGAAGCCGAGGCGGCACTTGCGGCTGTGGGTGTAAGTATCAGCATAAAGGGTCAGGGAGATATCATACTTGACCAGGTGCCAAAGGCGCATTCCAAACTTGCTAAAAATTCCAAGGTTGTTGCATATACCGAGGGCGAGGAAAGCAAAAAGACGGTTGAAATCCCCAATGTTGTGGGATGCTATGGTTCGGAGGCAAATAAGGGAATTATAAACGCAGGACTTAATGTAAGAATAAAGGGGCTTTCGAGTTCGGGCGGAGTTGCTGTGTGTGCCGAGCAATCGCCGGCAGCAGGAACTATGGTAGAACCGGGCACGATTGTAACTTTGGACTTCAGGTTTGCAGAAATACGAGATTGATGTGAGGTGGAAATATGACACTGTCAAATTTGCTTAAAAATGTTGAGATAAAAGCGACACAGGGAAACATTGACATAAAGATATCCGGCATTGCCTTTGATTCGCAAAAGGTAAAGCCGGGCGACGTTTTTGTTTGCATAAGCGGATTTAAGACGGATGGTCATATGTTTGCCGAGGCGGCACTTGAAAACGGGGCGGTTGCAATTGTTGCCGAGAAGCCAATAGAAAACACAGCTGCAACGGTTGTGATTGTCGAAAATACAAGATTTGCTCTGGCAAGTATGGCGGCAGAATATTTTGAACATCCTTATAAAAAATTCAAACTTGTTGGCATAACGGGCACAAATGGCAAAACTACGACAACCTATCTTGTAAAGACGATACTTGAGGGTTTGGGTAAAAAAGTTGGACTTATCGGAACAAATCAGAATATGATAGGTGACCAAGTTATTCCGTCACATCACACAACCCCGGATTCTCTTGAACTTATGCAGTTGTTTGACAGAATGGCTAAGGAAAATGCAGATTTTGTTGTGATGGAGGTATCGTCACATTCGCTTGCGCTTGATCGTGTTGCAGCGTGCAGATTTGATATTGGGGCTTTTACAAATGTCACACAGGACCACCTTGATTTTCACGAAACAATGGAAAATTATATCTGTGCAAAGGCTCAGCTTTTTGATATGTGCAAAGTGGGTGTTTTAAACCAGGATGATGCGGCATTTCCCCAAATGACCGAAAAAAGCAGCTGCGAAATTATAAAATACAGCACCCAAAAAGATGATGGACTGTATGCAAAAAACATTGCCTACAAAGCAGATGGTGTTGAGTTTGATATCGCTTATGAGGGAAAAATTCAGCATATAGAACTTGCGATACCCGGTGAATTTTCAGTTTATAATGCACTTACTGCGGCAGGATGTTGCCTTGCTGCCGGCATTACACTTGAGGAAATCGCAAATGGACTTAAAAGTGCTGCAGGAGTAAAAGGCAGAATTGAGGTAGTAAAGACAAATACCGATTATACAGTAATAATAGATTATGCACATACTCCTGATGGACTTATGAATATACTGAAAACAATACGGGGATTTGCAAAAGGCCGCGTAATAACACTTTTTGGTTGTGGCGGTGACCGGGACAAAACAAAAAGGCCGAAGATGGGCAAGATTGCCGGCGAGCTTTCCGACTTTTGTATTGTTACAAGCGACAACCCGCGCTCGGAAGATCCTCTTGATATTATTGAAGATGTATTGGTGGGTGTAAAAGAGACGGATTGCGAATACAAGGTAATCGAAAACCGTTTCGAGGCGATTGAATTTGCACTTGACAATGCAAACACAGATGATATAATTCTTCTTGCGGGCAAAGGACACGAGCTTTATCAAATACTTAAAGACAGAACAATAGTGTTTGACGAAAGAGAGATAGTTCTTAAGCTTATTGATTCATCCGAAGGGTAGGTTGTTTTTGTGGAAAAGATAATGACACTTGGACAGATTGCATCAGCTTGCAGTGGCAGACTTTGCAATTGTGACGAGAGTTTTTTGTTGACAGATGTTATTACCGACAGCAGAAAAATTTCAGACGGATCAGTTTTTGTGGCGCTTAAGGGCGAAAAATTTGACGGACACAACTTTGTTTCGCAAGTTTATTCGCAAGGCGCAATTTGTGCAATTGTAAACGAGGGATTTGAAAACACTTCGGGGTTTGCTGTGATTGAGGTCAAAGATACCCATGCGGCACTTCGTGATATTGCGGCGTATTATCGCGGCAGATTTGATATTCCGGCAGTTGCAATAACAGGAAGTGTAGGCAAAACAAGCACCAAAGATATGGTGTCCGGAGTTTTGACCGAGAGGTATAAGGTTCTTAAAACCGAGGGGAATTTCAACAACGAGATTGGACTTCCGCTTACCGCCTTCAGAATGTCGACGGATGATGAGATTGCAGTCTTTGAAATGGGCATGAGCGCGTTTGGTGAAATTTCACGTCTCACCCGAATCGCAACGCCCGAGGTTGCTATACTTACCAATATAGGGGTTTCTCATATCGAAAAGCTTGGCTCTCAGGAAAATATACTGAAAGCAAAGCTTGAGGTTCTTGAGGGGATGCCCTCGGGTGCGACGCTTATATTAAACGGTGATGACGAATTCTTAAAGGGCATTATTGGTACAGTTCCGGTTGAAACACTAAGTTATGGCATTGAAAACAAGAACTGTGATATAGTTGCTTTTAATATAAGTAAATTTGCCGACGCAACAGAATTTGATGTAGAAGTCGACGGCGAAAAATATCGAATGCGAATAAATGTTCCGGGAACTCATCATGTTTATAATGCTTTGGCAGCAATTCTGGTCGGAATTATTTATAATATGGATATCGAAGAAATAAAGAGAGGCATTTTGGAATTCAAGCCGTCGGGGATGCGACAGGATGTTATTGAACTGAATGATAAAAAAATCATAAAAGACTGTTATAATGCAAGTCCGGCATCTATGAAGTCGGGACTTGAGGTTTTGTCGGTTACACCACCCAAGTTTGAGGATACAGAGTACAGACAGGTGGCGGTGCTTGGGGATATGTTGGAGCTTGGAGACTACAGCGAAGATGCGCACAGACTTGTTGGTGGACTTTGTTGCGACTATGACATAGGTTGTTTGATTGCAGTGGGACCCAACGCAAAGTTTGTGGCAGAGGGCGCAATTGAAAAGGGATTTAACTCGTCGGAGCTTTATGTTTTTTATGATACTGCTTCGGCAAAGGAACACATAAAAGATATTTTGATGCCGAATGATGTAATTCTCTTCAAAGGCTCGCGAGGCATGCGTCTTGAGGAAATTGCGGACTTTGTAGCCGAAAATTAAAAGCGCTAAAAACAGCGGAGGATAAAATGGTTAAGATTTTGATGGTAATTGTGATTTCGTTTATAGTGGCGGCAATTTCGGGACTTTTTTTGATTCCGTTTTTGCACAGACTCAAATTTGGACAAGAGATACGCGAAGAGGGGCCAAAATGGCACAAGAAAAAGTCGGGCACACCGACTATGGGTGGTTTCATCTTTATAATAGCCGCTTTGGTTGGTGTTGTGTCGGGGATTTTTATAGACGGCATAAGCGAATATCAGGAGGATATTATGGCGGTAGCTGCCATGTTTTTGGTGGCGCTGGGGTTTGGCCTTATAGGATTTCTTGATGACTACATAAAGGTGATTTTAAAACGGAACTTAGGACTTCGCGCAGGGCAAAAATTTTCACTTCAATTTTTGGTAGCGCTTATCTTTTCGGTATGGGCTGCTGCAAGTGGACTTGTTGACACCGAAATTATAGTGCCTTTCACCCAAAGAACGATTGAACTTGGGTTTATCATTTATATTCCGTTTACAATTCTTGTTATGCTTGCTGCTGTAAACAGCGTTAATCTGACAGACGGTCTTGACGGACTTGCGGGCTTTGTGACACTTTTTGTTTGCATTTTCTATATGATTTCAGCAAACGTTGCCAAACTTCCGACGGTTGCGGTTTTTGCAGCAGCGACAGTTGGCGGAATTTTAGGTTTTTTGATTTACAACAAATACCCTGCAAAAGTGTTTATGGGTGATACAGGATCCTTGTTTTTGGGTGGTGCTGTGTCAGCAATGGCGATATTTATGAAGAATCCGCTTGCTCTTTTGCTGGTGGGGTTTGTATATGTTGCCGAGTCACTTTCGGTAATCATTCAGGTTGCATATTTTAAGAAAACCGGAAAGCGTATATTTAAAATGAGTCCAATCCACCATCATTTTGAAATGTGTGGCTGGAGCGAAAAAAAGGTTGTTGCGGTATTTTCTGCGGTTACTATAGCGCTGTGTCTGATAGGCTTTTTTGCATAAAAAAGGCGGTTGATTTGTAATATAATTTGAGAACGGGCGGGTGAAAATATTGAAAATTGTAAGAAAAAAAAGAAGATACAACAAAACTGTTTTGTCTGCACCCGCGCCCCAGATGCTTAACAAGTATGGCATCAGAGAAACTTTAAAAAGTGTTGATATTCAGTTTTTGGCAGCTATATATGTTTTGCTCAGCTTTGGCCTTATTATGGTACTGAGTGCCAGCAGCCCTATTGCTTTTGCAAGCAGTGCAACAAACAACGACAGCTTTTACTACTTTAAAAAGCAGCTTATGTGGGCAATACTTGGCTCGGTGGGAATGTTTATAACAGCTAACTATGATTATAAAAAATTGAAAAACTGGGCGTTTCCTGCGCTTGCATTCAGCGTAGTGTTGCTTCTTTTGGTGCTTGTTCCGGGAATTGGCCGAAAGATAAATGATGCAAGACGATGGATTTATATAGGACCCATAAATTTTCAGCCGTCAGAGGTTGCCAAAATTACCACAATAATATTTTTCTCGTACAGTTTGTCAAAAAACTACAAAGAACTTTCAAACTTCAGCGTGTTTATTATGTACATAGCAATCATAGGGGTAATGGCGCTTGTGATTATGATGGAGCCGCACTTTAGTTGTACAATGCTTATTGCTGCGACGGCTTGCGTACTTTTGCTGGTTGCCGGAGCAAAAATCAGTCATTTTGCTATTTTGGGGTGTTGTGCACTTCCTGCTGTTATTCTTATGATAGCAAAAGCACCATACCGCCTTGCCAGGGTTGTAACATTTCTTGACCCGTTCAAGGATATTCAGGGCGATGGCTGGCAGATTGTGCAGTCGCTTTATGCAATAGGTTCAGGCGGAATTTTTGGAGCGGGACTTGGTCAAAGCAGGCAAAAGTATATGAATATACCCGAGCCGCAAAACGACTTTATATTCTCAATTCTTGCCGAGGAGTTTGGCTTGATTGGAGCAATCCTGGTATCGCTTATGTTTATATTTCTTATAGTAAGAGGAATAAAGATTGCGCTTAATGCTCCCGATATGTTTGGCACTCTTCTTGCAACGGGAATAGTTGCAATGATAGCAATTCAGGCAATTGTAAACATCGCGGTTGTGACATCGTCGATGCCGGTTACCGGTATGCCGCTGCCGTTTTTCAGCTATGGCGGAACGGCGCTTGCGATAACAATGGCAGAAATGGGGATTGTTCTTAATATTTCAAGGCATAAAAAGTGATAGCAAAAAAAGAAAGGCATGAAGGCTTATGAAAATTTTGTTTGCAGGAGGCGGAACAGCAGGCCATATTAATCCGGCAATTGCTGTTGCAAATCACGTAAAGACAAAAGAACCGGGTAGTGAGTTCTTGTTTGTGGGAACAAAAGAGGGCATGGAAAGCACGCTTGTTCCAAAACAAGGATATGAAATACGGTTTATAAAAATCCATGGATTTAAAAGAAAACTCAGCTTTTCCAATGCTAAAGTTGTGGCAGAGATTTTGACAGGAACTTTGAATGCCGCAAAAATAATAAAAGAATTCAAACCCGATGCAGTTGTTGGCACAGGTGGTTATGTTACGGGCCCCGTTCTTCTTGCGGCGGCTCTTCTTAAAATTCCGACATTGGTGCACGAGGCAAATGCTTTCCCCGGTGTTACGGTAAGGATGCTTGCACCGTTTGTTGATGTGGTTGCGCTTTCACTCAAAGAGGCAGCAAATTTTATCAAAAAGGATGTTCGCATTGAGGTTACCGGAAATCCTGTAAGACCTGCTATTCTTGAAGGAAACAAAGAACAAGCGCGAAACGCACTTGGCTTGGACAATCGCCGCACAGTACTCATTTTTGGAGGAAGTCTGGGCGCCGAAAAGATAAACGAGGCAGCAGTTGACTGGATTTCATCAATAGCAAAAAACAGAAGATATCAGATAATAATGTCAACCGGTAAGAACAACCATTATGAAGAGGTTGTCAAAAGATTTGAAAAGAACAACGTTAATTTGGCAGATTATCCCGAAATCAGAGTTTCGGAATACATATATGACATGGATTTGTCCCTTAATGCGGCGGACCTTATAATTGCACGAAGCGGTGGGTCAGTAAGCGAAATGACCGCACTTGGCAAAGCGGCAATTCTCATTCCCTCGCCTTATGTTGCAGGAAACCATCAGGAACATAACGCAAGAGCGGTCGAACGCTCGGGTGGCGCGGTTGTTATAACCGAAGAAAGTCTTTCGGCAGAAGTTTTGGGCAAAACTGCCGAATCAATCCTTGACAGCGATACAGTCCTTAAAACAATGGGTGAAGCTTCAAAAAGTATAGGGATTACAGATGCGAGTGACAAGATATACAAAATAGTCAGCGAATTGGTTGAAAACCGCAAAAAAAGATAAAATAACTGATTTATGTAACACATTCAAACAAGACACATAGTATGAGAGTGTGGCAAAGGTACTTTGCATTTGGAGGTGTTACGGTGAACAAAATTTATATTTGCGGAAACAAAAAACTGGAGGGAGCAGTTGATGCTCAGGGCTCGAAAAATGCGGCTCTGCCGATAATAGCAGCCAGTCTTTTAAACCACCAGGAATGTGTGCTGACAAATTGTCCTGATTTAAAGGATGTAAAGGCGGCTCTTGAAATAATAGACAGACTGGGCGGAAAAACCGCATATCAGGAGCATACGGCGATAATCAAAGCAGAAAATATACATAGAAGCGATATTTCCGATGACCTTATGGCGAGTATGCGGTCATCGGTGCTGTTTTTGGGCCCAATAATTTCGCGGACAAAGAAAGCGGTTATTTCGTATCCGGGCGGCTGCAGCATAGGATTAAGACCCATCGATTTGCATATTAAGGCGTTTCGGCAGCTTGGTGTTTTAGTAGAGGAAACAGGCGGGCACATATACTGCAGCACAGAAAAAATAAAATCGGGCAAGGTGAATTTGATATTTCCCAGTGTTGGCGCGACAGAAAATATAATGATGCTTGCGGCTGTGTCAAATGCCGAGGTAACAATTGCCAATGCGGCTCGTGAACCTGAGATTTTGGACCTGCAGAATTTTCTCAACAAAATGGGTGCAAAAATTTCCGGTGCAGGAAGTGAAACAATTCGCATTATAGGTGTTGAAAAATTAAATAAAGTACAGTATAATATAATGGCCGACAGAATTTTTGCGGCAACGGTATTTTGTGCTGTGGCTGCATGCGGTGGAGATGTTGTTGTCAAAGGTGTAGTTCCCGAGCAACTTGAACTTATGCTTTCGATGCTGTCGGGTGCCGGGGCAGAAGTTTCTTCGGGAAAGGACTTTGTAAGAATAAAATGTGACAAACGAATATCCGGTCTTGGCAAGGTTATGACATCGCCCTATCCGGGATTTCCGACAGATGCACAGGCGATTTTTATGTCGTCATTACTTTGCGCCGAGGGGACTACGGTTTTTGTTGAAAACATATTCGAAAGCCGGTATAAGCATGTTCCCGAGCTTATAAAAATGGGCGCAGATATTATTGTTGACGGACGGCTGGCAGTAGTTTCGGGGTGCAATTTTATACAAGGTGCACCCGTCGAAGCGATGGATTTGAGGGGCGGGGCGGCATTGGTTGTTGCCGGACTTTCGGCAATAGGCGACACCGTGGTTACCGGACTTAGTCATATCGACCGGGGCTACGAAAAAATTGAAGATACATTTGCTCATCTTGGGGCGACGATAAAAAGACTTGAGTGATGCCAAAGGTATCACTCAAGGAAAAATAACAAGAAAGGAAAGTTTTTAAAATGACAGCTGAAATTACAGACCTTCAGAAGAAGAAAAAACAGCTTATAAGGAAAAAACGACGAAATCGAATTAAGCGCCGTTTGGTAGTGTTTGCGTTTTTGTTTGTTTGCACAGCTATCATTTTTACAGTGCTTAAAGCACCTTTCTTCAATGTAAAAAGTATTTTGTGCGTTGGGCAAGAGACTCTGACCGAGGAACAGATTATAAAAATTGCAGGGGCTAAAACGGGGGCAAATATCTTCAGTACTGCTGTCAAAACGATGGAAAGACGGTTAAACGAAGACCCCAATATCGAAACCTGTAATGTACGGAGGCTTTATCCAAACAGTATAAAAATCTGGGTCCGTGAGGCAAACGCTCTTGCCTATGTCCAAAGCAATGGTCTGTTTTTGTTTGTCGACAAAGCGGGGCAAATAATAAAAATTGCAGACCAAAAAGAGACCGAGGTGACAAAGGGTATTGCACGGCTTGATGGTATTGAGCCTGTTACAACAAAACTTGGAGAGTACATATTTGCGGCTGATGACGCCGTGCATCAAAAAACTTTTGAGTGTATGGAGATATTGACAAAGCTTGAGATGATTGACAAGGTGTCTATGATTTCGGCGGCAGATTTATCAGATATAAAGGTTGATTATGACGAAAGACTTTTCATAATGCTTGGCAGTTATGAAAAAATGGAGTACAAACTGACCTTTGTGAAAAAAGTAATTTCACAAAACCTTTCGGATTATGAAAAGGCAATCCTTGATTATCGCGGTCAAAAACTGTATGTAGGACCAAGAACAACGGACAAGCCTGAAGAAGAAAGCGATACGGAAAAGGTTGACGAAGACAACACGGGTAAGGAAGAAACAGAAGACAAAAAACAAGAAGACAAGCAGATAAAGAAAGATTAAATTTAATTGAGGGACAAAAAATGATAAATATAGATAAAAAACAAAAATTCCAGATCTCGATGTCAATAGTAATTTTGATATTGGTTTTTGGACTTACCTGGCAGATAAAGGGTGTAAGAAAAAACAATGCGGTTGAAAGCCAGATTTCAAACAGAATCGAAACTTTGCAGCAGGATTATAAAGCAGAACTTGAAAAAAACGAGAAGCTTCTTCAACAGGTTATGGAGCTTCAGAATGACCTGACAAAATACAGAGAAGAAGTGGCACAGAGCGGCGGTGCGGCAAAAATCCTTAAAGAAGAACTGAAACGTGCCGAGACAATAGCTGGTCTTACCGATGTGTCGGGAAACGGAATAATTATTACCATAAAAGATGGCGGACAGGGTATGGGGAATATAGGTTATGATGACGGTTATGGGATTGTTCATGATTCGTATCTTTTGACATTCCTGAATGAACTCCGCGCATCAGGGGCAGAGGCTCTTTCGATAAACAACGAAAGAATTCTTGCTACAAGCGAAGTCAGATGCGTAGGACCGACGGTAAGTGTCAACAACACAAAGCTTGCAGCCCCGTTTGAGATAAGGGCAATAGGCAATTCAGACACTTTGGAAAATGCCCTCAGAATGCCGGGCGGTGCGGTTGAACAAGCTAATTTTTATGGTGTAGAGGTAAGCATCAAAAAAAGTAACAAGCTTATGATTAAAAAATATACAGGTGCAAGCACTCTTAAATATGCACAGATTGTTGAGCCGGAGGTGACCAACTAGTGTTTTTTATAGTTGCAGTTTTGGTAGGAATTCTTCTGGGACTTTTAATACCGTACAATTTGTCTCCGTCAATGCTTTCGTACATTGCAGTTGCTCTTATTGCGGCACTTGACTCGGTGCTTGGCGGTCTTTTGGCAAACATACACAAGCGCTTTAACATAAATGTATTTATGATAGGACTTGTATCAAATGCAATCCTTGGTATATTTTTGACATTTATCGGAAACATCCTTGGCATAAGCCTTTCGTTTGCTGTTATAATCGTATTTGGCGTAAGGATGTTCAATAATATGGCGACAATAAGACGGCTTACGTTTGATATTTATTTCGAGAAAAAAGCAAAAGAAAGAGAACGCGCTAATCGTCTTCGTATCGAAGAAGCAAAGAATGAAGAAGTTGAAAATTATGATGAAGAAACGTCTGACGAAACAAATGAAAATGATGAAGAAGAATAAAAATATACATACGAACGGACAAAATATTGAAAAAATAAACAAAATATAAACAAAATTTAAAATTGGTATTTACAAAGAAAAATTAAAATGATATACTATCCATATATGTATGTATATCATAATGATTGATATGGTTAGGAGGAATAGTTTTGTTTGAGTTTGATACAGAGGCTACAAACCCGGCAAAGATAAAAGTTGTCGGCGTTGGTGGTGGCGGAAACAACGCAGTAAACAGAATGATTGACGCAGAAGTAAAATGCGTTGAATTTATAGCAGTTAATACAGACAAGCAGGATTTGTCTCTTTCAAAGGCTACACAAAAAATTCAGATAGGCGCAAAGCTTACCAAGGGTCTTGGCGCAGGTGCTGTACCCGAAGTTGGCGCAAAAGCTGCTGAGGAAAGTCGTGACGAGATTGCTCTTGCTCTTCAGGATGCAGATATGGTATTTGTTACCGCAGGTATGGGCGGTGGCACAGGTACCGGTGCTGCTCCTATTGTTGCAGAAATTGCAAAGGAAATGGGCATACTTACAGTAGGTATCGTTACAAAGCCGTTTTGGTTTGAGGGTGTGATGCGCGCAAAGAATTCGAGCATCGGTATCGAAAACCTGAAGGCTGCGGTTGATACATTGGTTGTTATACCCAATGACAAGCTTTTGGCAATTGCCGAAAACAAAACACCTATTACCGAGTCTTTCAAAATGGCTGACGATGTTTTGAGACAAGGTGTTCAGGGTATTTCGGACCTTATTTCAAGACCGGGTCTTATCAGTCTTGACTTTGCTGATGTGAAGACAATTATGAAAAACACTGGCTATGCACATATGGGTATCGGCAAGGCTACGGGTGAAAACCGTGCCGCTGATGCTGCAACAAATGCAATCAACAGCCCGCTTATCGAAACAACAATCACAGGTGCAAAGGGCGTTATACTTAATGTTACCGGCGGTAGCGACCTTGGAATTCTTGAAATCCAGACTGTTTCCGAGATTATTACCCAGGCAGCGGACAAGGATGCAAACATCATCATTGGTGCTATCATTGACGAGACCTTGGGTGAAGAAATCCAGGTTACTGTTATTGCTACAGGCTTTGAAGGCAAAAACTCACCACGCATAGACAGACCAACTTCAATCTTCAGCGGAAAAGAAGAAAAGGGCGTATTTGAAACCATGCGCGAAGAAATGGGTGAAAAAAAAACTAGTGATGTTCCCCCCATCTTTGAAAACGCTGTAAATACAAAGGGCGACTTTTATAACAAAGTCAGCGAAGATGATGGGATTGATGTTCCTGTGTTCTTGCGCAAGGGTCAGGAATAACAAAAAAATCTTTTATCACTCAAAAAACTCTTGAAAAAATTTGGAGTTTGTGGTAATATTGATACATTGTGGCAAATGCAAGGAATTTTGTGTTTAGCTGATTTAGGAGGAAAAAAGAAATGCAGACAGCTTTAATTATTATTCATGTTATTATTTCACTTGTACTTATTGCAGTGGTTTTGATGCAGCACGGAAAGCAACAGGGCCTTTCGGGCGCTATTGCAGGTGGTGCCGAGACATTCTTCGGCAAGAACAAGGGCAGAACAATTGACGCGGCTCTCAAAAAGGTTACCGCAGTTGTTGCTTTGTTGTTTGTTGCAAGCTCAATTGCTTTGGCAACATACTCGATAAATACAAGCAAGGCTGACGAGAGCGCGGAAGTTCCGCAGCAGGTTGAGGCTCAGCTTGATGCAGAGGGAAATCTTGTTGACGGCGAGGGCAATATCCTGATGACAGCAGAAGATGTTCAGAAGGCTCAGGAAGAAGCTGCGGCAAATGCTCAGCAGGATGCCGGTGCAAAGACCGAATAATTAAACAAGTTGACGACATACCGCTCCAAAGATTTGGGGCGGTTTTTGTTAAGGAAACAAGATTTAGAACAAAGTTTAAAACCAACATTTTCGGGCAAAATAGGTAAAAATCTGTATGGAGGGGGGAAAGGTATGACATTTGATGATTTGTTAAACGAGTTTCATATAATGCAGGATTTCCCGCCAAGCGTCAAAAAGTGGGAGGAGGCAATTCCGAAAAAGGTTGACAAAGAGGATTTAAAGGACAGAGTTGACCTTACAGACAAGCTGATTTTTACCATTGACGGTGATGATGCAAAAGATTTTGATGATGCTGTGTCGCTTGAATTTTTGGAAAACGGAAATTACTATCTTGGCGTTCATATAGCGGATGTTTCGCACTATGTCGAGGAAGAATCGGCGGTTGACCGTACTGCACTTGCAAGGGGGACCAGCGTTTATCTGATAGATACAGTTGTCCCGATGCTGCCGTTTGGCCTTTCAAATGAACTATGCAGCTTAAGGCCGCAAAAAATTCGCCTTACTGTTTCGGTGTTTATGGAGATAAGCAAACAAGGTAAAATTGTGGATTACAAGATTTGCACAAGCTTTATAAAATCCAAGGCACGGATGACATATGCAAAGGTTACAAAAATTCTGGAGGGCGATGCTAAGCTTGTCGAAAAGTACAAAGAACTTGAACCGACGCTTAGGTCAATGCGGGAACTTGCAGATATTTTGAAAAAAAGGAGAATAAGCAAAGGGTCAATAGAGTTTGAAACCTATGAATCTTTGATTAAACTTGACAAAAACGGTGTACCGACAAAGGTAGAAAAATATCCGATAACAATCTCCAATAATATCATCGAGGAATTTATGCTTTGCGCTAATGTTACTGTTGCAAAGCATCTGACAACCTTGAATCTTCCCTGTGTATACCGCGTACACGAAGAGCCGGATTTTGACAGGGTCGAGCGTCTTGCAAGAGTTCTGCCGGAACTTGGGATAAATTTCAAATTCAAGCCTGATATGAAGCCCAAGGACTTTCAGCAGATTCTGCATTCGGCAGAGAATTTGGAAACAAGCGGAGTTGTGAACTATCTTGTGCTTCGCAGTATGAGCCGGGCAAAATACAGTGAAAAAAATCAGGGACATTTTGGACTCAGTTTTTCGCATTATTGTCATTTTACTTCACCGATAAGACGTTATCCTGACGTTGTTGTCCACAGAATTTTGAAAGAAAGTCTTAAAGGTGAACTGAGCCAGAAAAGAATTATATATTTTAAGGAAGCTGTGCTCGCTGCTGCTGTGCTTTCGTCATTGACCGAGACCAACGCTGCAAGCGCGGAATTTAAGTGGAAGGATATCAAAAAGGCGGAATATATATCAAATCATATAGGCGAGAAGTATCAGGCGACAATTACGCATATCATTGGCTCGGGGTTTTTTGCTCAGCTTGACAATACTGTTGAGGGATTTGTCCCTGCGCGCACCCTTGAGGACGATATGTATATTATGACAGAAAGCGGTCTTTCCATGATAGGCAGGCGCACAAACCGAAAGTTCACAATTGGAGATAAGGTCGAAATAAAAGTTGCGGCGGTGGATTTGGCTGACGGTAAGGTGGATTTTGAGGTTGTCGGGACACGCGTGCTTAAACCACTTAGACACAGAAGAAAAAAGAGCAGGAACAAAAGGAGAAAAAACAAATGAAAACAGCGTTGATTACCGGGGCATCAAGAGGTATTGGGTGTGCCATTGCAATCAGACTTTCGCAACTTGGATACAGTGTGGCGATAAATTACAAAGAAAACAAATGTGCGGCAGAAGAAGTAAAAAAACAAATACAGGAGCATGGCGGCAAAGCGGAAATTTTTTGCGCAGATGTTTCGGACAACAAACAGGTCAAAAAAATGACGCAGGAGGTTATTGCTTGCTTTGGCGGAATTGATGTTTTGGTAAATAATGCAGGAATTGCACTACCCCAAGGTTTATTTACTGATTTTGATGATTTGTCGGCAAAAAATATTTTTGATACCAATGTGTTTGGAACAATGAATTGCTCAAGAGCTGTTATTCCCCATTTTGTCAGCAAAAAGTCAGGCAAAATAATAAACATATCTTCAATCTGGGGAATATGCGGTGGCTCGTGCGAGGTAATATATTCTGCAAGTAAGGGCGCAATAGTTGCTTTTACCAAAGCGCTTTCAAAAGAACTTGGACCATCGGGAATTTGTGTCAACTGCGTTGCTCCAGGACTTATTGAGACAGACATGAACAAGAATTTGTCCGAGGATGACAAAAAAGAATTTACAGACGGGATTTCTCTTGGAAGAACGGGAAGTGTGGAAGAGATTGCAGAAACTGTAGCATTCCTGGTGTCAGAGGCATCATCGTATATTACGGGGCAGGTAATAACAGTTGATGGAGGAATATTGTAAAGTTGTGAAAAAAACTAAAAGGGGCTGCGTGGGCAGCCCCTTTTTTAGTCTAAAATTTCAAAAAGCTCATTGCAATTTCAAAGTATATAAGAAGCGATATCGCATCCACTATTGTTGTGACAAACGGACTTGCCATAACAGCAGGGTCAAAACCAAGGCGCTTTACCAAAATCGGCAGGCTGCAACCCACCAGCTTTGCACATACTACAGTCGCCAAAAGCGTGAGCGAAACGACAAACGAAACAAGAATCGGGTCTTGCCCTGATGCCACTATGATACTTTGGTCAATAAGCATCATTTTTGCAAAATTGGTTATTGCAAGCACAGCGCCGCAAAAAAGTGAAACAAAAAACTCTTTTTTCAAAATTTTAAGAATATCTTTCATTCCGATTTCATTAAGTGAAAGACCGCGGATTATGGTAACCGATGCCTGGCCACCCGAGTTTCCGCCTGTGCCCATCAGCATCGGGATAAATGCGGTAAGTGCTACACATGCCGAAAGTGTATTTTCAAAACTGCCTATAATCTTTCCGGTAAAAGTAGACGAAAGCATAAGCAGTAAAAGCCAGGGTATACGGTTTTTAAAGATTTCGAGCGAAGATGTTTTAAGATACGGCTTTTCTGATGGCAAAATAGCAGCCATTTTTTCAATATCCTCGGTGTGTTCTTCCTGGATGACATCAATTACATCGTCAAAGGTTATAATACCGACAAGCCGTGTCTCTTTGTCAACAACAGGCATTGCCAAAAAGTCATATTTGTCAAAAAGAATGGCAACATTTTCCTTGTCATCAAAGGTGTCGACAAAGATAACATTTGTTTCCATCATATCCCCGATTTTTTCATCAGGGCTGCAAAGCAGAAGTTCTTTGACTGTAGTGATACCGATAAGGTGGCGATTTGAATCAGTGACATAGCAAGTGTAGATTGTCTCTTTGTCCACGCCGGTCTTTCGGATACGGTCAAAAGCCTGACCTACTGTCATATCTGCTTTGAGGTCGACATACTCGATTGTCATAATGCTTCCTGCGCTGTCTTTGGGATAGTTCAGGATTTTGTTTATCTGCGAACGTGTTTCGGGGTCTGATTGTCTCAGAATTCGCTTTACCACATTTGCAGGCATTTCTTCGATGATGTCAACCGTATCGTCGACAAAGATTTCGTCAAGCATCTCACGAAGCTCGATGTCACTGAAAATACCAATAAGATGCTCCTGTGTTTCAGGCTCCATTTCGACAAAGACTTCGGCGGCAAGCTCTTTTGGCAGAAGTCTGAAAATTCTTAAGATATATTCCTGGGGAATTTCTTCAATTATAAGAGCAATATCAGGGGCATTGAGGTCGGACAGGGTACTTCGCAGCCTGACAAATTCCTTGTTTTCTATTAGAGTCAAAATTTCATCAATCATTTTGCTGTTCCTCCTGTCCTAAAGAATATTTTTTGTTCTTACATAATGAAATAAAGTATTTTTGCCGCTTCGGCTTTGGTAAGTGTGTTAAGCGGCTTGATTGAGCCATCTTCGTAGCCTTTTATTGCGCCCAAAGACATAAGTGTATCTATTCCGTTTGATGCCCATGCTGGAACATCGCCAAAGTCAGGAGCAGAAAGATCTCTTTTGAAAAATGTGTCAGGCAAAATCCGGGCAACAATCGTTGCGGCTTCGGCGCGAGTTATTGTCGCAAGCGGGTCGGCGCAACTTTCGGTTTCGGATACATATCTGCCTTTAAGAATTTCTTCTGCATACAAGGCTTTAAAGCTGTCAAGTGCCCAAAATGGAATGGTATCAATGTCACTGTATGGCAGGATGATGTCTTTGTAATCATCGCGGTTAAGTCCAAGGTAATTGGTTATCATAACTGCAAATTCGGATCTTGTCATCGGCTTTTGAGGATTAAACTTCAAAACGCCTTCAGTCGCATCTCCACTGATTATTTTTTGCGAATACATATAGCCGAGAATATCCTCTGCCCAATGTCCGTCGGTATCGGTAAAGGGTGAGTGGTCAGCTTGTGCATTTGATTCTGTTGTTTTAAATGAAGTATATCCAAAGGCGTTGGTCGCCAAAACAGTGATTTTGCGGCAATCTTCGGGAAGTATGCCGTGGGCAGTTTGAGTATCTTCGTCAAATTCAAACTCTGCAGACTTTCCGTCGATTTTTACAGATATATTTTTTTCTTCGACTTTTATGTCATAAGAATTTGAAAGAGTAATTTGAAATTCGCCGTTTTGTGTAGTGATGTCAATTACAGGATATGATTTTTCGTCCTCTTTGCCCGGTTTTTCAAGTGTAACCGGGATGGTCACGATTTTCTTTCCTGCCGAGACTGTTATGTTGCCGGTTGCACCAAACTTGTCAGATGCTTTGAACTTGCCATCGAGTGTGATTTCACCTATTTCGGAATCGGCGCCCCATACAAAGTTTTCGGGCGATGAAATAAGCTTGTTGTATCCTCCGTAAGCATCTGCCGAAAGGGTGAGTTCAGTTTCGGGAGAAAGAAACAGAGACTTTATTTGTGAGCCGTTTGATTTGTTTTTGACTATGATATCTGTAGGAGTTTCAAGACAGGTAATGACAATCGAGGAACTGATGTCTCCTGACTTGACATAAACTGTTGCAGCACCGTTTTCGTTTGCTGTAAAAAGTCCTGACCTTGTAATTGTGTTTTTACTGCCGTCTTCTACAGAAAAAACAGTATCTGATGGCACAGTTGCCGGGTAAAAACCTGAATCAGCAGCCTTTACCGAAAGTTGAGTGCTTGCACCAACCAACAAAAAGTTTGTTTTGGGATAAATATGAAGACTTTCCGCTTTGCCGGTCTTTTTTGCTGTATTTGTAAAGAAAAAGAATGTAGAGACCTTGCGCTCTTTGCCGTCGGATGGTTTGTTTGTCAAGGTGGCATCCGGCTCTCCGGGCATTTGGGCGATTATAGAGGTTGAACCTCCACCGTCAAGGTTGATGGCGTCAATACAGCCAAGTTCTTTCATCCTTTTGGCAAGGGTGCTAAGTTGAACGCCGTAGCTGTGCCCTGACTGCCTGCCGTCTATTGTGTAAAGAAGAATTGAACCGTCGGCTTTGATGCCTATAGCAGTACGAGGAGCCGCACCTTTTTCAAGGTTTGGGTTGACCTCGCCGTTTATCAAAAGTCTGCCGCCGACGCTGCCCATTCCTACCTGAACATCGTTCCAGCGTTTGTCTCCGTTGACGCTGAAGTTTATAGTGACTTTTTCGCCCACCGTCAAAGTCGAGATTGGCTCGAAAAATTCTTTTGGGGCTTTTTCGTCAACAGTGATGACAATTTTGCCTTTTGGTATGGGAGCGGAGCCGTCTTGCTCGGTTATTGATTCAACCTCAGCAGTTATATGGCTGCCGATTTTCATTTCACCTTCGATTGAGCCAAGGACAACATCAATTCCTTTGGTTGTGTTTTGCGTTTTGTCTGAAAAATCGTCGGTCATCATATATACTGCATAAGGCTGACGGTATTTGTTTATGTTGTATATATTCACTTCACTGCCGTCTTCTTTTGTAAGAACAGAATTGAGTGAAAAATAAGAGATAAAAGCTGTGCCGTCAGGCAAGATTCCGATTGCATCCTGCCCCGAGGCATCTTTGGTCAGAATTTTGCCGTCTGCAATTGCGTTGCTCATGGGGACTCCTGTCTGCAGTGAGAAAAAGTCCGCATTGCTGCCGCCAATAATTTCTGTACCCAGTGCTTCCAACCTGTTTGCCTCTGCCGAGATTGAAGTCGTGCCAAAAAGCGAAGTTCCGTTTGTTATGGATGGTATAACCACGCTGTTGGGGGCGTAAGTGATATAATTTTCACTTTGTTTGCCCACGCCTGACTGGTCGCTGTAAAAAACATTGTGCGAAAAGTAGGTCCCTTCGCCGATTTGTGTTGTGTAACCTGAAATTTTAGAAGAACCAAGCACCGAAGCGGATGCATGGATTGGTGTTGTAAAAATTAAGCCCGCCAAAAAAGCGGCAAGAATTTTTTTAGTCACAGATGTTCACTCCCTTATACCTATTTAAACATTATAGCAAAAAAAATACAAATTGTAAATAAAAAATATTGCCAATCATCTGTATTGACAAATTGTGCCGGGGCGGTATATAATAAGCAATTATAGGAGTGTTAAATAATTAGACCACGAACAAGAAAGGCGAAAAGATATGAATTTGATGGGAATTGATGTTGGAACCACCTCGGTAAAAGCGGCAGTTTTCAACGAAAAGCTTGAAATGATAAAGTCCTCGTGCATAGATTATTTGATAGAAACACATGGGGATATTGTGGAATTTGATGCAGAAAAGTATTGGGGAATTGTAGAAACCGAGCTTGACAGCCTTGATGTCCCGGTGGATGCCCTTGCAATAGATACTCAGTGCGAAACACTTATACTTACGGATGAGACAGGCAATCCTGTGCGAAAGGCAATTGTGTGGCTTGACAATCGTGCAACAAAAGAGGCTCAGCAAATTGAAGAACATTTTGGAAGACAGCTTGTTTACGAGGTGACAGGTCAGCCCGAGATAACTGCGACCTGGCCTGCCTGCAAGCTTTTGTGGATCAAAAACAACGAACCGGAAACTTGGGCAAAAACAAAAAAGATTTTCTTGCTTGAGGATTATTTGCTTTACAAACTGACAGGGAAGTTTGTTACCGAAAAGAC
>JAZNKA010000072.1:0-11112 GCA_045578305.1 Clostridia bacterium | reverse complement strand
TCAAGGTGCTTAAGTGCGTCGATTGTCTTGGCATTGGGCGCCAAAACGTCAATCAATCTCTTGTGAGTTCTCAGTTCAAACTGCTCACGGCTGTCCTTGTACTTGTGAACAGCTCTGAGGATTGTAACGACTTCCTTCTTTGTGGGAAGCGGAATAGGTCCTGAAACCTTTGCTCCCGATCTCTTGGCTGTTTCAACAATCTTTTCGGCACTCTGGTCGATAAGGTTGTGGTCATAAGCCTTGAGTCTGATTCTGATCTTCTCTGTTGCCATGTTTTACCCTCCTTCAAAATTTGCTTTTGATAGTTACACTGCGCCGGGCGTTTCGCGCAGCCATATAATAAAACCCGAACCTTTTTTCTCTTTCAAAATCGGTTTCGGGGACAACAGCGCAGGTAATCCTTGCAGTGTGACAGCATACCACACCCAAAAAAATCTGCTCTGTATTAAAATAGAAGTGTGACCTTCCGCCCGCTTTTGAAAACCGGACAATCTCCTCCGAAATTTCCAAAACCCCAGTGAGACAAGGGGTTTGCTACCTCCGGAATCATCGTATGTCTTTGTCACGCCTAAATAGTATACTATAATAAGAAATAAATGTCAACAATTTTTTTAAATTTTTTTAATCTTTTATTTAAAAGCAAAAATTATATATTTTATATAAGAAATCACTAAATAAATTCGTCTAAACCAAGTTCCTTCATTATAAGAGAGTTTTTTTGTTGAAAGTCTTTTAGAAACTGCAAAAACTCCTCTCTTGTCAAAGGCTGCTGCTTTGCTTTGTTTTCGGCCTCCTCGGCAATTTTTACAAGGTCCTCGGCATGGGATTTGATAACATCGGGTTTTAATTTCATAAGTATTCTCCTTTATAATAAAAAATGCGTGGCAGAAGCCACGCATGAAAAACGCATGACTCCTTGTTGTCACACAAATCCAAACTCGCCATAACAAGCATGAATAAAGAGTATGCATTTTTGCCGAAACAAAAATTCATACTTATTATGGCTTCAAAAGTTTTTTTGATTTATGTGACGAAAATATTATACCATCATTTTAATCAAATTACAAGTATTATTTCTTTTTACAAGGGGGCTTCTGCAGCAAAGTCCCCTTGCAGAACCCCCTGCCGCACCGATTTATAAATAATAAGGCAATTAAAAAAGACACCCTTTGGGTGTCTTTAAATTCCGCCATAGAAAAGGCACAGAGCAGATGTTTGCAAAAATTTTTGAATCAACCAAAAAGCGGCGGATATCAGTTCCCTTTTTCATCCGCCGCTTTTAGCGAAGGCACTCAATATATATTGAGTATCCGAGCGTTGGCGTAATGAGAAAATTTGAGCATTTACATCTGCCAAGCCTTTGAGCGGCGGCTACGGGGGTTATAGGGGGCGGAGCCCACCTATAAAATATCTATTCAATTTCGGTATAAAGCGAATAAAGCTTTGCATATTCGCCGCCTTTTTCCAAAAGTTCAGAATGCGTTCCCTCTTCCACTATCCCGTCTTTCGTAAGAACAAAAATTCTGGTCGCATTTTTTATTGTGGTCAATCTGTGAGCAATAGTAAATGTAGTCCTGCCCTTTGAAAGCTCTTTAAGCGACCTTTGAACAAGCAGCTCGTTCTCGTTGTCAAGTGCCGAGGTTGCCTCGTCCAAAATCAAAATCGGTGGATTTTTGAGGAACAACCTTGCAATCGAAATCCTTTGCTTTTGACCTCCCGAAAGCTTGAGCCCGCGCTCGCCTACATAAGTATCATATCCATCGGCAAGCTCCATAATGAAGTCGTGCGCACCTGCTGCTTTTGCAGCCTTTATTACCTCGTCACGGGTCGCGTCAACTTTGCCGTAAACAATATTTTCGTACACCGTACCGCTGAACAAATAAACATCCTGCTGTACCATACCTATACTGTTTCTAAGCGAACTGAGCGTCAGTTCTTTGATATCTTTTCCGTCAATCAGGATGCTGCCCTGGTTAAGCTCATAAAATCTTGGTATCAGATTGCAAAGTGTGGTCTTGCCGCCGCCCGACGGTCCCACAAATGCAATATTCTCGCCTTTTTTTATTTTTAAGTTGAGTTTTGTCAAAATCTCGTGCGAATCTTCCGAATACTTGAAGCACACATCCCTGAATTCCACATCGCCGTTTACTGTTTCAAGCTCGGCTGCATTCTGTGAATCTTTTATGGTAACCGGCTCGTCTATAACTTCGTAAAACCTTTCAATGCCGGTTATGCCTCTTTGAAACTGCTCGGTAAACTCGACAATTCTGCGGATTGAAGTGATAAGTGTCTGTATATAAAGAAGATACGCAACAAAATCCGCCGCCGTAAGCGCCCCCTTTGCCATAAATACAGTCCCCAGCATAATAACGCTGATGTACATCACTCCGTCGCAAAAGCGAGTCCCTGCCTGAAAAAGTGCCATATATTTATAGGTATTCTTTTTTGTCTCAAAAAACTTATCGTTGCCTTTTTTAAACTTCTCGCGTTCGACATCCTCGTTGGCAAAACTTTTTACCACTCTTATCCCAAGCAGGCTGTCCTCAAGGTCCGCATTAAGCTCGCCCACCTGTTGACGCTGCTTTTTAAAAGCATTCTTCATTTTTTTGCGAAATACAATCGCCGACACAAGCATAATCGGAAGCAGCAAAAATATTGAAATCGTAAACACCAGGTTTATTCTTGCCAAGATTATAAACGCACCGACAATCTTGATTCCCGCGATAAAAAATTCCTCGGGACAGTGATGCGAAAACTCGGTTATATCAAACAAATCCGAGGTAACCCTTGACATAATCTGCCCGACCTTTGTATTGTCAAAATACGAAAACGGCAGTTTTTGCAAATGGTCAAATATGTCGCGACGCATATCGGTCTCGAGCTTTGCGCCCATAATATGCCCGATGTTTGCCATATAAAACTGCGCCACAGTATCAACAATCCGCAAAAACAGATACACTCCGCCAAGACGGATTACCGTCTGCAGAAGCAGCATACCGCCGCCGCTTGTTGCAATTCCGGTTATTTCCCTTACAATAAGCGGAAAAACCAGTTCGCACACTGTGGTAAGCACTGCACAAAAAAGGTCAATTATTACTATAAATATATACGGCCTGTAATAAGCCAGAAATCGCCTGAACATTATTTAACCTCGTAAACCTCTTCAATAACGCCTGTCGTCTTTGCCGCCTTTGAATTAAAAATCAAAGTTCCGCCCGCTGCAATCGCCTGATTGTTTGCGTTATAATATCCCGAGTTGTTTATCTTGCCGTCAACCCTGACAGTCAGGACAACATCATATTTTTCGGGAATAACACTCTCGCGCATCTGCCCGTTTACAGTCTCATTTGCACCGATTGCCTCTTCAAAGTATACATCCACTATCTCGCCCATATATTCCTTGGTAGTAAAGTCATACACAGGACCCATAAAATCCTTGAGAGCATCAACCGTGCCCTGTCTTACCTCGCTTACGCGCATTGTGTATTCAATATGGCTTGATGCGGTCTCGACCTTCTCGTTTCCTACAAAAAATCTTGTATGCACACCAAATGCCGCTATCACAATCGCCAGAACAACCAAAATATCTATAATACTGATTTTCCCAAACAGCTTTCCGTCTTTGCTGAACATTTTCTTCTCCCGCCTTTCCATCTTTTACTCCGAAACAGTTTTTATTCCCACAACAAAGCCAAAGCCTGCAACGCCTTTGCCTCGGATTGCGGTTTCTTCACCCACTCTGATCTCGGTGCCTGATGCCACAATTGCCGAATTAGTCTCGACAACATCCGCTCTTATGGTAACAGTCACATCACTGGCTGTTGGGTTTTCTGCTATAACAGCTTTGCCCGTGTATATGTCCTTGCTGAGCTTTTTTGCAGGTCCACATTCTACAATTGATACTTTACCTTCAAAGCGTTCTTTGATACCAATCCACACGCTTTCGTTCTTGTCTGCAACCTCAGCAAACTTTTCGTATATACTTTCGTCAACCTCAGTAAGCTGAATCTGTATCTCTGCAACCGCGCTTTTCTCGGTCACAGTCGATGTTGTGCCGCGTCCCTTGACAAAATACACTCCTGCCACCACCATGACAACCACCAACAGAGCGATAACCCCATCTAAAAAATTGAACTTTGGTTTATCCATTGTTTTTACCTCCAAGATTTAAATAAATATTGTCAATATTCTCGGCATACTTGACTGCCGTAAAAGTGCTGTCAAAAATTTCTTTGCTTTTCCTGCACATTTCTTCATAAAGGCTGCTGTCCTCAAAAAGCTCTTTGAGCCTTTGTGCAAGTGCCATTGAGTCATGGGTCGGCACAAGATAGCCATTCTTTCCGTTTTTAATAACTCCGGGGTTGCCGCCAAAATCCGAAACGACAGCCGGCTTTCCAAGGCTCATACCCTCAAGAAGCGAAAGGCTTGTCGCCTCTGTCCCAAATGAACAGTTTGCCTGAACATCAATAACATTCATAAGCGGCTCGACATTTGTCAAAAATCCAAGCATAATCACATCTTCTTCGAGACCAAGGTCTGCAATCTGCTGTCTTATTGCCGTTTCCATATCTCCTGTGCCGGCAATAAGAAGCTTTGCCTTTACACCCATATCTTTCAGGTGCTTTGCAGCCTCGACAAAGTATTTGTGTCCCTTGACTTCATTGAGTCTTGCAACAATCGCCGCACATTTATACCCCTCGGGCACGCCGTATTCTGCTTTTATCTTCGCTGTTTCCTCGTCGGAATATTTTTTCAAAGGTTCTACGCCGTTTAAGATGACATCAATCTTCTTTTCCGAAACACCAATGTCGCAAATATTCTGCTTTGCCGCCTCTGCCACCGCAATTATTTTGTCCGCTGTCGAATTGTTGGCAAATCCGCAAAGCATTTTGCCGATGCCGTGCGTAAGCTTTGGGTTTGGTGGAAATACGCTGTGTCTTGTATAAACTACCTTTGCCCCATAAATCCTTGCCGCAATCCTTGCCGACATACTTGCGTGTGTGTGAACAATGTCGGGCTTAAATTCGCGAAAAATATCAAGAAGCTTTTTTATCGCCGAAAAGTCAAGTGACTTGTCCGCCATCGCATCAATTTCAAAAACCTTTACTCCAATCTCGTCAATGTGGGGTTTCAAAAGACTGCCCTTTGGTACAACCACCGCCGTCTCTATCTTTTGCTTGTTGTAATATTTGAGATAGGTAAGTATGCACTTGCCTGCACCACCTATGTTCGTGTCCGAAGAAACCTGCAAAACCCTAAGCATCTGTTTTTACCTCCGTTTTTTGTTTTTCCACTCTTGCGACATTAGCGGCAGCTGCACCAAGTGCAAGCACCGACCAGAATATCATAAACACACGATAGTTATAGAAGCAGTTGTCAAACAACCCTTGTACCAAAAAGCCAACAGTTGCCGCACCGATGCCTGTAATAACAACCGAAATTTCGCCAAACTTGCCCTGAATCTGATGTGCAGATGCCAGTTTTCTGAAAAATACCAAAAGCAAAATCAGGAATGCCAGAATTCCCAAAATGCCTGACTCCACCATAATCTGTAAAAACAGATTGTGCGAATGCGGAGCAACTATCGAGCTGTACGAATAAAACGGATAAACCTGACTGAATGCCTCGGTCCCGGGCCCCACGCCCGACAGCCAGAAGTCTTTGAGCATAAGGAGCGTTCCCATCCATATATAAACTCTGTAGGATGTTGACGAGTCCTTCATATCCCCGATACTTGCAAAGCGGTTTATTATGCTTTCAGGCAAAATCATCGGGACAATCGGCAAAACAAGCAGCAAAAGTCCCCACAGTTTTCCTGCCGCAAAGGTAACAAACACCGCCGCCGCTGCCATAATACCAATCCAGCATCCGCGCGAGAATGTAAGTATCAAAGCAACGCCCATAACAAGTGCCATCGCCCCGTATACGACTTTTGAGAAGGCAGTTTTTTTCTTCCACATAAGAGCGATTGTCACCGGCATAACCAGCAAAATATATTCTCCCAGGACATTGGGGTTTTCAAGGGTTGAATAAATACGCATCTTTATGTCCATAAACATTTCTTCGTCAATCCACGCCTGAGAAACATTCCAACCAAAAACATACTGCATTATGCCATAAAGACATACGCAAAGTCCCGAAAGCGAGAATACCGTCAAAAGACCCATAAGCTGTTTTTTTGTTTTTATTGTATTTATAATAAGGAAGTAAAAAATCATAAATGCAAAATAAACCAACCAGATTTGAACTCCCTTAAATGGCGCAAACGAGGTAAATGCCGCAAGCAGATACACCGCCAGCATAATTATAATCAAAAGACCCATCCCGTCGGTTTTGAATTCAAACTTTTTGGTTGTAACCGCCTTGATTGCAAGCGAGAAAAGGCACAAAAGCGACAACGCAACCACTGCCATTGTGGGTATAATCGGTGCAAGGAACAGTGTCATAAATACACCGAATTCTACTTTGTAAAGCACCATAAAGAAGAATAGCAGTCCAAGTGCAAATGCCGCCGCAAAAAGAGGTGATGCAAAAACGGCTATAAATCCGGTCAGGACACCAAAAACCGCCGCACACGAAACACTTTTTGCACCACGGGATTTTGTCACATAATAAAAATCAAACGAAAATTCAAGCCCCAAAGCTGACTCAATAAGCTTTACAATAAGAGAATTCTTTAAAAAATCCGTCATATTGACATCAAAGATTGCCAAAACAACACCAAAGGCAAGAACTAAAATCTCAACCTTTATTCCGCCGCCTAAAAACAATCCCGCTATTAGCGACGCAATCGCTGCGCCTGCCGCAAACACACCGACAAAACGGGTGTTGAGCGCCAATGAGCTGTGAAGATAATATTTGCAGGTCCGCACAAGAAAGCTTTTTTCTTTTTGGGTTGTCAGCTTGCTGCCGACCTTTTTCTGTATCCATTCAAGAATTCTGAACGGCAGAAAGCAAAGCTTTCCTGCAAGGCTTTTTCCTGACATATCGTCATCAAAAAAAGTTCTGCGGAAAAATGATGCAAAAATACTGCTTTGCCATCTGTTCGAAAAAAACGCATAAATTCCGCAAAGAATTCGATAAACTGCGCTGTTTTTGACAAACCGCTCCCAGAAAATTCCCCAAAAGGTCAAAAAATATCCGTTATTTTTCATGGGTCAATCTCCTTATCTGTTTTATTTCGTCTGCTTTCAAAATCACAAGTATTGCAATATATAAAAGAAGTGCCGGCAAGCCTGCAACGCAAAGCTTTGCAAACGCCCAAACTGTGCCAACTCCAATGCCGTCAACCATTTCAAAAATACTGCGTGCCGCAAGTGCCGAAATCACGCCTGCCGCAATCACCTTTGCAAAATTAATGGCAAAGCCTTTGCCAAATGTCCCCGGCCTTTGCCTGTTCATCGCCATTACCAAAATAATCGCCATGAAACCTGAGCCGGTCGCACTTGCCAAAGCAAGCCCGCCAACCCCCATATCTAAAGCCTTTACAAAAACAAATGCCGCCGCAAAATTCACCAATACCCCCGCCATTGATGTAATCATCGGGGTTTTTCCGTCCTGTACGGCATAAAAGCTTTTGTTCAGTATTTCGCAGATGGCATAGCCAACCATGCCCACCGAATAAAACATAAGAGCCCTTGCAGTAAGGCTTGTGTCATCAGCGGTAAATGCTCCGCGCTCGAAAACAACCTGTATAATCGGTTTGTTAAGTGCAATAAACATCGCCGAGACAAAAGCAATAATAGCCACCACCCACGCAACCGAAGTGCGCGTTGTTTCAGAAAATGCGTGGCTGTCTTCGCCGGCATTCAGCCTTGAAAGCTTTGGGAAAATAAAGTTCGTAACTGCATAGGCAAAAATACCTACCATTATTATATAAATCTTGTTTGCCCAGTTAAGCCCCGACACCGCGCCGTCACCAAGAGCAGAGCCAAAAGCCATATTGATAACCACGCAAAGTGGCTGCACCCACGAGCTGACAAGCACCGGAACTGCAAGCTTTGCTGCCGAAACAAGATTTTTGTCACTAAAATCAATGCGTGGGGAGTAGCGATATCCAAATTTTGTAAGGTAAGGAATCTGCACAAAAAGCTGCGATGCCCACGCCACAACCATCGAAACAATAACCCCCACCACACCGAAGCGGTTGCCAAAAATCAGCAGATACAAAATCATTATCAGGTTTGACACCACGCTGATAATCGATGGAATATTAAACTCGCCAAACGACTGAAGTATCCCGACAGATGTGTATGCCGCGGTTGTGAATATAATCGATGGAAATAAAATCCTCAAAAGCTTTGCTGTTTCGACAATTTTTTCGGGGCTGTAGCCCGGGACCATCAAGCCGACAATAGGCTCAGCAAAAATTATGCCAATTGCTGAAAAAACAACCGCCAGCATAACCGTAACCGACATAAAATTGTTTGCAAAACGCATCGCACTTTGCTTTCCGCCTTTTTCGAGGCACTTGTTAAACACCGGAACAAAAGTCGAAAGGATTGCCACTCCAAGAGTCATATCAAAAAAAAGCAGCGGAATCTGGGTGGATGTGTTTAAAATATCTGAAACATACCCCTGCCCATAGACACCGGCAATCAAAACCTCGCGAAGAAGTCCCAGAATTTTTGCAAAAAATATAATAACCGCCATAAGTCCTATGGTGCGGACCGTTTTGGCAGATGAAGCTTCTTTCAAGAAATCACTTCCTTGCCTGTTAAAAAAAGTATACTATTATATCACATTGTATCACAAACCTTTGCAAAAGTAAAGCAATTGACGGGAATTTATATTTGTGGTAGAATTTAAAAAGCAAGAGGTGATATTTTTGAAAAAGCTTAGGACTTTTTTTTCAGGTTTGATTATTATTACGCTTTTGGCGGGTCTCTTTTGGAATTCCCGAAAGGGTGGCAAAGGCATCGAAGAAACCGAGTTTTTGTTTGACACAGTCTGCAGCATAACCGTCTTTTCGCGCGCTGACCAACAGTCTGCAAAGGACGCTTTTGGCGAAGCTGCCCGAATTCACAAGCTGTCCGACTTTTTTGACGAAAGCTCTGATGTCTCAAAAATAAATAATGCAAACGCATCTGTCCCCGTCAATGTTGACGAAAGCATAATCAATATGATTGAGCTTGCCAATGAAATAAATATTTCTTCAAACGGCGCGTTTGACATAACGCTTGCACCTGTCTCGGTTTTGTGGAAGTTTAACGCAGAAAACCCCGTTCCGCCAACCGATAAAGAGATTTCTGACGCGCTCAAAAGTTCCGTGAGAGAGCGACTAGAATTCGATAAAAAATCCGGCACTGTTACAAAAGCTTTTGCAGATACAAAAATTGACCTGGGCGCCATTGCAAAGGGATATGCCGCAGACCAAGCTGCAAAGGCTTTGAAGGATGCAGGCGTCAAGTCCGCAATAATTGATTTTGGCGGCAACATAGTCACCATCGGCAAAAACCCCAAATCGCCTGACGGCAAGTGGCGGATTGGACTTCAGACCCCCTTTGCCCCAACGGGAGAATACACCAAAATTCTGAAACTTGGTGAAGCCTCAATCGCAACAAGCGGCACCTATCAGCGAAGCTTTGAATACGGCGGCACACTTTATCATCATATTATCGACCCAAAAACAGGCTATCCCGCAGTTCAAGGCTTTGACAGCGTAACCGTCACTGCAAAAAGCGCTGTCCTTGCCGACGCCCTTTCGACCGCTGTCTTTGTAATGGGCGAAGAAGACGGCAAAAAACTGGTTGAAAAATTTGATGCAACCCTTGAGATTTTATAGTTTGCAAAAATTTAACAGTTTTGCGATTGACAAAAAAACCGATGCTATTATATAATTGATATATCCAATAATTTTTCAGGAGAAAACCAATGGACTTTTTTTCAACATATTTAGGCAAAGCTTTAGCCACCTTTTTTATATCAATGGTTCCTGTTATCGAGCTTCGCGGCGCCATACCTTTTGGTGTCGGTTTTGGACTTGATGTATGTACCGTATCTGTCCTTGCTGTCATTGGAAATATGATTCCTATTCCTTTTATTATTTTGTTCATCCGCAAAATCTTTGCGTGGATGAGGAGCAAAAACGACAAACTTGACGGCCTTGTTTCAAAATTTGAAGAAAAAGCCGAAAAACACAAAGCAAAAATTACCCGATACGAATTTTGGGGGCTTTGTCTTTTTGTCGCAATCCCGCTCCCCGGCACAGGAGCGTGGACAGGCGCACTTGTTGCCGCTATGCTTGAAATGAGGCTTAAGGACGCAATTCCCGCAATATTTTTGGGCGTAATTATCGCCGCTGTTATTATGGCAATTTCGTCGTATATTGTGGCAACCGGCATGACATTTTTGTTCTTTTAATCCGATGGGAGTGATTTAAAAATGCTTTTCGGGACCGAAATCTTTGAACTTGAAATCCTTAAATCCATCCAAAAGCTTTTTGGGTGCGGATTTATGGATTTTATTATGCCCCAGATTACAAAAATCGGCGACTTTGGTGCGGTATGGATTGCCATCGGCATAGGTCTTTTGTGCACAAAAAAACACTGCAAGCTTGGAATTATGTTGCTTTTGGGACTTCTTCTCGGTTTTATTTGCGGCAATCTGCTTCTCAAAAACATCATCGCAAGACCACGACCCTGCTGGATAGATAATACCGTTTCGCTTCTTATCAAAAATCCTGCTGATTTTTCGTTTCCGTCGGGGCATACTTTGTCATCCTTTATTTCTTCGTTTGTTATTTGGGGAAAAAACAGGAAATTTGGCATTTGGGCATTTGTCCTTGCCACTTTGATTGCATTTTCAAGACTTTATCTTTTTGTCCACTTCCCGACCGACATATTTGGTGCAATTTTACTGGCATTTGCCATTTCCAAAGCCTTGTTTTTTGCAGAAAAACGACTGTCTCATAAACGCTAAAAATTTTCGCAAAAACCTTGCGAAAATTTTTTTATTATGTTATACTTAACCTGAGAATATGGGTAACGGTATTCTAGTCGACTGTTTCATTCCCCAGGGCGGGCCTAAAAATTCGCCGAAGGGCATATCGATGAAGTTCCTTGTGCGTGCTTGCGACGCCCAGTCGTGGGTATGTGCTGGGAGTTAAGGTTT
>JAZNKA010000071.1:0-11481 GCA_045578305.1 Clostridia bacterium | reverse complement strand
AAGATGATACACTCAGGACCAACCATAAGTGCAGCCTCTCCTGTTGCAGAGATAGCAACGCCTGCACGTTCAAACAGGGGCCAGAAGCCGCTGAAATATCTTGCATTTGCGTAGTCTGACTCAGTTGAGCATACAACCATTACATCCAGACCTTTTTCTGCAACAAGCTTTGCAGCTTTTGCAATTCTTTCTTTGTACTCATAATCCGGTATACAAATTCTACTCATTTTTAAAAATCCTCCTTTGTGGGTTTTTCTTTATTATATCAACAAAAGTTAATAATGTATTTGAAATATATTAAATTGTTTTTGTAATATATTAAATTTTTTTAATATTGACACAATAATTTCTGTTGTGCTATAATCAAAAAAAGGAGCTTTGGATATGGAATTTAAATTAAAGGATTTTAAAACAGATATTGCCGTTACACGGATGGCAAACATTCATTATTTTGAATTTATTAAAAAATATCAGACCTTCAAAGACACGCACCCTTTCAGAGAGCTTATCTATGTCGACAGTGGAACCGTCAATGTCGAGTCCGACGGATTTTCGGGGACTCTTTGCAGCAAGCAACTTATTATACACAAAAGCAACGAAGTCCACTCACTTTCGTGTCTGGATCGAGATGTGCCCAATGTAATTATTATCGGGTTTGAATGTGACTCCGAAAGGCTTGATATGTTTTCAGAAAATGCAACAACCCTTTCACCTGACCTGATTAAAATCCTTACCGAGGTCATAAAAGAAGGTCGTTCAGTCTTTTTGCCACCGTACGATGTTCCAAATGTTACAGATATGAAAAAACGCGAAGACATTCCCTTTGGTGCTGACCAGATGCTCAGGCTTAAATTTGAAATGTTTTTGATTGAGCTTATCCGCAGCACCGAAATTACTCCTCATTCCCTAAAATCCTTACTTACATATTCAAAAACAGAGGAAATTTTTGCCTATATAAACAATAACTACAAAGAAAAAATTTCTCTCAATGACCTTTGTTTCTTGTTTGGCACAAACAAAACAACAATATGTAAAAGTTTTAAAGAGGCTTGTGGAGATACTGTTGTCGGTTACATCAATCGTTTGCGCATCAAACAGGCAAAAAAGCTTATGCGCGAAGGCGACCTCAATCTGACTCAGGTTTCTTCAAACGTTGGATTTTCTTCAATCCATTATTTCAGCAAAATCTTTAAGACATACGAGGGCGTTTCACCATCGGATTATATAAGCACCATAAAATCCAAGCTTGATTTATAATTTAACAGATAAATATTTTTTGTTGTCTTATGAATATTTATTTTATTTTAATGGCAAAATATCTATGAAAATAAACAACAAAAAGGAGTTATCGAAATGAATGTCATTGCTTTAATCTTGGTGATAATCGGCGCGATTAACTGGGGAAGCATCGGGCTTTTCGGCGTAGATTTGGTTGCCATGCTGTTTGGCGGTCAGCTTTCTTTGATGAGCCGCATAATCTTCACCCTTGTTGGTCTTGCAGGTCTTTGGTCGATTTCATTCTTCTTTAAGGACTCTCCGATTATTGACAAGGAATAATTGCTGAAGCGAGATGTAAATGATATAATAAAATAAGGGAACGGATTCCTGATATCCGCTCCCTTATTTTATTTCCATTTAATAAATTTATACGAATCCAAAATCTGAAAAAACTTGGCAAGTCGCTCGTAAAGCGGTTTTGCATTATCTCCAAAATGTTTGTCAACCGCTTTGCCCAGCTCGATTATATTTCTTTCACCGTCAATAAGCGGCCAGACGAAGCTTCCCATATCATCAAGATGAACATAGGTAACCGGCGGCTTTTTAAAAAGTTTTTGCGCCATGTGATTAAAAAAACCTATGTTTTCTATCAAAAGCACAATCTTATCCTCGTCATCTGTCTGCCACTTTAAAGCATCATTCCGCAGGGGGATTTTCTCAAGATAATTGGATTCGATTACATTTTTCTTTTTTTTCATTTTATTTATTTAATCCATTTCCTTTTTTCCAAACCGAAAATTTTAAAACGCTGAGTACTACAAGGGCAAATACAAAAAGTCCGGCTATGTTTGAAACTGTGGGATGAAGATTTAAAACGCCCGAAATGTCAATCAATTTGTCAAACCCAAATATTGCAAGAACTGCCAGAATTATTCCGATAATACCCTCGCCTGCGATCATGCCCGAACAGAACAGTATTCCGGCATTCACTATTTCGGTCTTCTTGCCCTCATCTGCCTTGAGGTTGTTCACAAAAAGTCTGATAAGTCCGCCAACCATAATGCAAGCGTTAAGATGCACCGGCAAATACACGCCTATAGCAAAAGGAAGAACCGGAATACCCACAATTTCAACTGTTATTGCAATAAATATTCCAACAAGAACAAGTCCCCAGGGAAGATTTGCATTCATAACTCCCTCAACTATCATTTTCATAAGGGTTGCCTGAGGCGCCGCAAGCTCATCAGAGCCAAAGCCCCAAGCTGTGTCAAGCAGATACAATGTTCCGCCAATAGCCAATGCCGCAGCAACAACACCCACAATTTCTGCAATTTGCTGCTTTTTGGGTGTTGCCCCAAGAAGATAACCTGTCTTAAGGTCCTGAGAAGTATCGCCGGCAATTGCGGCAACAATGCATATAATTGAGCCGATTGCTATTGCACCTTTCATCCCATGTGCACCTTCATCACCGGTAATCTTAAGCATCAATGTTGCAATAAGCAGCGTTGCGATTGCCATACCCGAAACTGGGTTGTTGCTGCTTCCTACAAGTCCCACCATACGTGACGATACTGTTGCAAAAAAGAATCCAAATACAACAACCACCACTGCGCCAATTGGTGAAACAGGAACAGCCGGAATAATCCAGATAAACAAAGTAATTATTGCAATCGAGATAAGAACCATCTTCATACTGATATTTTTTTCGGTACGCAAATTGCCTGTTTGTACTTTGCCCGAGATACCTTTGACTGCATCAACAAATGTGCGGGCAATAATGGGAATCGATTTAAAAAGGCTTATTATACCTCCCGCCGCCAATGCGCCTGCTCCAATATATCTGATGTACGAACTCCATATCGCACTCGCACCGCCAGCCTCATACATTTCGCCAATGGGAGCGGAGCCCGGATAAAGGATTATTTCCTTTCCAAACAGCACAATAAGCGGTATAATCACAAGCCAGCTGAGAATTCCACCCGAAAACATATATGACGAAATTTTGGGTCCACATATATAACCAACGCTCATAACCGCCGGATAAATCTGAGTCCCTATCTCGCCGGGATAGCCTTTTATGCGAAGTGCAATTTCTCCTGGAACAGCCTTAAGTCCGTCAATTATAAACTTGAACATTGCAGCAAAACCCATTCCTGCAAAAACAGTCGAGGCGTTTGCACCGCCTTCTTCACCTGCAAGCAAAACTTCCGCGCAGGCAGTTCCTTCGGGATAAGGCAAAACTCCGTGTTCTTTGACAATCAAAGCGTTTCTCAGTGGGACCATAAAGAAAATACCCAAAAGGCCTCCAAGAAGAGCAATAAGAGTAATTTCTATAATCCCTGGTTTGTCCATTACACCCTCTCTTGCCCACAAAAAAAGTGCTGGAATGGTAAATATTGCCCCTGCCGCCAACGATTCGCCGGCAGATCCGGTTGTTTGAACTATGTTACTTTCCAGGACCGAGTTCTTCTTCATCAGCACTCTGATGACACCCATAGAAATAACTGCTGCAGGAATGGATGCCGAAACAGTCATTCCAACACGAAGACCAAGATATGCGTTTGCGGCACCAAATACGATTGCCAAAATAATACCCATAACAATCGAAGTAATGGTAACCTCGGGCGTAATTTTGTCAGCTGGAATATATGGTTTAAAATTCTTGTTTTTTTCCATTTTTTCAAAACCTTTCTTAAACATGGGACAACCCAAATTGCCTTTGCGCCCCAAAACTTTTTATTTTTTTATGTTCATTATTTTAGCACATTGTTAAAAAAATCAATCTTCAGTTAAACAAATTCAAATTTTTCCTAAAAAGGTATTGCAAATTTTGTGCTTCTGTGTTATTATTATCGAGTTGCAAGCAAAGTTTTATTCTTTCTATTATGTTTATTTTTTTTCATCACTATGCACCCTTGGCGGAATTGGCAGACGCGCATGGTTCAGGTCCATGTGCCGGCAACGGCTTGGGAGTTCAAGTCTCCCAGGGTGCACCACAAAAACGGAATACTTTTAATAAAAGTATTCCGTTTTTATTTTTATACACCTTATTGTTAATTTTTTTCTCTACTTGCCTGCAACGCTTATATCCATATCAGTACTGCCGATATAAACATCGCGGTTCCCGTCAAGTGTATGATATTTGATAATGGTGAATTCGGGATATTTATATACTTGGCTACCACCATCTTTATAAACAAGTTCTTCAACGATTCCATCAGCAACATCCTTATTGCAATCAGCAACAATTCCATCCAAAGTAATTCTTCCTTTTTCCAAAGCTGTTTCAAGGGGCATTGTGAAACCTTTAATGGTTATCATTACTTTGTCCAGTCCGTAGTAATAAAGGTTTTTATCGCTGATATGACCAAATGAAACAAATCCGTCTGTATTCTCACTTAAAATCATTCTTTTTTGTTTCTCGCTTGAAGGCTCAACCTCTAATTCAAATTCTTGGAAGCCTTCTGTTGAAATATCATCAGCTTTAACAAGTTTTATTCCGTCATCTGTCTCGACTGGCTTGCCCTTAAAGTATATAACAACCTTGCGACCTTCTCCATAAAGATAGTCTATATGGTCTGTTCCATATTCAACCTTTACTCTGTCGCCCATATCTCCATCAGCCTTATCTTTTACAGGCTCAACAATCATATATGTGGTAGTTTCTTCAATAACCTTGCCGACAAAGCTGTGTAAATCATTAAAAGATACATCTGCAATCTCAAAAAAATCATCAAATTCGCTATAGTCAACAAGTAATTGCAAGGCATTTATCGTATCAGAATCAAGGTGTTTTTCGTCTAAAACCCTCTTAGGAATATCGGATATAATGTTGACACCAATGATTGCATGAATATTTGATTCTAAAATCTTTTTAATAATATTTTCATCCTTTACAGCGATTTTCTTCACAGTATGCTTTTTATCATCAAATCGGATTTGCAAATAGGAATCTTCACCAGAAACAAAGAAATCCTGCGCTGTACACATAACCGCTGTAAAAGATTTTATGCTTTGGTGGGTGCGCTTATATTGCATCAAGCATCCCACTGTCACAAGTAGAGCAGCTAAAAAAGCAAAAAACACAATAAACTTTTTCTTCATACGACAAGCCTCCTGAGTATATATCCGGTTAATTTTCATCAGTTTCAATTGTTTTTATTTTGCCTGTTTTCAAGTCAATTTCGTACTTTGTAAACCATTCGGAATTGTATCGGTCTACATACTTAAATGTGACCTTTTCATTTCCCTTATCAACGATCAGATTTTGTGGTGCACGATTTCGTGTATTGATTTCTTTTCCGTAATCAATATATGTTCCATCATCATAAACCTGCAAAAGATTATATGATGTCCATGATGTACCGGCTACCGATATATAGACAAAAGAATAATTATCTGTATCAAACCGTTCTCTAGGTTCTCCTACCGAATGATAATTTACAAAATGTGCAATAATATCCTCTCTTGTTTTGTGCGGATATGGTGTATAATTATTTTCCGCTTCTTTAAACTTTTCGGGATACCAGTATGTAAATGCTGTAAATTTATTTCCCTCTGACGGTCTGCGGAAATAATATCCTATTATTTCACCATTGGCTTTTACAGGCAATATAACTTCTATTTTCGCATCGTCTGTTACATATTCAGGAAAATTGAAGCGTTGCTGGTAACCTCCACAATGAAACACTTCCCCAAAGGTCACCTCAGCCTCGGTCATATCTTCGTTTGCGGTTATGTTTATATTTTTATTGTTTGAAAGAACGCCTGAGCTTTCATACAAAAACTCAAGACTTATTGCACGTTCTTTTTCGTTCCAGATATACTTACCGCCAATAGGTGAAAATGTGCCATCGCATCCCAAATCTTCTATTGCCACAGCAGTTTTTCCGCCTATGTTGTAAGTAGGAATAACAACATCATAAATAGATGTTTTAATATCTGTTTGATATATTTTCCCTATAACCTTGCCCGGTTTTGTTTTGTTTTCTGCTTTCCCCTCAACAAGATAATCAGGATTTAGCGAAAAGAACTTTAACGCACGTGAAGAATCATCATAGATATACTGATGCGCATTTTTATTTAGTATATCCTCAATAACTACAGCAGTTTTCCCCCCTATGTTATATGATTCAACTTCAATGCCATTTATATATGCCTGGATGTCTGTTGAATATATATGTCCAACAACATCACCATTGGCTGCAAAAACCGCTGTCTGCATCAAAATGAGCAATGCAGCTGATAAAATGATTGATATAGCTTTTTTCACCAACCTCACCCTTTCGTTTTAACCATCAATACCATCTTCAATAACAATTTCATTTATGATGTCATTCTCTACATAAAAGAATATTCTTTTAAATCCAATATCATTTTCGGGGTCATATATATAATAACTTTTTTCTGTTGACTCAGAATATTCCAAGTTGTCTTTGTATGTATTCGTAAGTTTTGATAAGCTGTCTCCAACCTTAATTCCCCTTACAGTTTCGTAGTTGGAAGAAGTGGTTGTTATTCTGTTGATAATTTCTTCGTTATCATCCGAAATAAGTGCTTTAATCAAAACATCTTCATATTTATTTTCGGTCCATTTAAATCCATCTCCCGAGCCATATTCAACGCTTATTGGCTGCATCTTTAACTTTTTTATATCCGAATTCAGTTCAATAATAGTTTCTGGGGAAATAAGACAAAACTCTGTTTGATATTTATCGTGGTCACCAACAGTAGTATATATTTTATCGTTCTTTGCTTCAGGAAGGTATAGGTTCTTTGTGTTTTCTTTGCAGCCTGAAAGCACAAACAAAATTCCAACGGCAAAGCCAACCAACACTAAGTTTCTGCTTTTTCCGAAATTCATATTATCATCTCCTTGCTTTCGTTTTTCTCACGATAAACTTAATCACTTCAACCACCGTGAACGCAAGTGCCATAAGAGAATACATCAGCGCCAAAAGTCCCGGGCCTTCGCTGCCATGGGTATTGGTATGTGACAAAACGCACCACCACACTACACCAACAAGAAGCATCAACCCTGATAAAACTCGGGTTTTCTTAAGTCTCCAAAGACATATTCCCAACAACAATCCAACAAGTGTCGGCAATACAAATATCATAAAAATATAGTAAATCTGTACCACTCAGTCCAGCCCCTTTCACAACTTAATCAGCTTTTTTAATGTGCTTTTTCTTTCGTCTTATGACAATTATAACGCTGCTCAATAATACAACAAGCATCGTCACCCCGATAACATAAGCCGTTGTTGAATTAAATATAAACCAATACAAAAAATTGGCATATAAATTCTTCATTGTCGGAAGCTTTGGCTCTGCATCCTTAGGAAGCAACGAAATCAGCTTGTTAAAATCTTCAGCTTTGATGACATAATCACCCCTTGGGGCGCTAAACATTGCCACACGACTTCCGCTGGCGGTACAGTTGTCCCATATAGTTATTTCGTGCGGGTCAGCGCCGTCATAGCATCTTATGACCAAGCCGCCATCCGTATCCATTACAAAAACATCTTCAACATCAACTAATCTTACGTCCTCAGCCAATTTGTAAAATTTGCTTTTGTCTGTTTCGTACACTTCAGCTTTGCCAAATAGTCCAATTTCAACTTTATAGCAGTTTTCATTATCCGTTTCGGTAAGCTCTGCCAAGGTTATTTCGTCGCCAACCTTTGTGCGCCGTGCGTTTATTCTGTTGATTCGCTCCTGTTCAGCCTTTTCGTATTCGCCGGCGTTTAGATATTCTTCAAAACGCTTCCACATATCTCCGGTGGTGTTTTTGATTTTGAGAGCAGAAGTGTCATAGCTTGTAACTTCAAAAATCTCTGTGGGATTATTCTCGTCAAAGTATGTAAAAAGATACACATTCCCTTGTTTTACCTCAAAGTTTCCGACGGTATTTGCTCTGTCATAGTGTTGCTGTGTGCCTGTTAAAACCTCGCCTTTGACTTTTTTTACCGGGCATACTGTTACAACGGAATTTTCGCCTGAATATGAAATCACCTCTGCAAAGAAAATCTGTGCACCATCTTCGTGCAACAAATCCTCAGGGACGCTTCCGGCAAGGGCGGTAATGGTCGTCAAAAGTATAATCGCCATTATACTTGCAAAGCCAACTAACTTTTTCACTGTTTTTCGCCCTCCTTATGTTTTTTAATAATGTAAGAGATCTGAATTATAAGTGCAATTACTGTTTCAAAAATGATCAGCTGATTAGGAAGAAATGGTTTAAAGTAATACTCCCATTTTTCTGTTTGAAAGTTCCATGCAAAGATACAAGATGAAGTGAAGCTTAATATGTTGCCAACAAATATTATCCAAACGCTTTTTACCTTTGCGCTCCCATAGCACAAAACACCAAATCCAATTATCATAATCAAATAGAACCATGGCGTTCCCGTTATAGCATCCTCATTCATTGCCAAAAACACAAAAGGTATGCAATATCCCAAAAGCAGCAAAACTTTTAAAAACACCTTTTTCACCTTGCTTCGCCCCCTTACTCAATGGTAAAGTATACCTCATAAGTCTTTGTATCAAAATCTCCGGGTGCTCTGAAATCCATAATTTCTTTCTTGAGACGATAAAACCCGGGATTTAGTTCGCCATAAGCGTATTGCCAGTCTATATTCATTTCAGTTATATCGTTCTTTTTAATCATATAAGCAATAGCATTCCAAACCAAAGGCTGACCGGTCTTTGTTTTTACTTCCTGCCATTCATCATTGACTGTTGTTTCAAGAAAGTATGCTGCACCTGTCTGGAGTTCTCCTGAAGGATTGCCGCCAAACTGTTCGATTTTTAATGTCAAACCTTTTGGGGTTACATTCTCAGTTTGAAGAGTTATGCCCCATTTATAGGTATTGAAACTATTATGTTCAATGTGGTCTTTTTCTTTTTCTCCATTCCCGCTAACATATATGCTTGTCGAGCCGTCTGCCCCGCCTATTATTCCAATACTTCGAGCCTCGCAAGCAACAAGAAGAACGCTGCACATTATAAATGACCAGATTAAAATTCTTTTCATAGAAAATTCCTCCTTACTTAAATTGCAAACAATATAAATCCTATCGTGTTTGTTGCAAAGTTGGCAAACATATGTATCAGCCAAGATAGATATATATTCCCGCTTGTTTCATCAAATCTGTTAAAAATCATACCGCCCGCAAACAGTCCCAAAATCGAAATAATGATTACCGGTATGCCAAACCACCCAATCATCATCGCTATATGATACAGTGCAAATGACATACTGCTGAATATGTACGCAAATTTTCTTGATGTAAAATTCTTTAGTGTTATAAACGAAAAACCGCGGAAAAAATATTCCTCAAGAAGCGAATTCACAAATGATATATAAATCGCAACCCACAAAAAGTTTGACTTGTTGACGCCCGTGGTTTCGTTCAGGCTTTTTGTAAGTGCCGAAAAATCAAAGATATTCCTGAAAGCAAAATATGCACCCAACACAACTGCATAAACCGCCAACCCTAAGCAAAATGCAACTGCAAGTCCTTTTTTGTTGGGTTTAATTAGTTTTTTTATATCTATATCTTTATTAAAAAATCCGTAAATAATCGGTATCAACAAGAACATTATTATCTTTATTGCAGATTTGGCTGCATACCCGGGCCGGATAACAGCATCCACAATACCCATAATGATACAGGCCACCGCAACAAGAATTGGAATTTGTATTTTTTTCATAATAACACCTGTTTTTCTTTTCTTCAAAACTATTTTTAAATACAGTTGTATATTTGCATCATAACACATTAAGTCAAAATTTTCAATAAACAGCATAAATTTAATCCTTTGTTGCCGACTTTTCACTGTAATTGCTTGCTTTTAAGAAAATTGTGTGATACAATACCAAACAAGACTTATCAGGGTAAGAGGATATACAAAATGTATTTTGAAGAATTTGAATTAGGCTCAAAAACAGAGATTGAGTCTGCTGTTATAGACAAAAAAGACATGATTGATTTTGCAAAAAGGTATGACAACATCCCTCTTCACACCGATGAGGAATATGCAAAGTCAACCATATTCAAAAATCTTATTGCCCCCGGAGTTATGTCCTTTATGGCAGTGTGGGCAAAATATCTTGAAATCGACTTGGCAGGAGACGAGCTTCTTGCTGGCAAATCAACAAAAATAGAATGGTTTAAGCCTGTGTTTGCCGAAGATGTGTTAGCAAGCACCTGCACGGTAACCAATCTTACAAAACGGAACGAGAAAAACGGAATTGTTGAACTTACATTTGAGGTTTTTAATCAAAACGGCGAGCTTGTCCTTACCAACATTACCGAAATGATAGTAAAATGCAAACCGATTAAAATCTCCTGATTTTATCTTTGCATAGAAAAACCGAGGCAAAACAAATTGCCTCGGTTTTATATTTTTTAGCCCTTCATTTTTTCAAGGTCATTTTTGCGGATTTCCACGCGTCTTACTTTGCCGCTGATGGTTTTGGGAAGTTCGTCAACAAATTCCACAATTCTTGGATATTTGTACGGAGCGGTATGTGTTTTTACATATTCCTGGATTTCTTTTTTCAGCTCGTCTGTGCCTTCGGTTCCTTTCACAAGCACGATGGTAGCTTTTACAATCTGACCACGCACTTCGTCAGGAACAGGGGTGATTGCACATTCAAGAACATAAGGAAGTTCCATGATAACGCTCTCTATTTCGAAAGGCCCTATGCGGTAACCGGAAGATTTGATAACATCATCAATTCTGCCCACATACCAAAGGTATCCATCTTCGTCCATTGTCGCCTGGTCGCCTGTGTGGTAGTATCCGTCATGCCATACCTCGTTTGTCTTTTCTTCATCCAAGTAGTAGCCGATAAAGAGTCCGCAAGGAACATTATCTTTTACACGGATGCAGATTTCGCCTGTATCACCGGTTTTGCATTCGTTTCCATCAGGGTCAAGAACAACAACATCATAAAGTGGACTTGGTCTGCCCATTGAGCCGATTTTGGGTGTTGAGCCAACAAAGTTTGCGATAGAGAGTGTTGTTTCGGTCTGTCCAAAGCCCTCCATTATGGTAAGACCTGTTGCCTTTTTAAACTGGTTGAACACTTCGGGATTAAGGGCTTCTCCTGCAGTTGTTGCATACTCAATTGAAGAAAGGTCATATTTTGACAAATCTTCTTTGATGAAGAAACGATACATTGTTGGTGGTGCACAGAAGGTTGTGATGTTGTATTTTGCAAACATTGGCAAGATATCTTCTGAATGG
>JAZNKA010000070.1:0-43899 GCA_045578305.1 Clostridia bacterium | reverse complement strand
AAAATTAAGATATTATATGAAAACGCAAAGAAACTTGCAGAAAAGAAAGGAAAATAAAAATGGCAGAACAGATTAAATCATTTGAAGAAGCGGATAACGGAGTATATGGCGATATGTTAAGCGAAGCCAATAAAAAGAAGGGCGTTAAAATAGGTGTTATAACCTGCGGATATTTCGAATACTGGAGAATGTATCCCGAAAACTTAGAGAAAAATGTTAAAAGCGATATGAAAAAAATCGTGGATAAATTGAAGGAGAAATACGATAACATCGTATATCCTGAGTTTGTAGATACATTGGATTCTGCAGACAGAGCAGGCAAAATGCTTGCAGAAGAGCAGGTTGATATGTTAATTGTTATTGGTGGAACATATGTTGCAGATTTTATTTCTCTCCACGCTATAAACCACGTTAAAAATGTTCCCCTTCTTTTATTCTCAACTCAGCTTGAGGAAAATATCGACCCCAACGGTGATTATGAACACAGTTTAAGAAACAGCGGTATCATCGGTATTGCTCAGCTTACAGGTACATTAAGAAAAATGAACAGAGACTATGAAATCGTTGTAGGCAGCTCAAATGATGAAAGAGCATACAGAAAAATAGACGACTTCATCAAAGCAGGCACAGCAGTTGCGGCTTTAAACGATTCAAATATCGGTATAATCGGTCACGTTTTTAGAGGAATGTACGACCTTGAATTATCAAAAACCTTCTTAAAGGCTAAATTTGGCGTAAACATTATCTACATACAGAGCGAGCACGTATTAAACGAGTGGAAGCTTGTTACTGATGAGGAAGTTGATGCAAAGGTTGCATCTTTGAAAAACCGTTTTAAAACAAGAAATGTTACGGACAACGATATGAAAAATGCGGTAAAGCTTGCAATAGCCATGAGAAATATAGCATTAAAATTCAGGCTGGATGCAATGTGCTTCCTTGACCAGCATTTCTTGCAAAAGCAGACAAAAACAACCGCAAGAATGGGCGCTTCCTTAATGATGGAAGAAAACGACATCACGGTTTGTTCCGAAGGTGATATCTGCGGTCTTATTACAATGATGATTATGAGAAATCTCTCAGGCTGCCACGCACTTATGGCAGAATGGGGCGAATTTGATGTTAAGTCAAACAGTTGTCTCTTGATGGGTCATGGTATCGGCGTTCCTCAGCTTGCTGAATCTGATGACAAAGTTACCTTAACAAGAACTCCTGAAGAGTGGGGCTTTGACGGCGCAGGCTTAAACTACGAGTTGGTTCTTAAAGAAGGTCCTGCAACCATCAGTCACATTATAGAAACAACAGGCGGATACAAAATGATAGTATCTCCCGTTGAATCCAAAAAACACGAGCCTTTAAAATATGATGAGCTTCACGCTATCGCAACAGTAAAAACTCCCGTAAGAGATTATCTTGAAACAATATTTGAAAGTGGTGTAACACATCACTGTATAATCGGTCCTACTGATATGAGCGGTGCAATGAAATTAATCACAAAAATGCTTGATATTGAATGTTTGTATGTAGAGTAGTGAGGTAGATTTATGCGCAAAATCAATCTGATACCCACTCCTGCCGATTACACTTATTCCGAAAATTTTATACCCTTTGAAATAACAGGGGCAAAAATAAACGGAGTGTACGGAGAAGGTCTCGAATATGCGTTATCCCTTCTCGGCAGAGAAATAGAAATAAAAGATGAGGGGAATCTTGTTGTTTATCTCGGGGATGAATATATCCCCGAAGATATAAAAGCAGAAACAGCAGAACTTTTTAATAAAAGATTCGCAAAAGAGCAGGGTTATTATTTAGTTAAAAAAGCTGATAAAATAATCGTTGCCGCCTATGAAGAAGACGGTGCAATGTATGCTCTTATGACTTTAATCCAGCTCTTTTATGAAAACACTCTTCCCGAAACCTTTGATATCAAGGATTCTCCCGATTTCAGATGGAGAGCAAACAAATGGCTTTTGTGGACAGAAGCGGGAATATGGTCCTATGACCGTGGAGACGGAATTGAAAAATATAAAGAGCGTATCATAAGAAAACTTGATATGTGTCTTAAATACAAGATTAATGAAATTGTATTTGATGGATTTGATTTCAACTCCGAGCGTTTTCCGGGATATGGAAAGCTTATGAAAGAGTTAAACCGCGAGGCAAGAAAGAGAAAGGTTCATCTAATGAGCAGCGGTTATGCTATGGGATATGGACTGTTCGGGCGTGGTGACAATGCTTTTAACGGCGAGGTTCATATGAACAGAAAATCTTATCCTGACGGTGAGATATATCAATGTATCGGCACATATGATGATGATCCTCCCACCGAAATAATTCAGGGCAGAGAATACGGCACCTGTCTTTCAAATGAAGAACTTATGAAAAATAAGTTGCGAGAGTTTACTTCATACATTAAAAATGTTGAGCCAGGAGCTATGTATATTCATAATATGGATGCAGATGATATCTTAGAACCCTTATGGACTGCAAGGTGTGATGAATGCAGAAAAAAATGGCCTAACGACTGCCTGTGGGCAGAAGACGGTGCCGCAGGTGCTTTTGCGTACTTTATAAAGAATTTATACGAAGGTATTTCATCTGTTAAAAGCGATGACGGCAAATATGATGCAAAAAAAGATTGTGTTGTATATATAGTAAGCCCCGGATATGTGTATATGCATAAAAGAAATGAGCTTTACGAAAACTCAAGAAAATTCTGGAAAAAGATAAGTGAGCTTCTTCCTCATTATGACAATTTATATATCGGATTTAGAGAAAACTTCTTCAACAAAGAAGGGGACAATCGCTTAAGATATGATATAACAAGAGAAGGCTGGAAAAACTGCGATTTTGCCACAATACAGTTCTGTGGCGGAGACGGTTTCTACAGCGACAAGCTTTTTCTTTGCGGCGGATTGTTTAACCGTCTTATGAAATCTTCTTCGGGAATTATTATAGAAAACGGAAACGGAAATCAGGAGGCAATGCAGGTTTGCAATGCGGAATATCTGTGGAATTGTGAAAACAGCGCATACTACAATATTCCCGATATGCCTGATAATTATGATGACTTTGAGCCATTCTATATTGATTATTTAAAAGGCAATACAAGACCGGAGGAAATTTACGGAGAAAACGGATTTTTGCAGATTATCTGTGAAAAACTTTACGGAAAAGAAGCAGGAGCCGATTTCAAAGAACTTTTCTCTATCCGTGGCAAAGATAGTTCACCGCCTTTGACCTCTCCCTGCAGTTGTGAAATTTATACTAACTTCACAAAAGTTGTATTCCCGATGAGATGGGATAATGAAGAATTGAAACAGGATTCTGAAACAGACCTTTCCATCAATTCAATTCTTGATAAATATATTAATGTTGATTCTTCAACCAAAAAAGCAAAAGAACTAGCCTCAAAAATATATCGGGAAAAGAAATACTTCCCTGAGCTTGAAGAGGATATTAAATGGCTTTCGGATAACTTCATAATCTGTGAAAAATTCACTGATATGCTGGTAAGATATATGAACTTTTATAAAAAAGTCAATGCATATTTTGAATTTGGCGAAGCGATCCCCGAAGATGTGAAACCGGGTATTGAAGCCTTGAAAAAGGAAGCAGATGAATTGCTTGCTGAAATAAACGGTATGAACTTAAAGCCTATCGACCTTCTCGGCGGTGCTCTGGCAAGACGGGATGAAATGGCGGATTTCTTATCATATAACGCCGAAATAATGTTAAGAAGTATAAATGAAAATAAAAGAATGCCCAGTAATCTAAGACCATTGAAGCAAAAAACACATTGGTAATAAATAAAAAGGAGTGATAAAATATGAATTACACAACAATCGAAGGAAAGGAATATCTTGCAAGAGTTAATGCTTTGCGTGCAAAAATGGCAGAACAGGATATTGACGTTATAGTTGGTTTCTCTAATCTTTTAGAAATAGCTATCGTTCGTTATTACTGCGGATTTGCACCTGTAAACGAAAGCTCTGCCATCGTTATCCCAAAAGAAGGACAGGTTATCGTGTGCAGCGGTCAGGCTTCTGACGACTACTGTCAGGTACACAACAAATTACCTGAAAGCCGTATAGCAATTCTTCCTGAAATAGGCGAAGTAAGCGGTTTTGAATATGATACAGAAGGTCAGCTTGATTTTGCGGAGCTTTTTGAGCAGGTGAAAGCAGAACATCCCGGAATCAAAAAAATCGGATTTATCGGCAGACTTATATTCCCTTCAATCATAATGGATAAATTAAGAAAAGTATTCCCCGATGCAGAAATCGTAGATTGCGATGATATCCATTATGAGCAGAGAATAAGAAAGAGTCCTGCAGAAATCGAAGTTTTAAAAACAAACTGGGAAATGGTTTCTGAAATGTTCACAAATGTTGTTCCTAAAATTGAAGTTGGAATGACAGAACGCCACATTGAAGGTATGTTTGAGGCAGAAATGATGAGACTTGGCGCGGAAAGCTATGTTCAGGCATTTGCTCCTATGGTAGCTTCAGGTCCGAAAAATTCCTTCATCAGCATGTGCAGAAACACACTTAAAAAGGTTGAAGAAAGTGAAATCATCACCATCGGTGCAGGTGTTTGCTACGAAGGATATAATGGTATTATCTGTTCGCCTCTTGTGCTCGGAGATATCCCACAAAAAATGAAGGATGCGGTTAAATGTGCATATGAAGCATTGAACTATGCATCAGATAAAATGAAACCCGGCACACCTTGCGATGTTGTTTTAAATGCTTATACAGAATACTTAACTAAATATGGATATATTGATTACTGTCCTTATGGCAGCTTGCATAGCACAGGTATGTTGGAATGTGAAGCTCCTGTATTTACAGTTGATAACAAGAGAGTTATCGAAGAAAATATGGCTATCTGTATTGATGCTTACTTCAAAGGTATGGAGTGGGGTTCCTTCCGTATGGAAGATTGTTATCTTATCACCGATAAGGGCGCAGAAAGAATGACAACCTATAACGATAAAGCAATCCCCGTTCTTTTTAAATAAGAGTTGAGAAAGATACCAAAAACTTTTGTTCAAGGGCAAAAAATGCTTTGCTTTACCTACTGCATAGCGAATAAATAGATGCCTTTAAAATCTGCAATCGTTGAAAGGTACACAAAGAAACGGTTATTGAATACTTAAAATACAGATAAACAACCCCCAAAGTGAGATTACTTTCACTTTGGGGGTTATTTCTTGCATAAATCTTTGTATAAGTTATTAAATTTTGGGCGTAAATTTCACCACTCAACACCCTCAAACCCGCATAAACACTGGGGTTTACTTATCCAACGGCTTCATTGTTGGGAACAGCAAAACATCGCGGATTGATGCACTGTCGGTAAGGAGCATAATAAGTCTGTCGATACCGATTCCAAGTCCGCCTGTGGGTGGCATACCGTACTCCAAAGCTGTAACAAAATCATCATCCATCATATTTGCTTCTTCGTCGCCTGCTTCTCTCTTTTCAACCTGCTTCATAAAGCGTTCTTTCTGGTCGATTGGGTCATTAAGCTCGCTGAAAGCATTACCATATTCACAACCAAGAATAAACACCTCAAATCTTTCGGTGAATGCAGGGTTATCTTTGTATCTTTTTGCAAGGGGAGAAACCTCGACCGGATATTCATAGATAAAGGTCGGCTGAATAAGGTTGTCTTCAACCTTTTCTTCAAATGCAAGGTTGATGATCTCGCCTCTGGTCATACCCTTTTCGACTTCAATGCCGACAGATTTTGCCAAAGCCTCGGCCTCAGCATCGGTAGTTGTTTCGGCAAAGTCAATACCTGCAAACTTTTTGATTGACTCCATCATGGTCATTCTTGCCCAACCGGGTGCCAAATCAATGTCTGTGCCCTGGTATGTAATCTTTGTTGTCCCCAAAACTTCTTGAGCAACTGTCGAAATAAGGTCTTCGGTAAGGTTCATCATACCCTCATAGTCGGTGTAAGCCTCGTACACTTCCATTGTTGTAAACTCGGGATTATGCTTAACATCCATACCCTCGTTACGGAACTGTCTGCCCATTTCATAAACTCTTTCGAAACCACCCACAATAAGACGTTTCAGATAAAGTTCGGGGGCAATACGCATATACATATCAATATCCAGAGTATTGTGGTGAGTAATAAACGGACGAGCCGCAGCACCACCCGGGATTGTGTTGAGTATGGGCGTGTCAACCTCCATATATCCTCTGTTATCCAAGTAACTACGAATTGCAGTTATTACCTTGCTTCTGATTTCAAAAGCACGCTTAACCTCAGGGTTGACAATCAAATCAACATAACGCTGTCTGTATCTTAAATCTGTGTCGCGAAGACCATGAAATTTTTCAGGGAGTGGCAAAAGCGACTTGCTAAGAAGTGTATATCCATTTGTGCGAATTGAAATCTCGCCCATATGCGTTTTGAACACTTCACCTGTAACACCAACTAAATCGCCTATATCAAGTCTTTTAAACTTTTTATAAACTTCTTCACCCATATCGTCACGGGTAACATAAAGCTGCACTTTACCCTCGCGGTCACGAAGGTCAAAGAATGAAGCCTTTCCCATAACACGCTTCGACATAAGACGACCGGCAATGCTGACTTGTTTGCCTTCCATCTCGTCAAAGTTTTCAATTATATCGTTTGTGTGATATTCCTGGTTGTAAGTGGTCACATCAAAGGGATTTTCGCCTTCAGCCTGAAGCTCGGCAAGTTTGTCACGTCTTACCTTCATAAGCTGACCGATATCTTGTGTTTGTTCCTGATTATTTTGTCTGCCGTTTTCGTTCACAGTTCATTCTCCTATCTATTTGTTTATGCTAAGTATCTTGAATTTGATAACTCCGCCGGGAGTATCTACATCAACTGTGTCTCCCACATTTTTCCCAATAAGTGCTCTGCCCACAGGCGATTCGTCCGAAATTTTAAAGAGGTCCGGGTCTGCCTCGGTCGAGCCTACAATGCTGTATTCAAGTTCTTCGTCAAATTCTTCGTCATATACCTTTACTTTTGTGCCTATGCTTACTTTGTTGAGGTCAATTTCATCCTGGTCAATTACCTTGGCATTTTTAAGCATATTTTCAAGATGCACAATTCGTGCTTCGACCTGTGCCTGTTCTTCTTTTGCTGCATCATATTCGGAGTTTTCTGACAAATCGCCAAAGCCTCTGGCAACCTTGATTTTTTCAGCTACTTCCTGACGTTTTTTTGTCTTAAGATTTTCGAGCTCCTGCTCAAGTTTCAAGAGTCCCTCGTCTGTCAGCATAATCTGTTTGTTTTCCATATCTAATCCATTCCTTCCTTTGCTTAGTGCAAAATAACAATTTGAAAGAAAATTTGGGTCATCAACTAATATGCAACCCATATATTATATATCAATCGCTCTTTAAAGTCAACTTATTTTTTTGTGGCTGTAAAGCCATCTGATTTTTTGTGGTTCAAATTCTGTCAAAAGGCCTGCTGCTCGTATATTGCTGACCTTATATCCTCCAAAATCAAAATCCAAATCCGCATCCCTGACATACAAGTCTGGCCCGAACTTAACTTCATTTGCGTCTGTATCAATGCAGATATTCGCCGTTCTTTCATCATAATCAAAAACATTTACCAAAAGCCCCGTTTCTTCAAAAAACCTATCGCAAATCTCCCGGGCTGATTTTTTGTTTTTCGTACAAATAACTATTCTTTTTGTATCAAAGCAGAGCTCGCGCATCAAATACTCACTTATTCTGCCCGCATTAACCTCCCTTATGCAAATTGTTGATTTTAACAAATCGATTCCGCACTTTTCTGCAGTATGTCTTATGCAAGCGGGTGTTTTTTTTAAGAAAAACAAGTTTTGTCCGGTTTGCTTGCGCAAAAAAACAGCTTTTTCCGCAAGCAGTTTTTCCAAAAAATCAGAATATATAATTTCGTCAACTCCACAATGTTTCAAACGCTTGCAACGTTTTGTTATCAATTTTTCAAGAAGGTATGATGACATTTTTTCTAAAGCTTCTTCCGAAAAAGGGATGATTTCCACTATTAAATCAAACGGATTTTTATTTTTTGATTCCATCTTTCTTGGTTTTTTTCTTAAAAGTCTTTTTAAAAAATTTTGTCCCCGGCACTCTTTTGCTTGAGTTACAAGACCTACTGTCATCTTTCACATCCTTTTATTTCTTATTTTGGGAAAGCTCCTCAACAGCATACTTAAGCTGGATATCTTCATCAAGTGAAAGTTCCGAAATTCTCGAATAGCTATCATCACTCATCTTTATCTCTACATCCGGCTCGATACCTGTTTTGTCAATGCAGATGCCGTTTGGAGTATAATATCTTGAATCTGTTATTTTAAGCAAGCTTCCATCATAAAAGCCTTGGGTTATCTGTGTAACTCCCTTACCAAAAGTTTTTTCCCCTATACTCTTTGCAAGGCCATAGTCTTTCATTGCTCCAACAAATATCTCGGATGCACTGGCGCTTCCGTTGTTGGTAAGTATCCGCATAGGAACTTCTGACGCGCCCTCGGTTGCCATATAATCACGCTTGTTTCCGTATTTGTCCAAAGTGTAAACAATCTCGCCCTCATCCACAAAACAGTCTATAATTTCTACTGCAACCTCAACGTATCCGCCCGGATTGTTGCGAAGGTCAATAACCAAAGAATGCATGCCATCTTTTGCAAGAGTGTTGAAGTGATTTATAAATTCGTCATAAGTATTTACTCCAAACTGTGTAATTTGAATGTACCCTATGTTTTTTTCAAGAAGCTTTGAATTAACTGTTTCGCGTTTTATGGTTTTTCGAGTAAGAGTTAATTCAGTCTCTTGTTCCGTCGCTTTTTTAAGGACTTTCAATTTTACTTCAGTATTCTCTTTGCCCTTCATTTTAGTTGCCGCTTCGTCAATGAATTCGCCACTAACCGTCTCGCCGTCAACCTCCAGGATTTTGTCACCTGTGGCAATTCCTGCTTTTTCGGCAGGTGATCCCGAAAGCGGTGATACAACTGTAACAAATCCATCTTCGTTGCTTATATAAAGACCTACCCCCGTATAATCATCGGACTCTACGCTTTCTAAAAAACTGTCTGCACTTTCTTTGTCCATATATACAGTATATGGGTCCTCGGTGCTGAATGATGCGCCAAGCAATATGCCATCCAGAAGCTTGTCACCATCAATATCCTGATAGTAGTACTTCTTAAGGGTGTTAATTCCCGTACCAAACTTGAAAAAATCATCAAACTGAAGAGCCCCAAACGGATTTACAAGCATAATTGTTCCCAAAAATGTTGCCACTACCAGCAATATTGAACATGCTATCAATACAGATTTTTTTATATACATAAATTTTGACCTTTCCACATTACAGTCACCTGCATAAAATATATGCAGGTGACTGTAATTTATTCATTTAAAAAAATTGCATCGGGTCAACCGCAGCACCATTTATCAAAACTTCAAAATGAAGATGCGGTCCTGTCGAATTTCCTGTAGAGCCAACCGACCCTATGCGCTGACCCTTCGAAACCTTTTGCCCCGCAGAAACACTGTATGCACTCATATGCGCATATAGTGTAGCTTTGCCGCCGCCATGGTCAATAATCACACAGTTGCCGTAACCTGAATTCCAACCTGCGAGCGTAACTGTTCCTGAGTTCGCTGCCACAATAGCCGCGCCGTACGAAGCGCCTATGTCTGTGCCGGTATGGCGTTTGTAAATACCTGTTACCGGGTTTTTTCTTCTGGGTGAAAAATGTGATGTTATGTAATGACAGCTTGGCGTGGGCCAGGTAAATTCTCCGCCGACATATTTTGCACCACCCGAAGAAGAGCTGAGCGAGCCTGATACCGACGCGCGGAGTGCTGCCATTGCGGCATCTGCCTCGTCAATTATTCTTTGATAAGTTGCAGTATCTTTTTCAAGTTCTCTTATGTAGGCTGCTTGCTCATTTTGTTTTTTTACAAGAGCGGCTTTTTGATTTTCCAAATCCTTTGCCGAAGCTTCCTGTGTTTCTTTAAGCTTTTCAATCTCATCACGAGCCTGTTCGATTTCACGGCGGACCTTGTCCATCTCGTCAAAAACCTGTTTGTCATATCGCGAAATTTCTTTCATTATCTCGGCTTTGTCAACAAAATCACCAAAGCTTTTTGCCGAAAGCAGCATCTCGATATAGCTTACATCGCCGTGCTCGCACATAACGCGAAAACGCTCCTGAAACACATCATATTTCTCATTTGCCTTTTCGGTCGCTACATCCAGCTTTTGCTGCTCGACAGCCAAATCCTCTTTTGTCTCGGCAATTGTTTTGTCAAGAGCCTCGATTTGAGTCTGAAGTTGTCCGGCTTCCTTTTCGAGGCGTTCTTTGTCGGCAAGGGTTTTTACCTTTTTGGTGTTTGCCTCGTTTATCTTTTTCTGAGCATCTTTTTTCTTTTGCTCGGCTGCATTTATTTTTTGCTGAGTCGTCTCGGCATATGCAAGTTCAAAAAGTATTGATGATACTGTTCCAAGAACAAATATTGCTGCAATAATCAGCGAAATCCAACGAACTGTTTTTTTGCTCAAAATCGGCTTCCCCCTTTATACATGCAGATGTTTTCGTATGGACATTGCACTTCCTGCCATTCCTATAGCAGTGCCCATAAGCAAAAATCCAATAACAATTATGTTGCTGATATCTGCGGTTTCAAGCAACTTTATGTTTCCCATAAATTCCTGAATAGACGGCAGAACCGAACCATATCCTGCCATAACCACTATCACCGCAATTCCGGCACCAAGTGCGCCCAAAATCATTCCTTCGATTATAAATGGCCATCTGATAAACCAGTCAGTTGCACCGACAAACTTCATTATGTTGATTTCCTTGCGTCTTGAGAACATTCCAAGCTTGATGGTGTTCGAAATTATGAAAACCGCAATAGCTGCAAGGATTATGAGTAGCCATACACTCACATGCTTGATGGTGTTTGTGATTGAAAGTATCGTCTTTATCAAATCCTGACGGTTTGTAACTTCTTCGACGCCTTTAATTTTTGACGCTTGCTCTGCAACCTCGTTTGCCCGTCTTACATCAGTAAGCGATAAAACATATGCATCACGCAAAGGGTTGTCCGTCTCCAGTGTTGTTATAACTGCCGCCTGGTCCTGACGAATACCTTCCTTGTAGTTCTGAAGTCTTTCTTCCTTTGTATAAAGCTGAGCCTCTTTTACAAATTCAAGTTCGCCAAGCTGACTTCCGATAGCACGGACATCATCACGGCTCATATCATTTGGCATATATACATTTATTTCGCACTGATCCTTGATCTGCGTACCAACGCTGTTGATATTGAGTCCAAAAAGCACAAAAACACCAAAAAGGACCAAGCTTGCCACAACTATACCGATTGATGCAAGAGTCATAAGGCTGTTTGAAACAAGACCCTTAATGCCCTGCGTTACAAAGTACTTTATATTCCTAAATATCATAGCCGTAAGTTCCTTCCTCTTCGTCTCTTACAAGAACCCCGTTTTCAATTGCCAGAACTCGTCTGTGCATTTCATCAACAAAGTTTTTTGCATGTGTTGCAACAATCATTGTTGTTCCACGCTTGTTTATCTCGACAAGAAGCTGCATAATCTCGTTTGCAGTATCGGGGTCAAGGTTTCCGGTAGGCTCGTCTGCTATAATCACCGGAGGCTTGTTGACAAGAGCACGGGCAAGCGAAACTCGTTGCTGCTCGCCACCTGAAAGCTGGCTTGGTTTCATTCTGGCTTTGTGGGCAAGACCAACAAGTGACAAAACATTGGGGACATTTCGTCTTATTTCGCTGCGCGATGCACCAATAACCTGCATAGCAAATGCAACATTTTCATAAACAGTCTTGTTTGGAAGAAGTCTGAAATCCTGAAATACCATACCTATACTTCTTCTCAGGTACGGAGTTTTGTTTTTGGGAAGTGAGTTAAGGTCAAAACCATTGATAGTGATTTCCCCGCAGTTTGGTGTTTCTTCCTTTATAAGAAGTTTGGTCAAAGTGGACTTTCCTGCGCCTGAGGGTCCTACCAAAAAGACAAACTCTCCCTTGTCAATAAAAAACGATACGTCATTAAGGGCTTGTACGCCGGTATCCTCATAAGTTTTGGAAACATTTTTAAATTCTATCATATCTTGTGCCCTTTCCGCCTATAAGAAATTTCTTTTTCGCGATAATTGATTACAGTCTTGTAGGCTCAGAGGTCAGGTACTTGTTGACCATCATAGCAACCTTGAATATAATTGCATCAGCAAATTCGCGAAGATCAAGACCTGTAAGTTTTTTGATTTTGTCCAATCTGTAAACAAGCGTATTTCTGTGCACAAACAATTTTCTTGATGTTTCGGATACATTAAGGTTGTTTTCGAAGAATTTTTGAATTGTATATATTGTTTCGCTGTCCAGGACAGATATTGATTCCTTTTTGAATACTTCGTTCAAAAACAACTCGCAAAGTGTTGTGGGAAGCTGATAAATAAGCCTTCCTATGCCAAGATTGTCGTAGCTTATGATATTCTTTTCGGTGTCAAACACCTTTCCTACCTCAAGCGCAATTTTTGCTTCGCGATAAGCACGGGCAAGGTCCTGAATTGTTTCAACTATGGTAGAAATACCAATCGAAACTTTTACCATCGCCTCGGATACTACAGTATCATGAAGTTCACGAACGGTCTGCATAATCGACTGCATATCTGTCGAAGGCTTGACCTCACACACAACAGCGACATCGCGGTCATCAATTCTTATTACAAAATCCTTTGCATTGTCCGGAAAAATCCCCTGAAGAACATCAACCATAGAAACTTCTGCTGCTTTTTGCGAATGTATAATCAAAACAACACGCTTTGCCTCCACTGACAATTTAAGTTCGCGCGTTTTATAAATCAAATCACTTGCAAGGACATTGTCAAGGATAATATTTTTTACAAAGCTGTTGCGATCGTATTTTTCGTCGTAGTATTGCTTTATTGTAATAAAATGGGTCGCCAAAAACGCTGCAAATCCCTTTGCAATTTCGTCCTCACCCTCGCAAAATACAACATAAATATTTTTGTTGTAAGTCTCAATCTTTTTGAAAACATATCCGCCACCAACAAAATCATCGTTGCTTGCTTCAAAATGAGCAATTACATTCTCCCTTTGAAATCCAACCTTTGTTTCATCGCTGCACGCAATTATATAACCGTTTTCGTCCATAATGCCAAGTTTGCGGTGAATATCCTTTTTAAGTTGATTACAAGCATTCTGAAAAACTCTGCTTTGCATACTTAATACCTCCGTTAAATCCTTGCTACACTTTTTAACGAAAAGAATTTTGAACAAATCCTCATTCTGTTCCATTATACTTCATTTTTTTCAGGATTGCAAGATTTTTTGTAGGATTTTTACAAAACTTTCACATTTTTTATGTCGTTTTTCGTTTTTTTCTTGCCATTTTTGTCAGCTTTTGCTTTTTTGTGTTTTATTACAAAAAATGACTGCGACTTTTTTGTCGCAGTCATTTTTCTATTTCAAATTACTTTTTGACGCAAGCTCTTCAAACTTGCAGTTTTCGTTGAAACATACATATTTTATTGGGCCTCTGCCTTTAAACGGCCGTTTTTTCATAATCGTTCCGCCACACTGAGGGCATTTAAGCTTTGTAGGTTCGTCCCACGAAATAAAGCAGTCCGTTCCGTTTTCGCAGGTGTAGTACTTTACGCCTTTTCTGGACTTTCTGACTTCAACAGCTTTGCCGCAGTTGGGACAAGGAGCGTCGACTTTTTCGGCAATTGTCTTGGTGTTCTTGCATTCCGGATATCCGGGGCACGCCAAAAACTTGCCAAAACGGCCTTGCTTATAAACCATCATTCTGCCACACTTCTCACAAATGACATCCGATACCTCGTCCTGAACCTCGACTTTGCCTATCGCCTCTTCTGCATCAGCAAGAGTCTTTGAAAACGGCACATAAAACTCGCGGATTATTTGTTTCCACTCTTTTTCGCCATCCTCAATGCAATCAAGCCGCTCTTCCATATTGGCGGTAAACTCAACATCCACTATATCCGAAAAATGTTCTTCCATAAGCTCGGTAACAATTGTGCCGAGTTCAGTTGGATAAAGAGCCTTGCCTTCTCTTGCAACATATCCCCTGCTTGTTATGGTTGTGATTGTCGGAGCATAAGTACTTGGTCTTCCTATACCGTCTTCTTCCATAATCTTTATGAGTGATGCCTCGGTATAACGCGCAGGGGGCTGGGTAAAGTGCTGCAATGTCTCGATATCCTTGAACAGAAGGCTTTGTCCGTCTTCAACTTTTGGCATTTTGCCTTCCTTTTCTTCAGCAAAATCCTTGCCCTCTACATAAACCGCCATAAATCCGTCAAATCTTACGGTCGACCCGCTTGCTTTGAGAATATATTCGTCAGCTTTTATATCCGCCTGAATTGTGTCGAACACAGCATCCGGCATCTGACTTGCAAGAAACCTGTTCCAAATAAGCTTGTAAAGCTTGTATTGGTCAGCTTTTAACGAATCTTTTATTTTTTCGGGGTCATAAATCATTGAAGTAGGTCTGATGGCTTCGTGCGCGTCCTGCGCACTTCTTTTTGACTTGTAAAATTTCGGTTTTTCAGGAACATACATCTCGCCAAATCTTCCGCCGATGTATCCTCTGCATTCCGAAATCGCTTCATTTGCAATGCGAAGCGAGTCGGTTCTCATATATGTTATAAGTCCGACACTTCCGCTTCCTTTTATGTCAATTCCCTCATAAAGTTGTTGTGCGGTTGCCATTGTGCGCTTTGAAGTAAAGCCAAGCTTTCGTGCAGCTTCCTGCTGCAATGTACTTGTCGTAAATGGCGGCGACGGAAATCTCTTCTTCTGACCCTCAGTCACACTTTGAACTGTATATTTTGCAGATTTCAATTTTTGTGCTATTTCTGTTGTTGTCTTTTCGTCAGCAAGATTCATTTTTTTCTTCGAATCCTTGCCATAAAACTTTGCAACAAATGATGACTTCCCTTTTTCATTTGTCAATTTTACATCTATTGTCCAGTATTCTTCTTCTTTAAAAGCTTCTATCTCACGCTCGCGATCAACAATCAGCTTTGTTGCAACCGACTGAACTCTGCCCGCGCTGAGCCCTTTTTTGACCTTTTTCCAAAGAAGCGGGCTAAGCTGATAACCCACAATTCGGTCAAGGACGCGCCTTGCCTGCTGTGCATCAACCAAATCCGAATCTATCGCCCTTGGTTTTGTCACCGCTTCTTTTACGGCATTTTTGGTAATCTCATTAAAGGTTATACGGCAATCAGACTCCGGATCAACGTCCAAAAGATTTGCCAAATGCCATGAGATTGCTTCGCCCTCACGGTCAGGGTCAGTTGCAAGAAAAATCTTCGCCGAGTTTTTTGCATCTTTTTTAAGCCCTGCAATAAGGTCGCCTTTGCCTCTTATGGTAATATACTTAGGCTCAAAATCATTCTCTATATCAACACCCAGCTGACTTTTGGGAAGGTCCCTGAGATGTCCCATCGAAGCTGTAACCTCGTACTTTGAGCCAAGGTATTTTTTTATAGTTTTTGCCTTTGCCGGTGATTCGACAATGACAAGATTTTTCTTTGGTTTTGTTTCTTTGCTTGTAGCTTTTGCCATTTTAAAAAACCATCTCTTTCTTAAAATTGGGGGTTATCCCACTAACACATATCTGTTTCCGCTTTCCTGACGAAGCTTTCCTTTTATGCACAGGATTGTAAGTCTGCCGCTTAAAACATTTATGCTGATTTTGCAGTTTTCTGCAATTTCTTCGGCGGTTGCAATTCTGCCGTTTTCGCTTAAAAACTCAAGTATTTTTTCGTCTTCACTTAACATTTTTTCAGGCTTGCTGTTTTTCTTTAAGGATTTCTGAGACTCTTTTTCAACAACCAAGTCGGGATATCTTTCTTTGTAAGCTTGCGCCACAATATCCGCATCAAACACCATCTCGGCGCCCTCGCTGATCAGTTTGTTGGGAAGCTGGGACTGCCAAAGAACAGGATTTCCCGGCACTGCAAAAATGTCCTTATTTTCCTCAAGCGCCAGCCTTGCCGAAATTGCTGTTCCGCCGTCTTTTTTCCCTTCGACCACAACCGTACCGCTTGCCATACCTATAATTATACGATTCCGTTGCTGATAAAAATACGGCTTAACCGGAGTTTTTGGTGGTCTTTCCGAAACAATTGTCCCGCCATTTTCAAGAATCCGATGGTACAGACGTTCGTTTGATTTGGGATAAACCTCATCAACGCTGCCCGCCAGAACGGCAACAGTTTTTGCCTCTGCATCAAGTGCACCCCAATGCGCTTCTGCATCTATTCCCTCGGCAAGTCCGCTTACAACAGTTATATTGTTTTGCCCCAGACTCTTACCTATCATTCTTGCAAAGGTTTTTCCGTGGTCTGTCGGTTTTCGGCAACCAACAACCGCCACGCCTATCTCGTTTTCACGTTTGATTTCTGCCCCTTTTGCAAACAAAATCCTGGGAGGCAAATTAATATGCTTCAAGCTTTGCGGATATTCGGGCGAGTCGATTGTTATAATCCTTATCCCATTATCGCGGCAATATTTTATTATCTCTTTTGCTTCCTTAAATAATTCGGCATCACTCATTCGATTTGCAAATTCGCCCGAGAGTCCGATTTCTTTAACAAGCTTTCTGTCCAAATCTCCCGAAGTAAAGGTGTTTGTGCTTCTTTCAAAAATCGGTGCAAGCTTTGCAGCCACTTCGGGTTCGAATGTGGCTATATTGTGGAGCCACACTTCATATAAAAGTTCCATTTATCTCAACTCTTTAATCAGATTTCAGCTATGCATTAGTCAGCCAATGCATAGCTATTCCTGCTGCAACGGCAGCATTCAGGGATTCCGCCCTACCTTCCATTGTTATTTTAACTTTGAAATCAGATATCCCCAAAACTTCATCACTTACGCCATGTGCCTCGTTGCCTATAACCACTGCAAACTTTGGCGGAGATGAAAACTTTTCAAGAACAGTGTCACCAACAGGAGTTGTGGCAATAAGCGCAAATCCTTTTTGTTGCAGTTCTTCAAGGTCGCACACTGTGCAGTTTGCTTTAAACCTCATCCGAAACAGCGAACCCATCGTTGACCTGACGGTTTTGGGCGAATATATATCTGCACAACCTTTGGTAAGATATATCCCATCAAAGCCAAGAGCCTCTGCAGTACGAATTACCGTACCTAAGTTTCCCGGTTCGGAAACGCCGTCAAGAACAACAAGCTTGCTACAGCTTTGATCGGGAAGAGTTTGTTCCTCACAAATATTCACAACTGCCAAAACGCCCTGTGGAGTTTCGGTGTCTGAAAGCTCGTTAAAAATCCCTTCGGGCACAACAAAAACCCTGCCACAAATCTCATCTGCTTTTTTTATTATATCCGGCTCTGCCTTGGCAAAGCTTTCGGACACGGTCAAGCAAAAAATCCTCTCGGGAATGTTTTCAAAAGCCTCGAGCACTATTTTTTTGCCCTCGGCAATAAACTTTTTCTCTTCTGTCCTTGCGTTTTTTCGTTTAAGCCGTCTGATCGTTTTAAGGTTTTGGTTGTGCTTGCTTGATATATTATATATCATTTGTGTTCTCCATATTTTAAAACATTCTTATGAGCGAAAAAGTTATATCACGCACGCGTGATATAACTTTTTTTAAATATCTTATTTTACTTTTTCAACCAGCTTAGCAAAAGCTGTGGGGTCAGACACTGCAATCTCTGCAAGCATCTTTCTGTTTATTTCGATACCATTTGTCTTGAGACCGTTCATAAACTTGCTGTAGCTGATACCGTTCATTCTTGCAGCAGCATTGATTCTTGCAATCCAAAGCTGTCTGAAGTTTCTCTTCTTTTGCTTTCTGTCACGGTATGCATAGCTGAGCGACTTCATAACTGCCTGATTTGCAGTTCTGAAAAGCTTGCTTTTTGCTCCTCTGTATCCTTTAGCCAATTTAAGTATTTTCTTATGTCTTTTTCTGGTGTTCATAGCACCTTTAACTCTTGCCATATCTAAAGACTCCTTTCATCTAAATCCAATTTGCGGAAACCCGCACAAGTTTTTTCTTGCAGCATTTGCTGCTCTCGCATAAAGCTAATCCTTATTTGTAAGGAATCATGCTCTTGATTGTAGCAGCATTTGCACTTGCGAGATATCCGCTCTTTCTGAGCTTTCTTTTTCTCTTTGTTGTCTTCTTGTTAAGGATGTGGCTTCTGAAAGCCTTTCCTCTTTTGATTTTACCATTTTTTGTAACGCTGAAGCGTTTTGCAGAGCCTTTATGTGTCTTAATTTTCGGCATCTTTTTTTCTCCTTCCATAAATAAAGTTTTGAAAGCTTTTGTCCAAAGTGACTTTGACTTTTATGCTTTTTTGGGCGATACAAACATAGCCATACTTCTTCCTTCGAGTTTGATGTCCTTTTCAACAACACCGACTTCGGCCATCTGCTCTTTTACTTTGAGCAAAAGTTCTTTTCCGCTGGCACTGTGCGTAATCTCACGACCTCTGAAACGAACCGAAACCTTGACCTTGTCGCCTGCTTTTAAAAATTTGATTCCCTGATTAACTTTTGTGTTGAAATCATGCTCATCAATATTAGGACTGAGTCTTACCTCTTTGATATTGATAACTTTTTGATTTTTGCGTGCTTCTTTTTCTCTTTTTGCTATTTCGAACTTGTGTTTGCCATAATCCATAACCCTGCAAACAGGGGGCTTTGCCTGAGGCGCAATTTTTACAAGGTCAAGATTGTGTTCCTCTGCAATTTTTTGAGCCTCTTTGCCCGAAACAACACCAAGCTGCTCGCCGTCAGGACCGATAAGACGGACCTCTTTGTCTTTGATTTCTTCGTTAATCATCAACTCTTGCTTAGCTATATCTAAACACCTCCAAAATAATCTGCACCCTTTAGAACACACAATTTTTTATGTGCAAAAAAATAAGTGCGAAAGCATAAAATCTCCGCACTCGAAAAAAATCAAATTTCTTACCCTTTTGCCTGTATGCTGAGGGGAGAAGCGGACCTTCTGCTTTACTCCCGAAATTTTATCACATTATTTTTTGTTTGTCAATATTTTTCTGAAATATTTTTTATTTTTTTGCTTGCATATTGAGTTTTGTTGTGCTAATATAATGTTTGTATACTCAAATTTCAAAAAAAGGATGGTCTTAAAAAAAGGTTATGCATATATTTATCCGCTCAATCGTAGAAACAATAAAGACTTTCGTAGTGGGTTGTATTTGCTCGGTTATATTTTCTCTTATGATTTACAGTGACCTTGCAATATCTGACACTATTGTTTGCCTTATTTTAAATTCAATTGCTCTGTTTTTGTTTTTACGCATTCATTTTACAAACTGGTCAAGATTGCATGTTGAAGCAAGGACCAAAAAGGAATATTTTATTCCCGCCATTACCGCTTCTACTATATACATAATTGTCTCGTCCTTCCTCTACTCAAAGCGATACAAATTGTATATGTGGTTTTTCCTGCCCACCCGATTTCTTGAACCCAAACTCAATATAGATTATGCTGTTGTGTCGGTGGTGGTTGCTCACGCTTTGTTCTTCCTTCTGGCAATTTTTACTCCAAAGATTCACAATCACCAAAGGAATCAAAGATAGCCTCGCATCTGTAAATCGGCTGACCTTTTTCGGAAAACAATTTTTCATATTCGGTCATAACATTACCTTCAAACTTGCTTTTGTGCAAATCGAGGGTAATGTTTTTTAATTTCATACCAAAATCTGAAAACGAATTCAGAGAAAATTCAAAAAGCGGCGCATTGTCCGTTTTGAAATGTATCTCGCCCAAATCCTTCATTATTCTTTTGTATATTTCAAGATACCGCTTGTAAGTAAGGCGTCTTTTTCGGTGTCCCCACTTGTGCCATGGGTCACAGAAATTTATATAAAGTCTCTCTATGCTTTTTTGTTCTTCAAGTTGGGCAAGGATTTCGGCGTCACCAGGTACAAATCTGACATTTCTAAGTCCCTTTTCGGATACCTTTTCCATCGCAAGCACCAAAACATCTAAGTTTTTTTCAAACGCTATGTAATTTATCTCGGGATTAAGCTCGGCAATGGTGCTTATAAACCCGCCTTTTCCGCAACCGATTTCCATATGCAGCGGAAAATCATTCGGGAATATATCCCTTAGGTTGTCTTTATAATCCAAGATGTCTTTTATGATAATGTCCGAACAGTTTTCCATCCGTTCTTCCCTGTGTTTTTTTCTTCTCATTCTCATAATTACATTCCTCCGTTTTTACGCACCTTATTTTAACAAATGCAAGTCTTGTTGTCAAGCTATCCATTGATTGTAAAGGCATTGTAGGTATCTGTCAATATATTCCAAAGCTCTCTGTCAACAATTCCGCTGCTTTCTTTTCCGTAAAGTCTGCTGAAATCCTTTACCGCCTGAGAGGTTTTGCTGTCGTATACTCCGGTCAACTCCGGCATAGTAACATTTTTGAAAATTTTCGCTATTCGTCTAAGCATAATTTGCAAAAGATAAATTTCCTCAAAGTCGTCTCCCTCCTTAAGGTGCGGAATTTCAGGCGGATACCCCAAAATTCCCTTGGGAAACAGATTCGTTCTTTTTAGTTCGTCATAAAAATCCACAATAGCCGTCCATGTTTCAAAATCCGCTTCGCCATTTTGCGAAAGTCCCGTCTTTTTTTGAAACGCCGATACCGCGGCGCGTGTTTCGGGTCCATAAATCCCATCTGGCACCACAGTCGGTATGCCGTCGGTATTTTGCGAAATATATCTCAAAAACTGTTGCAGTTCGTTTATATTGGCAGGTTTATCCCTGAAAGAATAGTATTCCCTGTCTGAAACATTTCCGTTTGCCATCAATACCCCTCCTTAATTTACTGTATAGCCCGGATTTTGACCCGAGGTCTTTTGGTCGCCACTTTGCAAATTGAAATAAGTATCCTCAATCAGTTTCCATGCACCCGGTCCCACAATCCCCTTTTCAGGAAGCCCCATATCACGAAGAAACGAATTTACCGCATTTACGGTCTGTTCACCATAATATCCACTTGGCTCTACGGATTCGATATTTTCAAAAAATTCCGAAATAAAGTCAAGTCTTTCCTGCAAAACTCTGACCGCTTCGCCCGAACTGCCAAGCACAAGAGGATTGCCAGGATATGGCACCGGAACATTCGCCAAAAACTGTGGTGGGTTGCTTTCAATAATTCCTAAGTAGACCTCGCTCAGCTTATCCCATGTAGTTTCGTCAACCACTCCTGTCTGAGGAAGTCCATAAGCACTCTGAAACTCCCTGACCGACGCAAGCGTTGCCTGACCGAATGTGCCGTCAATTGCGGGTGCTGACACTGCATTGTTGTAGGAGGCAATAAATGACAGATAATACTGCAGCACCCTGACCGGATTTCCTGCATTTCCAAGCCTTATGTCCGAGACAAACTGCTTTGGGATATCCTCAATCCGTATCCCCTCGGAATTAAGTTCGGCAAGGTTTGCCACAGCAACATATATATATTTTATTTTGTACCAGGTTGCCTTGCCAATTATGCCATCAGGTGTCAGGTTGAAAATTCGCTGAAACTCCCTGACTGCATTTTCGGTCTGCACACCAAAAACTCCGTCTGTCACCGAAATTTTTGGGATTGACGGATAGTCCTTTGAAATTCTGTTCAATTGGGTTTGTATGGTCCTGACCTCTTCTCCCGAACTGCCAATTCTCAGAAGCTCGCCCGGATATGATTCGGATATGTTTTGAATTGGTGCATCCCTGACCAATTCTATATCGTCTCCGTAATAATTTGTCAATATCTCGTATGGAGTATATCCCGCATTTGCAAGATCGACACTTCCCCATTGCGAAAGTCCGTCGCACATCACCTCACGACCATCGCAAAATGCCGCAAACAATGGTTCCAAACTGCCCTGTCTGCGGATATAATCATTGAAAATCTCATCCACTATCTGACTTACATTTTCAAATATATCCCTATTTCTAACAAAAGATTGGTCAAATGCCGTCGAGTTTGTTATATCAAAATCATAGCCTCTTGACCTGTACCACTCAGTATAAACCCGGTTTAATGCATACGAAATCTGAGCATATATGTTTGCTCTGATTGCATTTTCGGGCCAGGTGGGATAAATTTCGCTTGATGCCACATTTTTTATATAATCCGCAAAATTGACCGTCACATTTTCGGCATTTGAATCGGGTGCGCCAAGATGGACTGTTATTCTTGCAGGTATGTAAGGTCTTCCTACCAAAAAAATCACCTCATATCAAAGATTTGGCTCACGCTCGACTACCGAAATTTTTTTGCCTTGTTCCTCGTCTTGCGGAAGCGGAATAAGTGCCACCGGCTGAATAGATGTCTGACCTTCAAAAATCGGAACATCCAGATTTTCCATTGTATAATACCCCGGATAATCCACCCGCACATTATAGACATAGTATCTTGTTCCGCCATCAGGCTTTTGCGAATTTTCCGCAGGCGGTGCAGAAAGTGCAAGTGCTTCGGTCTTTCCGCTGCGGTTTGTCTGCATCACCTTGACAAGTTCTTCACCGTCAGGGGTGGTTTTTGTCACCAGCACATGTGCGCCCTCTATTGGAAGCGCCTGGTCTGCCGTATACACCTGAAGCACCAAAAAGCCCATTGGCTGAAGGTTTGTCTCTGCCATAACAATCTCTCCTCGTTTTATTTTTATACATAGTATATGTTTGACACCAGCTTTTTGTGATTTTCCTCTTTTAAGCATATATTTTTTACTTTTGGAAATACTTGAAAATATATTTTTGTGAGGTGAGCAGATGTTTACGGCATTTATACGCACCATTATGATGTATTTTTTTGTAGTTTTGACGCTGAGGTTGCAAGGAAAGCGCCAGATAGGAGAGCTTGAGCCGTCAGAACTGGTTGTTACTATTGTAATATCCGAGGTTGCCGCTCTTCCCATACAAGATGTCTCTGCACCACTTATCAACAGTCTTGTATCCATTTTTTTGTTGGTTATTCTTGAGGTGCTGATTTCGTTTGGAGCTTATAAGAGTTTTGCCCTCAGAAAGATTTTTTTTGGCACGCCAAGCGTTTTTTATGAAAAAGGAAAAATCAATCAGTCCGAAATGGAAAAGCACCGTTTCAACCTTCACGATTTGATGGAATGTGTGCGAAACACCGGAGCTACAAACCTTTCGGAAGTAGATTTTGTGATTAAGGAAACAAACGGAGATGTAAGTGTAATACCCACCCCAAAGAAAAGGCCTCTGACCCCCGAGGATGTAGGGATTTCTCCATCGGCTTCAGGCTTAAGTTATGTAATAGTAGACAACGGTCGCATTGACCTGCACAACCTGAAGATACTTGGTTTTGATGAAAACTGGCTGCATAAACAGCTTTCTTTGAAAAAAGTATCAAGTCTTGCTGATATCTTTTGTATGACCGCAACAAAAGACGGCGATGTCATAATCATCCCAAACGACAAAAGGGGGAAAAAACGATGAAAATACTTCGTGCAGCAATAATAATCCTTGTTGTTATGTGTATATTCATTGGAGTCCACTCCTTTTTAATGAATAAAATGGGAAAATCTCTTGCTTCAAAAAACGACGAAGTCTTCAAGCTTGCATCAGCGGAAAACTGGAATGCTGTACGCCTGATGCTTGCTGATATCCGGCAGGAATGGGAAAAATACAGCATTTGGGCATCGCTCACCATCAGCACAGATGACATCGAGCAACTCGAGATTTCGCTCGCTCAGGCTGAGGCGTTTGCCAATTTGGAAGAAAAAACCAACTTCTTCGGCGAATTCATTATGTTTGCAGAGCTGGTTGACCATATTCCTCATCGCGAGGGGTTTCATATTGAGGAAATTTTATAATTTGTTTTTAAAAAGCTCTTGACTTTATCAGTTTAGTGTGCTAAAATACAATACAAATAACCGAAAGGGTACAGAAATATGAATTTAATTGGTTCTTTAAATCAGACAATTAAATATTTCTTCTACTTTATCAGCCTTAGCTTTTATTTTAGCTACGGTTATTTCTTTATGCCGAAAAAACTTTGTATAATGAGCTGATTTGGTTGAGTTTTTGCTGAATCTTGTAAATTTTTGAGAGCTCGTTATACAAACGGGCTCTCTTTTTATTTTATATTTAAAGGGAGAGATAAAAAATGGTAATTGTAACAAAAACAACTATTCCGCAAAGTCATCTTGACTCTATGATTGAGGAGTTTAAGACAAAGGGATTTGAGCTTAACATAATCCGAGGCAAAGACAGCATTGTTATTGGTCTTATTGGCGATACACACGCACTTGACGCCGACAGACTTTTGCTCAATCCTGATGTCGAGCGTATTATGCGTGTTCAGGAGCCTTTCAAAAAGGCAAGCCGCAAATTCCACCCGATGAATACTTCCATAAAGGTGGAAAACGCCTCAATCGGTGACGAAAAATCCTTTGTGGTTATGGCGGGTCCTTGCAGCGTTGAAAACGAAGAACAGATTTTAACTGTGGCAAAAAGTGTAAAAGAAAGTGGCGCCGCAATTCTTCGCGGCGGTGCATACAAGCCACGCACATCACCATACTCCTTCCAGGGACTCGAGCTTGAAGGTCTTGAGCTTTTGAAAGAAGCTCGCCGCGAGACAGGACTGCCCATCGTAACCGAAATTATGTCACCCCACCTTGTAGAAACCTTTGAAAACGATGTTGATATAATCCAGGTCGGAGCAAGAAATATGCAGAACTTTGACCTTCTTAAAGAGCTTGGAAAAGCAACAAAACCGATTCTTTTAAAACGCGGACTTTCCTCCACTATTGAGGAATGGCTTATGTCTGCTGAATATATTATGGCAGGCGGAAACCCCAATGTAATCCTGTGCGAAAGAGGCATCCGCACCTTCGAGACCTATACCCGCAATACTCTTGACCTGAGTGCAATCCCTGCAGTCAAAAAGCTTTCGCATCTGCCGGTTGTTGTTGACCCGTCGCACTCGGCAGGTATAAACTGGATGGTTGAATCGCTGTCGCTTGCCGCTATGGCAGTTGGTGCAGACGGCCTTATTGTCGAGGTCCACAACGACCCCAAATCAGCATTGTGCGATGGTGCCCAATCGCTTGACCTTGACCAGTATGCAAATCTTATGAAAAAACTTGGTGCAATGAGCGCCCATTTCGGAAAGCAAATATAGAAAGTGACGGTTTTAAAATGGATAATCCTGACTTTAAAATTGCAATAATAGGTCTTGGCATAATCGGCGGTTCGATGGCTTATGCCCTTAAAGGCTTTCACTCTGCCAAAATCTGCGGATGTGACATCGACCCCCAAACCCGCCAAAAAGCACTTGAAAACGGTGCTGTTGACGAGGTCTTTGAAATTCCCCGCGATGCAATAAAAAATGCCGACCTTGTCATTCTTTGTACCTATCCCGAAGTGACACTTAAAATAATCAAAGAAAACGCACCTGTATTTAAAAATGGTGCGGTAATAACAGATGTTTGCGGCGTAAAAACAAAGCTTGCGCAGCAAATTGAGGCTGTTCTTCCCGAGTTTTGTGAATATGTCGGCAGTCACCCTATGGCAGGAAAAGAAACTCACGGCTTTGAAAGTGCCGCTCCCGAGCTTTTTGGTATGTGCGGCTTTATAATCACCCCGGGCAAAACCTCAACAGATTTTGGAGTGGGTCTTATCGAAGATATGGCAAAATATATCGGTGCAACACGCATTGCCAAAGCTACACCCGAGGAACACGACAGCGTCATTGCCTATACAAGTGACCTTATGCATGTTTCTGCTGCGGCACTTTGCCTTGACTTTAATGAAAAAATGAACCGGGCGTATACAGCAGGTGCGTTTCGCGACTGTACACGTATTGCAAACATCAATCCCGACTTGTGGAGTGAATTATTTTTAGAAAATCGGGATTTTTTGCTTAAAGAACTTGACCGATACATAAGTTCTTTGGTAAAATTTAAAGATGGAATAGAAAACTTTGACAAAGACGAACTCAGAAAGCTTTTGTCAAGAGTGCGAAAAAATAAACTTGATATGCAGGAAAGAGAGCCAAAGTAATATGAAAACACTCAGGGTAAATATTCCGGGGCGGGAATATGATATAAAAATTCAAAAAGGAATTCTGGATAATGCAGGTGCTTTGATTGCCGGGGTAACACCCATTGGCAAGGCAGCTGTTGTTACCGACGAAAATGTTGCACCGCTTTATGCCGAAAAGCTACTCGACACTCTTGAAAAATCCGGCTTTTCACCATTTTGGGTGACTGTTCCTGCAGGTGAAAGTTCGAAATCACTTAAATATCTTGAGTTCTTGTATGAGAAGCTTCTGGCAAACAAAATCACACGCAGCGATATAGTAATCGCACTTGGTGGCGGAGTTGTAGGGGACCTGACCGGCTTTTGTGCTTCAACCCTTCTTCGAGGTGTACCGTTTGTTCAGATACCCACAACGCTTCTTTCGCAAGTGGACAGCAGCGTTGGCGGCAAGGTTGCAATCAATCTGCCTGCCGGAAAAAACCTTGCGGGTGCATTCTACCAGCCAAAGCTTGTAATCATCGACCCTGACTGTCTTGACACACTTTCTGACAAAATTTTTGCAGACGGAATGGCCGAAGTCATCAAATATGGCGCTATCTTAGACGAAAGTTTTTTTAAAAAGTTAGAAAACTCGGCATCCCGCACAAAGGTTATGAATATTATCGAGGATGTAATATACCATTCTTGCGACCTCAAACGACAGGTTGTCGAAAAAGACGAGCTTGACCTTGGCGGAAGAATGATACTCAACTTTGGCCACACATTTGGACACGCAATCGAAAAGAAATACAACTTCCAAACCTACACTCACGGCGAGGCAGTTGCTGCCGGAATGGTTATGGCAGCAGAATACGGCGAAGCACTTGGTATAACAAAAGATAATTCCAAAGACCGTATCCGCGCTCTTGTTTCAGCTTTTGGTCTGCCCGAAGAAATCGAGATTGACGAGCAATCTCTTGCCAACTCAATCGCTGTTGATAAAAAAGGGAAAGGTGATTTGATAAGCCTTATTCTTCCCGAGAAAATCGGCAAGGTGATAATCAAAGATATAAAGAAGGACCAGATATGGACAAAATAACAATCACACCCTGTCCGCTTTCGGGCAGTGTGAAAACTCCACCATCAAAAAGCTATGCACACCGTGCAATCATATCCGCTTTTTTGTCGGGTGACGACTGTAAAATCGAAAATATCAAGCTGTCAGATGATATTTTAGCAACACTTTCTTGCATAAAGGCACTTGGAGGGGAGTATTCATACGATTTAAAAAATTTGGCAGTCGATATGAGCAGAGGTGCTACAACTCTACCGCAAAAAATCCGGCTTGACTGCTGTGAAAGCGGCTCTACCCTCAGATTTTTCATTCCTATTGCACTTGCCTTTGGTAAAGAGTTTGAATTTTTGGGAAAAGGCAGACTTTTGACAAGACCGCTTGATCCTTACTTTAAAATTTTTGACCAGCTTGGTATCAAATACAAGCAAACCGAAAGGTCTCTTTTGATAAGCGGCAGTCTTAAACCGGGGAATTTTGTAATTGACGGCTCGGTAAGCTCGCAGTTTGTCACAGGTCTTCTTTTTGCACTTCCTCTTCTTGACGGAATCAGCAAAATAACAATTGACGGAAACCTTTCGTCAAAAGGCTACATTGATATAACCCTTGATGTGCTCAAAAGATTTGGAATAAAAATCAAAAACGACAATTACAAAACTTTTGTCATAGAAGGAAATCAAAAATATAAAGTTCAAAACTATACCGTGGAGGGTGACTTTTCACAAAGCGCATTCTTCCTCGTCGCAGGGGCGCTTGGCTCTGATGTGACGGTCTCGGGGCTTAACCCCGACAGTCTTCAAGGCGATAAAAAAATCCTTGATATCATCAAAGAAACCGGGGCAAAAGTTGAGCAAGTGAATGTATCCGACTTTCGCGCAGTATGTACTCCCCTGATGCACGGCATAACGGTTGATGCAGACGAGGTGCCCGACCTTGTGCCGATTCTGGCAGTTTTGTTTGCTTTTTGCAAAGGCGAAAGCCGTATAACAAACGCATCACGCCTCAGGCTGAAAGAAAGTGACCGGCTTTCGACAACCTGCGATGTGCTAAAAAAAATGGGTGCAGAGATTGAGGAAGGCGAGGATTTTCTTGTCATAAAAGGCAAGCAAGCTTTGAAAGGTGCCGAGATTTCTGCTCACAATGACCATCGTATTGCAATGGCAGCGGCGATTGCTGCTTGCCGATGCGAGGGCGATGTAATTATAATTGGTGCAAAAAAAGCAGTGGGCAAATCCTATCCCGACTTTTTTGAAGACTACAACGATCTTGGAGGTAATGCAAGATGAATACCTGGGGAAATAAAATAAAAATCAGTATTTTCGGCGAATCTCACGGAGGCGGAATCGGAGTCGTTCTTGACGGAATTCCGTCAGGACTCGAACTTGACACCCAATTTATAAAATACGAGATGACTCGGCGTGCGCCCGGAAGAAACAATCTGTCGACACCCAGGCAGGAAGCCGACGAAGTCGAAATTCTGTCAGGGGTTTTTGACGGAAAAACCTCGGGGACCCCAATCTGTGCTGTAATCCGCAACGCCAACACTCGTTCGAAAGATTATACTCCAAACCTTATCCGTCCCGGTCATGCCGATTTTACCGGTTTTGCAAAGTATGGTAAAACCCATGATTTTCGCGGCGGCGGACATTTTTCGGGCAGAATCACTGCGGGACTGGTTTTTGCAGGAGCAATTGCAAAGCTTTGTCTTAAAGAATCCGGCATAACAGTCGGCTCGCATATCAAAAAAATACACAATGTTTCGGAAGAAAATTTTTCGGCATACACCCTTTCCCCCGAGCTTTTGAATGAAATTTCGCAAAAAGACTTTCCTGTTATTGACGATTCGGTCGGCGAAAAAATGAAGGCAGAGATACTTGCTGCTGCAGCCGACAAAAACTCGGTCGGTGGCATAATCGAATGTGCGCTTTTGGGTGTTAAACCCGGTATCGGCTCGCCGTTTTTTGCTTCCCTTGAAAGCCGCATTTCGTCACTTGTCTTCTCTGTTCCTGCAGTAAAGGGCATTGAATTTGGCTGCGGCTTTGATTTTGCTGATATGTATGGGTTTGATGCAAACGACCAGTTTGAAACCGACGGAAAAGAAATTTACACCAAAACAAACCACAACGGCGGAATAAACGGTGGAATATCAAACGGGATGCCGATTATGTTCTCGACCGTAATTAAACCCACTCCGTCAATTGCAAAACCACAAAGCACCGTTGACCTTGAAAAAATGGAAAACACCACGCTTGAAATCACCGGCCGGCATGACCCCTGCATTGTTCAGCGTGCAGCGGTGGTAATCGAAAGCGCTGCTGCTCTTGCAATTTTGGATGCACTATATGACTAAGTGGAAAGGAGCCTTTTAATGTACGATATAGATTCTTTAAGACAGGAAATCGACAAAATCGATGTCGAACTCCTTCCTCTGTTTTTAAAAAGAATGAATTGCAGTCTTGGTATTGCAGAATACAAACGGCAAAACAATCTGCCTGTTTTAGATAAACAACGGGAAGAAAAAATACTAAATGACAAAATGTCAAAGGTAAGCGAGGAGCTTAGGATTCCTGTCCGCGATTTTTTTGCAGGAATAATGAAAATAAGCCGTGCCGAACAGTCCAAAGCACTTGCTGATGCATCAGGCGTGCTTTCTCTCCTTGACAACTTTGAAGATTCAACAGATGTCAAAAATCCGCTCGTTGCATACCAGGGAATTCCTGGCTCAAACAGCGAAACAGCACTTATGCAGTTTTTTGGTGAATCCTCTACAAAAACCAATGTTATGACCTTTGCCGAGGTTCTGGACGCTGTAAATGATGACAAAGCCGATTTTGGTGTTATTCCTCTTGAAAACTCCTCTACCGGCTCGATTTCGGCAACTCTTGACCTGCTTGAAAAACGCAGTCTTTACATAGTCGGCGAAACAGAAGTAAACATCGATCACTGTCTTGTAGGACTGATTGGTGCAGAACTTCGGGATATCAAAAAAGTATACTCGCACGAGCAAGGATATATGCAATGCAAGGCATTTTTTGCAAAGCATCCAAAAATGCAATTCGAGCCGTATCACAACACCGCATTGGCAGCAAAAATGATTGCCGGAAACGGCGACCCCTCCGTCGCTGCAATTTCGGACCGCCGTGCGGCTGAGCTTTATGGTCTTAAAATCCTTGCTGAGGGGATAAGCTCGATTGATGTAAACAAAACACGCTTTATTGTAATTGCAAAAAAAGGTCAGCTTGACCCGGAATTTGACAAAGTCAGCATACTTTTTACTCTTCCTGACCGAAGCGGTGTTCTTAACGAAGTTTTGTCGGTTTTTGCACGAAGCGGAGTAAATCTTTTGAAGATTGAATCAAGGCCAAGCCGTGACGGGTCGTTCCATTATATGTTCTTTGTTGATTTTGAAGGCAACTTGCAGGATGAAAAGATTAAAAATGTTATTTCGCAGCTTTTGGGTATGACTGCATCGCTCAAAATTTTAGGAAACTATAAATCCTGCTGAGGAGGCGGCTTTTAAATGAAAAACATTGTCCTTATTGGGATGCCCGGCTCGGGCAAAACCACAATCGGCAAACTTCTTGCAAAAGAACTTGGCCTTTCATTTTTTGACTCGGACCAACATATCGAAGAAACTCAAAACATGACCATTCCCCAAATTTTTGAACAGTTTGGTGAAGACCACTTCCGAAAGCTTGAAACCGATGCTCTTAAAGAACTTTTGCAAAAAGTAAACTCCGTCATATCAACAGGTGGCGGAATTGTGGAAAGGGAAGTAAACATCGATATTTTGAAAAAATCATCTGTTGTGATTTTTATAAACCGACCCCTTGAAAATCTTTTGAATGATATTGACATAAAGAACAGACCACTTTTGAAAAACGGTAAGGAAAAGCTTGTTGGTCTGTTTGAGCGGAGGTTTGAGCTTTACAAAAAAGCCTGCCACATTGAGGTTTTGAATAATGAATCTTTGGAAAATGTACTAAACAAAATAATAAGTGAGGTTTTGAAAAATGACTAAAATTTTGATAATAAACGGACCTAACCTGAATATGCTGGGTGTTCGCGAGCCCGAGGTTTACGGCAAAAAAACCTATGCTGATTTAGAAAATTATATCGAAGAATACTGCCGCGAAAAAGGCGCCGAGGCAACAGTTCTGCAAAGCAACGGCGAGGGCGAGCTGATTGACTTTATACATCATTCGCAAGGTAACTTTGACGGCATAGTTATAAATCCCGGTGCATATACCCACTACAGCTATGCTATACGCGATGCACTTTCGTCGGTCCAGGTTCCTGCAGTCGAGGTGCACATAAGCAATATTCACAAGCGCGAAGAATTTCGCCATACCTCTGTAACTGCGCCCTCGTGCATCGGACAAATCACCGGACTTGGCTTTAAAGGATATCTTTTGGCGATTGATTATCTTTTGGAGGAGGCTTTAAAGCGTGACTAAATTGCGTTTGGATGTTGTCGGCGACCCCATAAGTCACAGCAAGTCACCGTATATTCACGAAACAGTTCTGAAAGAGCTTGGATTTGAGTACGAGTACCAAAAAGTGCAGATAAAAAAAGGCGAGCTTCCGAAATACCTGAGTGAAGCAAAAGCTCTTGGTCTGTGTGGTTTTAACCTTACAATGCCACACAAGACAGATATTATTCCCTTCCTTGATTTTATTGACGACGAGGCACTCAGCTTTGGCTCGGTCAATACAGTAAAAATCAAAGACGGAAAGCTTTTTGGATATAATACCGATGCGCTCGGTATGGTTTATTCTGTGGAAAATAAGGGTTTTCGGGCAAAAGGAAAAAGCGTTGTTATTTTGGGTGCAGGTGGTGTAGCTTTGGCTTTGGCTCTTAAAATGGCTTTTGAGGGGGCCGACAAAATAACTGTGCTGAATCGCACTTTAAGGTCGGCTGAAGATATATGCGAAAAAGTCATTAAAGAAAGCGGCAAAAATTGTACCGCTCTTCCTTTTGACAAAGAATCGCTCAAAAAAGCGGCAAAAGGCTGCGACATCCTTATCAACTGCACTCCTTTGGGAATGGAAGGAATTGACACTAACTTTGACGACTTGTCTTTTTTGGAAAATATGCCTGAGGAAGCCCTAGTTTTTGACCTCATCTACAATCCTTCGGAAACCTCGCTCCTAAAGCGCGCAAGAGAGCTTGGACTCATCACGCTGAATGGTCTTGATATGCTGATTTATCAAGGGCTTTTGGCGGACGAAATCTTTTTGGAAACCAAGCTTGATTTGGTCAGCCTCAAAGAAAAAATTGATGATGTTTTCAAAAACTTGAAAAATTTTTAAAAATATCTTGCAATTGTAAAAAGTATGTGCTATAATACTTAGGTCTGCTGAACGCGTTTTGCGTTTTTGGCAGTATATACGAATGCAACTCTCGAAAGAAAGAGGTGAAATATAGAGATGAAAGCAGGAATACATCCCGATTACAAAGAGACAACTATCAAGTGTGCTTGCGGCAATGTTATTGAAACAGGTTCTACAAAAGAGAACGTTTCTATCGAAATTTGCTCTGCTTGCCATCCTTTCTACACAGGCAAGCAAAAATTAGTTGATACGGGCGGCCGTGTTGACAAGTTCAGAAAGCGTTTTGGTCTTACCGAAGAAAAATAGTCTTTCTGACAAACTAAACTTTTCAGGAAATGTAAGTTTTATCAAAACTCAAAAAATTCAAAAAATTCTACACAAAAATAGTCAAGCTAAAAGCTTGACTATTTTTATAAAAAAGTTTAAAATAGAATCAGGGATTTTTTAAGAAAGGATTTGGCAAATGCAATGAAGCTTTTTAACACTCACACGCATACAAAAAACAGTGTGGACTGCAAGGCTCTTCCTGTTGATATGTGCAAAAGCGCCATAAATGCAGGACTTTCCGGCATTGCATTTTGCGACCATTGTCACGGCGGAAACTATATCACCCATCGCACTTACAGCGTACTAAAGGGTTCGATGCGGGATGCAAAGCTTATGGCAAGTCAATTCGATGGCAAACTTGAGGTCTTTGCAGGTGCCGAATTTGACGAAATTCTGTGGTCACCCGAGTATATAAGTCGCCTTATTGAATCCTCGCCCCTTGACATAGTTTTGGCATCAATACATCGTGTTCGTACAAATCTTGATTCAAATTATATCTCGCGTGTGGATTTTTCGGCATATACAAATGCACAGCTTCGCGAGCATGCAAGATGCTATTTTGAGGATATCCTCGAAACCGCCGAAAAATGTGACTTTGATGTTCTTTCGCACCTGACGCTGATTTTGAGATATGTGTGCGGTGGCTACAAACTTGACCTTGATCTTGCGGAGTTTATGCCTATAATTGACAAAACACTGAAAACTCTTATCTCGCGTGAAAAGGCACTGGAGCTTAACACCTCGGAATTCGAAAACATCGGTTTTATGCCCGATGCCGAGATTTTAAAAAGATACCGCTCTTTTGGCGGCGAGCTTGTCTCTATAGGGACAGACGCTCACAAACCAAAAAGAATTGATTATGGTTTTGCCGAAGCAATACAACTTCTTAAAGACTGCGGTTTTGACTCGTATTATTACTACAAAAACAGACAGCCACAAAAAGTATCATTTAAGTAATACTAAAAAAATCTTCTTTTTGTCAAAATTTGAAGATTTTTTTATTTTTATCTTTACAAATGAAAAAATTTGTGATAGAATATATTTGTTTTTGGGGGTGTAGCTCAGTTGGGAGAGCACCTGCCTTGCAAGCAGGGGGTCAGGAGTTCGACTCTCCTCATCTCCACCAAAAAAAAGCATCGACTTTGTCGATGCTTTTTTTTGTTAATTTCATGTTGTCTCAATTAGTATCGTGTGTAAATTCGCTTAAATTGTGCGTTTTCGCGAGCGAATCTATACTTTGTGTATGTGAGTGAGCGGGAAATGTGCAAGGTAAGTAAATTTACCCGACACTCTCTATCTCGTTTCTCTTTATCTTATTGGTTGTAGTCTTTACAAACTCCTCTTTGCGTATGTTTATACGGCTTACCTGCTTATATGCCGGAAGCGGCTTGCAAACCTTTATAACATCCTCTTTTACCTTTGCTTCGCGATTGGGGTCCGCAGCCATTTCGCTTTGAGGGTCAAGGTAGATGTGTGCGCAAAGTCCTGATTCCTCGCCGCTTTCGTCATGCCATGCCGTCACTGCTGCCTCGGCAACATAGGGAATAGACAAAATGTAATTCTCGATTTCTTCGGGGAAGATGTTTTTGCCGTTCCTAAGCACAATCAAATTCTTCGAACGACCGGTAATCTTGAGTCTGCCTTTTTCGTCAAGAAGTCCAAGGTCCTCGGTATTAAACCATCCATCTTCCATCACACGGTCGGTTGCCTCCTGATTTTTGTAATATCCAAGCATAACCGAGGTTCCCTTTACGCAAACCTCACCGATTCCGTTTTCGTCAGGGTCTTTAATCTTAACCTGTACCGAACCAATCGGCACGCCCGCAGTATAGCAATCATCATATCCCTCACGTGTGATTGCTACAAGAGGTGAACATTCTGTGATGCCGTAACCATTGACAACTGTAACACCAATTGCATCAAAGAATTCTGCAATTTCGGGCCTGATGGGCGCACCGCCACTTATAACCTTTATAAGCTCGCCGCCGAATGGTTTGAGAATCATACCAAACATCTTGCTCCTTAAATCAATACCGCATTTTCTTAAGCCGTTGCTGACTGCAATCATAGTATCAATAAGAGGCTTTTTCTTGCCGATTGCCTTTTGGATTTTCTTGTAAAATGCCTCAAGGTGAGCAGGCACCAAAAATGCAGTCTGAGGTTTGAATTCCTCAAAGTTTTTAAGAAGATTTTTTATGCTGTCGTTTATAAATATCGTAACTCCGCAGGCAAGCTCTGCAATAAGGCCTATACCCTCATAAGTATGGTGGTAAGGAAGCAGCGAAATTGCTCTGTCATAAAGTCTGGTAAGGCGAAGTCCTGTGTTTATACAGGTCATAACATTACGCTCCGAAAGCATAACGCCCTTTGCCATACCGGTTGTGCCTGATGTATAAACCAAAAGCCTTAAAGCATCGGTGTCACCCTCGGTTTTTTCGTATTCGTTAAATCCCGACTCCATAAGTGCTTTTCCCTCGGCAAGCAAATCGTCAAGCGACAGATACTCGCCCTCTGCGGCTTCAGCATCAAGGCAAACAAACATTTTTATATTGGGGAGCTCGGGTCTTATTTCTTCAAGGATTTTTATATACTTCTTTGTGAAAAAGAAAACCTCTGAATCGCTGTGGTTAAGAACTGTCACAATATCCTGCTTGGGAAGCTGTCTGTCAAGCGGCACATACACACCGTTTGAGGTCATCATTGTGCTGTGCACAATAAGCCAGCGATAGCAGTTTTCGCCAATGCAGGCAACATGACGATCGATAAAGCCCCTCTTCAAAAGCGCATTTCCAAGATAAAGTGAGGCATTGTAAAATTCGCGATATGTAACAGTCTTTAACTCTTTTTTCTCGCGGAATTTAAACGCGGCTTTGTCACCCTGACGGTCGACATTTCTTTTTACCGCCTCGCGCAGACTTTTAAATTCCTCTACTTCATAACACTTGAATTCTTTCATTTTTATATTCTCCTATCTTCTTGAAGTTTGGTTTTCACCAAAAAATTTATTCAATCCCTCAAGGGTTTTTAATACTACACCCATATCTTTGTCGTCAATGTTTGACATTACGCCATCAATCATTTCTTTGTGAAGATCTTCGTGTATTTTGTTTACTTCTTCTGCCGCTTTTGTAGGTACAATTTTTACAACGCGTCTGTCGTTTGGCTGACTTTCGCGCTCAAGATAACCTTTTTTCACAAGACAATTTACTGCCGTTGTAAGCGAGCCGGGGGTTATCGAAAGATATTTTGCAATCTCGGACATTTGGTTTTCACCTTTTTCAATAAGAGAATATACTGCCTCGATAACATGAAGCTCGCGGAGTGTTATCTCCGAAATTCCCATTTCTTTAAAGCTTTGTTCCTCCCACGAAAGTATCTGGTTGAAAACCCTGACAAAAAACTGATTTATCATAGCTTTTTCTTTGTCGGTCATTTTTGCACCTCCAAAAATACTTTTAACTTCAAACTATTTTAACATCAAAGTATAATTTTGTCAATAGTTTTGTAAAAATTTGTGATTGACAGCAAAAGTTGTTTGAAATATACTGTTAGATAAGGAAAAAAAGAAAAGGAATTTTGAAATATGGAGCGTTTAAAAAATTGCAAACTTTGCCCGCGCGAATGTAAGATTGACAGATTTTCCTCGCACGGTTTTTGCAAAGCAACACCAAACCCCAAAATTGCGCGAGCGGCCCTGCATCATTGGGAAGAGCCGTGCATAAGCGGCACAAATGGCAGCGGGACTGTATTTTTTAGTGGATGCAACTTAAGATGTGTTTACTGCCAGAACTTTGAAATCAGCCAGGAGGGCTTTGGCAAAGAGGTTTCTGTTGACCGTTTGAGCGAAATTTTTGCAGAGCTTTTTGAAAAAGGTGCTCACAACATAAACCTCGTATCTCCCACTCCCTATGTTCCGCAGATAGTTGCTGCAATAAAAAAAGTCCGACATATTGTCAAAATTCCCTTTGTCTACAACACAGGCGGCTACGAAAGCCCGGAAACGCTTGAATCCCTGCGCGGAATTATTGATATATTTTTGACCGACATAAAATACAAAGACGCAGACCTCGCACAAAAGTACAGCAAAGCTCCCGACTACTTTGATATTTCGCTTTCGGCTGCAAAAAAAATGATTGACATTTGTGGCAATCCCAAATTTGACGAAAACGGAATTCTTAAGTCAGGCGTTATCATACGCCACCTTGTTTTGCCCGGATGCCGCAAAGATTCGATTGAAATTTTACAAAAGCTCGCCGACCAAGTTTTACCTGACAGCTTTATCCTGAGTTTGATGAGTCAGTTTACCCCCAACTTTGACATACTTGCAAATCATCCTGAGCTTTGCCGCAAAGTCACATCATTTGAATATAATTCGGTAATTGATACCGCAATATCACTTGGCTTTAAAAATGGCTATATGCAAGAAAAAAGCAGCGCAAAAAAAAGCTATACCCCGCCCTTTGACCTGAGCGGAGTATAACTTGCTATTTCACTTTTTCAACAATCAGTTTCCTTAAAATGTCAACCGGTATAACAAGGAGCGCCATAACAATCACTATCGACCATTCCTTTGCAGAAAGGTCTGCCGTTCCAATGACCGCTCCGCCAAAATAAGTCATAAATATCTGCACTGCGCAAATCAAAAGTATAATGGCTATAAACGGCTTGTTTAATGAGATATGGTCAAACAAATCGACCTCGTCCGTCCGTGTGTTAAACGCATTAAATATACACGAAAACACAAAATAACTAAAATAACCGGTGTAGAAAACAACATCATTCTCGGACGCACGAAAGGCATAGTACATATCTTGTGAAATAAACATAAACACACTTATCGCAGAGATAAACACTGCGCCCACACCTATTGCGCTCCACATTTTTTTGTCGATTATATCCTCATCACGCTTTCTTGGTTTTTCAAGCATATATTTTCGAAGCGGAGCCTCACCTCCAAAAGCTATTGCAGCAAGGGTGTCCATAACCAGATTTATCCAAAGCATCTGAACTATCCCAAGTGGCTTGTCAATTCCTACTATAGGTCCCAGAATAAGCACTGCAACCGCCGCAATATTAATGGTCATCTGGAATGTTATAAACTTCTTGATACTTTTGTAAATTGTTCGTCCGTAAAGGACGGCTTTTTTTATTGACGAAAAATCGTTGTCAAGGATTACTATGTCTCCTGCCTCTTTTGCAACATCTGTACCCGCCCCCATTGCAAAGCCGACATCCGCGAGCTTGAGTGCCGACAAATCATTGACCCCATCTCCTGTCATTCCGGCAACCATACCTCTCTCCTGTGAAAGCCTGACCAAACGGCTTTTGTCCGTGGGCAACGCCCTTGCCACAACTCTCAAATCAGGAATAAGATTTTTAAGCGCGGCATCATCCATATTCTTTATCTCGTCAGAAGTCAAAACCAATGACCTTTCACTGTCAATGATTCCGGCTTCTTTTGCCACCGCAACCGCCGTTTCCTTTTTGTCGCCCGTTATCATTACAGTTTTTATCCCTGCACGACTCAACTCCAAAACCGAATCCCTTACCTCTTTTCGAAGTTCGTCGCGAATGCCAACAAGGCCAACAAGTGTCATTTTGTCAGGAAGCTCGTCTGCGCCTCGATTTTCGGCGGTTGCAAGGGCAAGAACTCTTATTGACCGCCGTGCCATTTTCTCAATTTTTTCTTTTAGTTTAGACAAATTCACAAGCGATTGTTTTGTCCCATATTCATCATAAAAGGTTGTGCATCTGTCCAGAATTTTTTCGGGTGCACCCTTGATAAAACCACCTTTAAAATCCCCGTCAACCCACGCGACTGAATACTTTTTCTCACTTGAAAACAATATCTCGTCAAGCTTTTGAACTTTTATATCTGCACGAGGAAAGCCTTGCACAAACTCCAAAAGTGCCCTTTCGGTAGCATTCCCGCCCAAAACTTTTTTACCCGAATATTTAGCCGCACTGTTTATGGCAGATGATATGTAAACAAGCTTTTTAATTTCGTTACTCAATCCGTCAAAACTATGCACTTCACTTCCTCTGCCGTCAACAAAGCTTACTGTCTCAAGTCTTCCGCAGGTTATGGTCCCTGTCTTGTCCGAAAACAATATATCGATGCTACCCGCCGTTTCAATCCCTATCAGTTTTCTTACCATCACATTGCTTTTAAGCATCTTTTTCATATTAAGTGAGCATACTATCGCAATCATAAGAGGCAGTCCCTCGGGAACAGCCACAACAATTACCGTTATACCCAAAATAAGTGAGCTTATTGCATCCGAGGCAATCTGTGCCTTGTCCGAAAAATACTCGCCCAGCATACTTGCATCGCCGCCCGTGTGCTTGAGTATCAGTCCCAGCATACAAAAAACCATAATAGCAGTTGCGCCGATATATCCAAATATACTTATCTTTTTTGCAAGAGCTGAAAGTTTGACCTGAAGCGGACTTTTCCTCACTTCGCCCGATGCCTCACGGTTAAGCCTTCCATATACAGTTTCATCTCCAATCCTTGTAACCTTCATAATACATTGCCCCGAGCACGCAACAACTCCTCTTAAAAGACTCGACTTGTCCCAAAAATCGATTATCTGACTATCTTTGTTGTTTGCCGCAGTTTTTTTGATTTCTTTGTTTTCGCCGTTCAGAGCAGACTGATCCACCATAACTTCACCTGCGTATACCACACCATCAGCAGGCACCATATCACCGCTTTGCAAAAGAATAAAATCCCCGACAACCACATCTTCACAAGCAATTTGTGTGAGCTTTTCATCCCGGTAAACCTTGCAGCTCCGTTTTTCGGCTTCCTCCTGAATCTTTTGAAAAGTTTCTTCATTTTTATACTCCGAAATTGTTCCTACAAATGTAGAAATCAAGACCGACAGAAAAATACCAAAACATTCAAACCAGTCAGCTTTTCCCAAAAAGGTGAATATGACATTTATCCCCAAAGCTACAAGCAAAATAACAATAATTGGGTCCTCAAACTTTTCGCTGTATTTTTTCCAGAAAGTTGACCGCTCTTTTTTAGTCAGAATGTTCTTGCCATATTTTTCTTGCGAAACCTGGACCTCTTTTTCGCTAAGTCCTCTTACTCCTTCCATAATTCCGCGCCTCCTGTGTTGCTTTTTATATACTTATAATTATGCGGACAAGTGTTTTAATATCCCTTTTAAAAATTGATTTTCATTCTTTATTGGTTATCGATACTTTTTTTTAGAAACAATTGCATTTTAAAAAGTATGTTTATTCTTTTTTTGTCTATACTAACCTAAAGATACTGCACTTAGGATGTGATTTTAAAAATGATTGAAATAAATGGGAAATCCGTGTATAACGCTCTTGCTATGGGTAAACTTCATTTTTGGGGAAACGAGCATCAAATAATAAAGCGAACAAAAATAAGCAACATAAAAGACGAAGTTCTGAGATTTAGGGATGCCCAGACAAAAGCAAAAAAAGAGCTTCGCGAGCTTTACCAAAAAGCAGTTGCAAATGTTGGAAAGGCAAACGCTCAGGTTTTTGAAATTCATATAATGATGCTTGATGACGAGGATTATTTTGGTGCAATATGCAATATGATACAAACACAATCTGTGAACGCCGAATATGCTGTCAGCTATACCTCGGACATATTTGCCAAAACTTTTAGCGAAATGGGTGACGAATATATGCGCGCCCGAGCGGCAGATGTCCTTGATATATCAAAACGACTTGTAAATATCCTTAGTGGTGTCGAAAAACCAAGCGGTGAATTCTCGGAGCCTTCAATAGTCATTGCATCTGACCTTGCGCCAAGCGAAACAGTAAGGTTTGATACAAGCAAGGTGCTGGGTTTTGTCACATTCAAGGGTTCGTCAAATTCGCACACAGCAATTCTTGCCCGCAATATGAATATTCCCGCAATAATAAATACAGGGGCAATTGACCCTTCACTTGATGGCAGAATGGCAATTTTAGACGGACACAGCGGTACGCTTTATATAGACCCCGATGATGACAAAATCCAAGATTACAGGCAGCGGAAAGCTTTGGAAGAAGAACGGACAGAACTTTTGAAAAATCTTCGTGGCAAACCAAACGAGACCAAAAGCGGAAAAACAATTGACATTTTTGCCAACATCAGCAGTCCCCGTGACATAGTTTCGGCAATAGCAAACGACGCCGGCGGTGTAGGACTTTTTCGCAGCGAATTTCTGTATCTCGAACAAACCGACTTTCCAAGTGAAGATGAACAGTTTCTAAAATATAAAGAGGTAGCCGAAAAAATGGGTGGAAAGCCTGTAATAATCAGGACCCTGGACATAGGTGCTGATAAAAAAATCAGCTACTTTAATCTGCCTGACGAGGAAAACCCGGCACTTGGCTTCAGGGCAATAAGAATATGTCTTACAGATACCGATATGTTCAAAACTCAGCTTCGTGCTATTCTTCGTGCATCAGCATTTGGAAACATTTCTGTTATGTTTCCTATGATTGTAAGCCAAAGCGAGGTCAGCCGTGCAAAATCACTTCTTGAAGAATGTAAATCAGAGCTTAGAGCTGACAAAATAGCTTTTAAAGAAGACATTAAAATCGGGATAATGATTGAAACTCCTGCTGCCGCAATAATATCCGACCTTCTTGCCCCGATGGTTGACTTTTTCAGCATTGGAACAAATGACCTTACTCAGTACATTCTTGCAGCAGACAGGCAAAATCACAGTCTTGAGCCGTTTATTGATGTCAAGCACCCTGCTGTTTTACGGCTGATTGAAAAAGTTTCTGAAAATGCTCACAAGCATGGCAAATGGGTCGGGGTTTGCGGCGAGCTTGCTTCGGATCCCGCTCTTTCGGAATTCTTTATAAATATAGGAATCGACGAGTTGTCGGTTTCGTCTTCGCATATTTTGAAGCTGCGCGAAAACATACGGACACTTGACTAATTATTTTTGAAAGGATTTTCATTTATGTTTAATTTTTTAAAAAAAGAACACTATCTTGCCTCTATAGCAAGCGGCAACATTATGGACATCACTCTTGTCCCCGACGAAGTTTTTTCGAAAAAGATTTTGGGCCCCGGATTTGCTGTTGTGCCGACCGACGGCAACTTTTTCAGTCCTGCAACAGGGACCATAAGTGAAGTCTCAAAAACTCTTCACGCATACTGCATAACAAGTGATGACGGACTTGAAATTCTTGTTCATATTGGCCTTGACACAGTAAAGCTTGGGGGCAAATTTTTCACACCTAAAGTCAAGACAGGCGACCGTATAAAAAAAGGGTCCCCTCTTGTCATTGCAGATATCAATGGAATCAAAGAAAGCGGCTATAACCCTGTATCTATGGTTGTTGTGACCAATTCGGACAAGCTTTCAAGCTGCAACCTGGTTGAAACAACCTCGATAAGCCCGGGGGATAAAGCTTTTATATACAAAATATAACAACGAAAGGATTTGTATCATATGAAAAAACTTTCTCAAAACTCAGCGTTCAGCATACTGCAAAGAGTCGGCCGTTCGTTTATGCTGCCGATTGCTCTTTTACCTATTGCTGGACTTTTGCTGGGCATCGGCTCATCACTTACAAACGTGACAACCATCGAAACTTACAACCTTGGCTCAATTTTGGGGCCCGGCACATTCCTAAATTCTGTAATGCAGATTCTGGCACAGACAGGAAGCATCGTTTTTGCCAATTTGCCTATAATTTTTGCTATGGGTGTTGCACTTGGTATGGCAGAAAAAGAGCACGGAACTGCGGTTTTGTCAGCCGCAATCGCATTCTTCATTATGCACCAGACCATATCCACCCTTCTTTCGATAAACGGTCAGCTTACCGAAGGCGCTATGCTTGAAGGTACCGTTGCCAACGTTGTCGGTATACGGTCGCTTGAGATGGGTGTTTTTGGAGGTATAATTGTCGGGCTTGGCGTTGCTGCACTTCACAACCGCTTTTACAAAATACAGCTCCCGTCGGTGATTTCTTTCTTCGGCGGCGTCAGATTTGTTCCCATTATATCAACCTTTGCCTATATCCTGGTTGGTATTTTGATGTATTTTGTGTGGCCTTATATCCAGCGTGCAATTTATTCACTTGGCGGTCTTGTTTTAAGTTCGGGATATTTCGGAACATTTATCTACGGCACCATCGAGCGCGCGCTTATCCCATTTGGTCTTCACCATGTATTTTATATGCCATTCTGGCAGACAGGTCTTGGCGGCAGCATGATGATAGACGGTCAAACGATTATGGGTGCACAAAACATCTTTTTTGCCCAGCTTGCCTCACCCTCAACAACCGAATTTTCGGTCGAGGCAACTCGCTTCATGAGCGGAAAATTCCCGCTTATGATATTTGGTCTCCCCGGGGCTGCTCTTGCAATGTACAGCGTGGCAAAGCCGTCAAAGAAAAAAGTAGCAGGCGGTCTTTTGCTATCTGCCGCACTTACCTCTGTCATAACCGGTATAACCGAACCTATTGAATTTACCTTTCTTTTTGTGGCTCCCGTTCTTTATGTAATCCACAGTATTTTTGCCGGTCTTGCATATATGATTATGCACATTTTGAATGTCGGCGTTGGTATGACATTTTCGGGCGGTGTAATTGACCTGTTTCTTTTTGGAATACTGCAGGGCAACGACAAGACGCATTGGCTTAATATTATCTGGGTGGGTCTTATATACTTTGCCGTATACTACTTCCTGTTCCGCTATCTTATCAAAAAATTCAACTTTGTCACTCCCGGTCGTGAAGATGACGAAACAGATACCAGACTTTATACCCGAAAGGATGTAAATGCTGCAAAAGAGGACAAGTCCGCTATGATAGTTGAAGGGCTTGGCGGCAAAGATAATCTCGCAAACTTAGACTGCTGTGCAACTCGCCTCAGAGTAACCGTCAAAGACAGCTCACTTGTTGATGATAAGCTTCTTAAAGAAAGTGGTGCTTCAGGTATTATCAAAAGCGGTTCAGGCGTTCAGGTTATCTATGGTCCGCGTGTTACAGTGATAAAAAGCAACATTGAAGACTACCTTGACTCAATTTCATAAATAATTCCTTAAAAATTTTTAATTTTTTTGAAAATAAGTATTGACAAATTTTCCAAACAGTAGTATAC
>JAZNKA010000069.1:0-5320 GCA_045578305.1 Clostridia bacterium | reverse complement strand
CATATCCCAGCCTTCCCAGTCTTCCTCTGCCATACCGTCTTCAATGGATATTATGGGATACTTTGAAACCCAGTCCGCCCAAAAATCCACCATTTCTTCTGCTGTCAACATTTTGTCGGTTTTCCAGAAGTAATACTTTCCTGCCTCGCCTTTTTCTTTTGCGGCCTCGTACATTTCGGTCGAAGCCGGGTCAAGTGCAATGCGGAAATCATCATAAGGCCTGTATCCTGCACGATTGATTGCCTCAATGATAATTTGCACTGCCTCCTCGTCTTCCTTAAGATTTGGAGCAAATCCTCCCTCATCGCCGACAGCAGTGGAATACCCCTTTTCCTTAAGCAATTTTTTGAGGGTATGAAAAACCTCACTGCACCACCTGAGTGCCTCGGAAAACGATGTTGCACCAACCGGCATAATCATAAATTCCTGACACGAAACCGAATTGTCCGCATGCTTGCCGCCGTTTATAATATTCATCATCGGCACAGGCAATGTCTTGGCATTTACCCCGCCTATATAATTGTAAAGGCTCTGCCCAAGTGCCGAAGCCGCTGCCTTTGCGCAGGCAAGTGACACTGCAAGAATAGCATTTGCACCAAGCCTTGATTTGTCATGCGTGCCGTCAAGGTCAATAAGGACCTTGTCAATATAGGGTTGGTCAAGCACATTAAGGCCAAGCAAAGCATCAGCGATTTCGCCGTTGACATTTTCCACCGCCTCAAGAACGCCCTGACCCATATACCGTTTTTTGTCACCATCACGCTTTTCCGCAGCTTCAAACGCCCCGGTCGATGCGCCTGACGGCACAGCCGCTCTGCCAACAAAGTCGCCCTCGGCAAAAACTTCCACCTCAACGGTGGGGTTTCCTCTTGAATCCAGGATTTCTCTTGCGGCTATTCCTTCAATTGCAATGTAGTTTTTCATATTTTCCTCCCATAATTTTATTTATTTTCATTATTTCCCAAATTCCAAAATTTATATATATTTTTTCTTTTTTGGGGCAAAATACGAAAAAAAGAAAGGAGTCCTGATTTTTATGGAAGGAACAGATACAACAAAACTTTTAAGAGAAGTGGATGCAGGTGTCAAAATGGGTGTAACCTCAATCGACGATGTTTTGGACAAGGTTTCGTGCGACAAATTGTTGAATATCCTGAACGAATCTAAAGAAAAGCATCAGCAGCTTGGCAGCAAAATTCACGAGATTCTGAACAAAAATCATACTGAGCCAAAAGAGCCAAATCCCGTAGCAAAAAGTATGTCATGGGTCAAGACAAATGTAAAGCTTGCAATTGACAAAAACGACAAGACAATCGCCGCACTTATAACCGACGGCTGCGATATGGGTGTTAAGTCTCTCAACCAATACCTCAATCAATACGCCGCTGCATCAGACGAGGCAAAGGCATACACAAAAGAGCTGATTGAGATTGAAGAAAGTCTTGGCAAGGATATTGCCTGCTACCTTTAAAAAAAAGGCTGTGACGGTTTTCGTCACAGTCTTTTTATCGGATTATCATCTTGTCCCTCAGCCCTGAATATCTTTGCTGAATTTTGTCATTTTCGACAAACTGTTTAAGAATTTCTTCCTTGCCGACCAGTATAACCAGTTTTTTTGCGCGCGTGACTGCGGTATACAAAAGGTTTCGGGTCATAAGCAGCTTGTGGGTGTCAAACATCGGCATAATCACCACATCAAATTCGCTACCCTGACTTTTGTGAACAGTTACCGCATAGGCAAGTTCAAGCTCTTCAAGAGTATTTATATCATATTTAACAATCTTGCTGTCTTCGTATTCAACCACCAAAGTGTTTCCAAAGCTGTTTACACTTGTTACAAAGCCAACATCTCCGTTAAATACCCCCATACCCTTTTCATCGCCACGGGTCCATTCAAGGTTGTAGTTGTTTTTGTTTTGCATCACCTTGTCGCCTGCACGGAAATTACGCACCGCCACAACTTTGTTAAAGCTCCCCTCGCCAATGGGATTTAGTTCCCTTTGCAAAATTTCATTCAGGCTCTGGACCCCAACAACAGTTTTTCGCGACGGAGTAATTACCTGAATCTGCGAGATGCTGTCAACTCCGTACGCCTTTGGTATCCGAGTTTTGCAAAGCTGTGCAATGGTCCGGGCGAGTGACTCTGCATCGTTGCAATTGACCAAAAAGAAGTCATTGTCCGGGTCATTGCAAAACGGCATCTGCCCCTTGTTTATCCGGTGGGCATTTACCACTATCATACTTTCCTTTGCCTGACGGAATATCTCGGTCAGCTTGATGCACTCAATCGAGTCGCTGTCAATAATATCCTTAAGCACATTCCCTGCCCCTACTGCAGGAAGCTGGTCGGCATCACCGACCATTATAAGCCTTGCCTTTTGTGGAAGCGCCAGCAAAAGACTGTGCATAAGAAGAATATCCACCATTGACATCTCGTCCACAATTAAAACATCACAATCAAGCTTGTTTTGCTCGTTTCTTGCAAAATACGCCTGACCTTGTCCGTCAGAGGGCATATTTTCAAGCAAGCGGTGTATGGTCTTTGCCTCAAGTCCCGACACCTCGGTCATTCTTTTTGCTGCACGGCCCGTCGGTGCCGCAAGAGCGATTTTTTTACCTTGATATTGCATTATTCTTATTATTGCATTTATTATCGTGGTTTTTCCCGTTCCGGGTCCACCGGTAATAACCGTTGCCGAATTCCGAAGAACTGCCCCGACCGCCTCTTTTTGCGCATCGGCAAGCAGAATTTCGGTGTCGCGTTCCGCTGCCGAAATCATTTCGTCAAGCTCTCGGCGGCTTATATCAAAAATCATTCCGCTCATTTCTTTAAGCCTTGCCGCAACGCCTTTTTCGGCATCGTAAAAAAGCTTTAAGTACACCGCATCAAACTCGTCTTGTCTTTCAATTACTGTATCCTTGTTCATTGTCAAAGTCGAAAGTGCATCTTCGGTCTCATCGGCGCTGACCTCCAAAAGCATCTTCGCCTGTGCAACCAATACGGGTTTGGGTAAAAAGGCATGTCCGCTTAAATACGCCGAATTCAAAAGCACACTTTTCATTCCTGCATAAATTCTTGGCAAAAAGTTTTTTGGAATTTTAAGATTTTCGGCAATGTTATCACAAATTTTAAAAGTAAACCCATCTATCACGCTAAGCAGAAACGGATTTTCGGCAACCATAGCAATTATATTTTCGCCAAAGCTTCTGTAAGCTTTGACCGCAAGACTTGGCGAAACACCATATTGCTGAAAAAATACTACTATTTTTTTAAGTCCCATCTGCTCTGTATATCGCTTATAGATATCATCAGCCTTCGCCTTGGATATTCCCTTTATCTCACAAAGCCTTTCGGGTGTTTTTTCTATTACCTCAAGAGCCTCATTGCCAAAACGTTCAACAATTTTTCTCGCCGTGCTTTTTCCTATATGTGGCAAAATCCCCGACCCCAGATAAAGTTCTATGTCTGACTCGGTCTCGGGCAGGTGTCGTTCAAACGAACGCACACAAAACTGTTCGCCATACTCGTGATGGGTTTTCCATTCACCAAATGCTTCTATCTGCTCACCCTCCGAAAGTCCGGGCATATATCCCGTAAGTGTATAAAGTTTGCCGTCGGATGAAACATCACACACGGTATATCCGTTTGCCTGATTCTCGTATATTATCGCCTCAACTATTCCGCGTACCTGCTCCACCTTTTGACACCCCCTGCGCTTTTAAAAGATATCTTATTTTATCATAACTCACGCTTTGGTGTCAACAAATAAAGACCTCACAAAGAGGTCTTTGTTTGTCATCTCAGTGCTTCTGCAATTTTGGTTACCAACTCTTCGCCATACTTATAGCACAGCAAAAATTCGATTGTTTCATCTTCAATTCCGGTCTTTGCCTGAATAATCTCAACTGCTTCTTCTACGCTCATATCATCAGTTTCCTCCTTTAGTTTTTCAATCGGGAAAAATCTCCCCGGGCAAGCGGTGCTTTGGACCTCCCGATGTCCTTTAATAACCGCCTTGGGATAAAGATTTTTAAGATACTCAACCAGCTTTCTTCCACTTTGCAATTGCTTTATTGGCATATCTTTTTCCTCTTCAAAATTGCCTTCAAAGCAAACGCCCACACTTGTTTGATTTGCCCCTACTGCATGTGCACCAACCGCATCAATCGGTCTGCCCTTTTGAACGGACCCGTCTTTTCGAACATAAAAATGATATCCTATCCCCGAAAAGCCCCTCTCAAGATGCAGCTTGTGAATGCTTTCGACATCTCCGTTCCCGGCGCGATGATGAATTACTATGAGTTTTGTCTCGCTTCTTTTCCCCAAAGTGCCGTTCCACTTATATTCTCTTGTTTCTATTTTCATTTTATTTTTCTCCAAAACTTTCTATTGCCTTTGCTATCGGCTCAGGAAGCGGAACTCCCATAAGTCCTGCATTTTCAATAATCGAAAGTGACTCGTTTGCAATAAATCCGATTATCACCGTTGTCCTTATGTAATCTGTCGCAAGAAGCATATCCAGTCTGTGAGACACAAGCACAAAAAGAAGCATAACACCCTTTTTGCAAAGCCCCTTCCAGCCTGCACGACTGTTAAGCGTCCCCGAAGCCGATTTGTCGCTTTTGTGAAAAACTCCTGCAACAATAAGTCCCATCAAAAAATCAACTGCCATAAACACAATCAGTGTCAGCATATCCTCGGACCAGCCGCCAAAAAGCCTTGTTGCAAAGCTTCCGATTATCCCTGCCAGACTGCAGCAATAAAGTTTTACTGTTGATACATTCATCTTTATCCCTCCGCCACATCCAAGCCGGGCAGATTCAGAATGGTATATTGCGCTTTTATAACCCCATCAGCCACCTCATATTCAACATCAAGATACTGCCTTTCGCTGTCATATTCCGGCTTTTCCGATTCAATCAGTTTCATATATCCAAATTCCCTTAGTTCTTCTTCCGTCGGATTTGCAATGGTTTTTACCAATTTTTTGCCGACAAACCTCTTCAAAACCTCGCAGTTATATTTTTGGATAGTATATTTGTTTATAAATAAATACATCAAATTCCTCCTTACTTTCTTTCATATCTTACCCAAATTTCTCCCAAACCCGATTCCGAATTCAAAAAGATATTTGTTGTGCCTCTGTTTGTATAAAGCTCAAGCAGTTTCTGCCCCGCCTCTGTATCTGTTATATCGGTCTCAATAGGGTTGGTATAATACGAAACTATTCTGAGCGGATTTTCGTTCAGATGCGCCTTTAAATTTGCAAGTCCTTTATCCGCTAAAGAAGCGTCATAAAACTTTCTTGCCTCCGGACCA
>JAZNKA010000068.1:0-90237 GCA_045578305.1 Clostridia bacterium | reverse complement strand
AGACCGCTTGGCCTCCGACTTCCCTTAGCAGGGGCGCCTCTTCGGCCTCTTGAGTACTTCTCCGAATTTAAAAATATTAAATTAAAAAAGTGGCGGAGAGGCAGAGATTCGAACTCTGGGTACTTTCGTATCACTAGTTTTCAAGACTAGCTCCTTAAACCACTCGGACACCTCTCCGTAGCTACTGTCTAACTTGAGACTTTGATATTATACCACGCTTTTGATGCTATGTCAAGAAAAAATTTAAATATTTTATAAGAATATTATTACCGGAGCCGGAAAATTTTAAAAATTTACTTTACATTGGAAAATTTTTTTGTTATACTGTATATTGTGAAATGGTATATTGGGCAAATACTATATGTAGATGCTTTGGATAAATTTGTTGGATGGAGGTATTGACAAAGTGTGTGCTAAAAGTTATAACGACGACAGTATAGTTGCTCTTAAGGGCGCGGACAGAGTAAGAAAAAGACCTGCGGTTATTTTCGGCTCTGACGGCATAGAGGGTTGCAGACACTCAGTTTTTGAAATTCTTTCAAACTCTATTGACGAGGCGCGTGAAGGCTTTGGCGATTTGATTATCGTGCGCCGATTTTTAGATAAATCTGTTGAGGTGGAAGACCGGGGCAGAGGTATACCTGTTGACTTTAACCAAAGAGAAAACCGCTTCAACTGGGAACTTGTTTTTTGCGAGATGTATGCAGGTGGAAAGTACAAAAACAATTCCGGCGAAAACTATGAGTTCAGCCTTGGTCTCAACGGTTTGGGAACTTGTGCCACACAGTACAGTTCGGAATATATGGATGTGGAGGTATTGCGCGACGGCTTTAAATTTGAGCTTCATTTTGAAAAAGGCGAGAATATAGGCGGCCTACAGAAAACTCCGTTTAAATCCAGAAACACAGGAACAAAAATACATTGGAAGCCTGATATCGAGGTGTTCACCGATATTGATATTTCGCTTGATTATTATTGTGATGTTCTAAAAAAACAGGCGGTTGTAAATTCCGGTGTAAAGTTTGTTCTTTATAACGAAACAGAGCCGGGCAAATTCGAAGAATTTGTTTTTAAATACGAAGACGGAATTATGGATTACCTGAAAGAAATCTGTGACGGCAAAGAAAAAACAATCCCGCATTATATAGAGGCAGAACGCCGTGGCCGTGACCGCGAGGACAAAGAAGAATACAAAGTAAAGATGAGCTTTGCTTTTTGTATGAACAACGATGTCAACCTTATAGAATATTACCACAATTCAAGCTTTTTGGAACACGGCGGTGCACCCGACAAGGCTGTCAGAAATGCGTTTGTTTATGCAATAGATAAGTATCTTAAAACGACAGGAAAGTACACTAAAAATGAATCGAAGATTTTGTTTGCAGATGTTCAGGACAGTTTGTGTCTTATCAGTAATTCGTTCTCGACATTGACAAGTTATGAAAATCAGACAAAAAAGGCAATTACCAACAAGTTTATTCAGGAGTCAATGACAGAATTTTTGCGTGAGCAGTTGGATATCTATTTTATTGAAAACAAAATGGATGCCGAAAAGCTTGCCGAACAAGTTCTTGTAAACAAACGAAGTCGTGAAACGGCGGAAAAAACAAGGACAAGTATGAAGAAAAAACTTGACGTAAAGATGGATGCCGTAAATCGTGTCAAAAAGTTTGTAGATTGCCGCAGCAAAGACACCTCAAAACGCGAGATTTATATCGTGGAGGGTGATTCGGCTCTTGGCGCTTGTAAGCTTGGCAGAGACAGCGAATTCCAGGCTATAATTCCTCTTAGAGGTAAAATTCTTAATTGCCTTAAGGCAGACTATGATCGGATATTCAAAAGTGATGTAATTGTAGATTTGCTTAAAGTCCTTGGTTGTGGAGTTGAAATTTCGTCAAAGAACAACAAGGATTTAAACTCCTTTGATTTGGACAACCTCAGGTGGAGCAAAATTATAATCTGTACCGATGCCGATGTAGACGGATTCCAGATTCGTACGCTTGTGCTTACAATGATTTATCGTTTGACCCCAACTCTTATTGAAAAGGGGTATGTCTATATTGCAGAATCACCGCTTTATGAAATCAATTCCAAAAATAATACGTTTTTTGCATTTGATGAACGAGAAAAAGCTGAAATCCTTGCGAAACTTGAGGGGCAGAAATATACCATTCAGCGCAGCAAAGGTCTTGGTGAAAATCAACCCGAAATGATGTGGGAAACAACAATGAATCCCGAAACAAGACGTCTTATCAAAGTTATGCCTGATGATGTAGAAAAGACAAAAGAAGTGTTTGAACTTTTGCTTGGGGACAATCTTGCAGGAAGAAAAGAACACATTGCAGAGAATGGTTACAAGTATATTGATTTGACGGATGTTATGTAAAAAGAGGTGAGGAAATGCCAAGAAAAACAACAAAAAAAGCTGAGACAAAGGTTTACAAAGAGCCAATCATAGATAATCAGCAAATAACATATACTTTGGAAAGCAACTATATGCCTTATGCTATGAGCGTAATAATCTCGCGTGCTATTCCTGAAATTGATGGTTTCAAGCCGTCACACCGCAAGCTTCTTTATACTATGTATAAAATGGGGCTTATCGGTGGTGCAAGAATAAAGTCCGCAAATGTAGTCGGAAGAACCATGCAGCTTAACCCGCACGGCGATGCTGCCATATACGAGACAATGGTACGTCTTACCGAGGGACATCAGGCACTTTTGCATCCTCTTGTTGACTCAAAGGGTAACTTTGGTCGTCAGTATTCAAGGGATATGGCATATGCGGCATCACGATATACCGAGGTCAAGCTGTCAAAAATATGCACCGAGATTTTTGGTGACATAGACAAAGAAACGGTCGATTTTGTGGACAACTATGACGGAAGTCTTAAAGAGCCGACGCTTCTTCCGGTAAGCTTCCCCAATATATTGGTAAATCCAAATCAGGGAATTGCCGTTGGTATGGCATCAAATATATGCAGCTTTAATTTGTCCGAAATATGCGATGCTACCATAAAGCTGATGAAAAACCCCGACAGCGATATTCTGGATGTACTTAAAGCACCTGATTTTTCTACAGGTGGCGAGGTTTTGTATGACGAGGCTACATTCCGCGAGATATATTCGACAGGAAGAGGGTCATTCAAGATCCGCGCAAAATACGAGTTTGACAAAAAGGCAAACTGTATTGATATAAAGGAAATCCCTTATACAACAACAGTTGAAGCGATAATCGAAAAAATAATCGAGCTTATCAAGGCGGGCAAGCTTAAAGAAATTTCGGATGTTCGTGACGAGACCGATCTTAATGGTCTTAAACTTACAATAGACCTTAAAAAAGGAACTGATCCACAAAAACTGATGGCGAAGCTTTTTAAAACAACCCCACTTCAGGACAGTTTTGGTTGCAACTTTAATATTTTGGTTGAAGGCTCGCCGATGGTACTTGGTGTCAATGACATAATCTGCGAATGGCTGAGATTTAGAAAAAACTGTATAAAGCGCGGAATTCGTTATGATATTCACAAAAAGAGCGAGAAGCTTCATCTTTTGAAGGGTCTTGAAAAAATTCTGCTTGATATTGATAAGGCAGTAAAGATAGTTCGCGAGACCGAGGAAGATGCGCTTGTTGTACCAAACCTTATGCAAGGATTTGGTATTGACGAAATTCAGGCAGAATTTGTTGCTGAAATAAAGCTGAGAAACCTTAATAAAGAATATATTCTTAAGAGAACGGCAGAAATTAAGGATCTTGAGGAAGAACTTGAAGAACTTAAAGATACGCTTGAAAATAATAAGAAGATAGAGAAGATAATTGAAAAACAACTTAAAGAAATTTCGAAAAAATTCGCCACTCCGCGAAAAACCGAAATTGTCTTTGAAGATGCTGCTGAAAGTACCGAAATAACCGAAGAAATTGACAACTATCCGGTTGTGCTCTTTCAGACGGCAGACGGCTATCTCAAAAAAATATCGCATCTTTCGCTCAGGTTCAGCGGTGAGCAAAAGCTTAAAGAAAATGACCGCATAGTAAAGACAATTGATACAGACAATACTGCCGAAATCCTGGTATTTTCGAGTTCGGGCGAGGTTTATAAAACAAGGGCACACGAGGTACCTGACAGTAAGGCAAGTCTTTTGGGGGAATATCTGCCAAACCTCTTGCAGATGGGTAGTGACGAAAGAGTTACCGGAATGGTGGTTACACACAATTACAGCGGATTTTTGCTGATGTGTTTCGAAAACGGCAAGGTTGCCAAAGTAGATTTGAAGTCCTATTGGACAAAGTCAAATCGAAAGAAGCTGATAAATGCATGTTCAACAGCGTCGCCACTGGTAAAGATTTTGCATCTTAAAGCCGATGCAGATGTTGTTTTGATTTCTAATGCAGGCAAAGCACTCTCGTTTAATACCGAGAAGATTGCATTAAAAACAACCAAGAATACTCAGGGTGTTATGGTTATGCAGCCTACAAAAGGTAGTGTTGTTGCAGACGCTATGCTTGAGGAAAATTGTCCGTTTAAGGATGCAAAGGTATATAGACCAAGGAACATCCCCTCAAAGGGCGTTTTTGTAAAACCCGAGGATGATGGAACCGAGCAAATCACTTTATTTGATTAGGAGAACAGAAAATGAACTTTACAGAGCTTGCAAAACTCAGATATTCCTGCCGAAAGTTTTCGGACAAGGAGGTAGAACCCGAAATAATTGAAAAAATTCTGGAGGCAGGGCATCTTGCACCGACAGGCTGTAATTATCAGCCACAAAAGATACTTGTACTGACAGACAAAAAACAACTTGAAAAGGTCAAAGAGTGTACAAGGTTTGGGTTTAATGCGCCACTCAACTTTTTGATATGCTTTGACAGAAGTCTTTCATACACAAGAGGTGACGGCAAGAATTTTGGCGAAATTGATACATGCATTGTTGCAACTCATATGATTCTTAAAGCAGCAGAACTTGGCATAGGTAGTACATGGGTGGGGGCATTTAACCCCGGAAAAACACGTGAAGTGTTTAATATCCCCGAAAACCTCGAAATTTTAGGGTTTTTCCCTATGGGTTATCCGGCAGAGGATGCAGCTCCTGCAAAGTTCCATGAGGAATACAAAGACCCATCGGAAATAGTTTTCTATAATAACTTTTAAAAAATTTTTATAGTTAGAGAGTACGAAAACAATGATTTGGGAAAAGCTTAGAGAAGAAGAATTTGAGGGTGCTCTTGAAAAAGTAACAAGGTTTGTGCAATTGCACTTGGTTGTTTCGAAATGCACGGATAGCACTTGCCTTTGGGTACAGACACACTAAAAACCGGAAAAATTTTGGAGATGGCTGCAGAACGCGAGACGGTTGTTGTTTTTCCGCATATGTATCTGGGTGATTTGATTGGTGCAAGAAGAACAAAAGTAGGTGACAAGGGATTTAAGTATGGCTATGTTGCGCTTAGCGCCGAGATGCTTCTTGCTCTTTTGGAAGAAATTTGCGACGAAATTGTAAGAAATGGTTTTACAAAGATAATACTTGTTTCGGGTCATGGTGGCAATACTGCTTGGTGCAACTACTTCCTCCAAAAAATAAGAAGTGTAGAAAAACCATATGAGGTTTTCTTCTTTAGAAACACTTTGGTTAAACCCAACAATATTCTTGATGTTATAAACGAGCGTGGCAGAGATTACTTCCCCAATATTACCGATTCGGATATGGAAGTAATGGAAGAATATGTGCGTGAAGGTAAATACGACGGTCACGGCGGTTATGGCGAGACTGCTATGATGATGGGTACATATCCCGAACTTGTTCGACTTGACAGATGCGAAGCATTGAGCGGATTAAACACACATGTTTGTGATGAATTGCATGCAGCAGGTCTTGAATGGGGAAGCTCATGGGGCAAAAACTATCCCAATGCATACTGCGGTCATGCACCGGTTGGACTTACAAAGACAATTGCGGATGCAGCGGTTGAAATTTCGGTAGAAAGTCTTGTTAATGCACTTAAGTTCCTTAAAGATGACGCACAGATGGATAAGTTGCTTAAATAGTCAGATGTATAACAAATATAACAATAAAAAAGACATTGATTGTTCAATGTCTTTTTTGATTTTATTCAGATGCTTGTAATCTTTCTACCAATTTTTCATCGGGGTCGATAAAAAGTGTGTAGTTGGTGTCGTAAATCACAAAACCCGGATTCGACCCGTTTGGCTTGCGGATATTTTTTGCCAAAGTATAGTCAACTGCAACACCGGAGGACTTTTGCGCCTTGCTGAAGTACGCAGCAATTGAGGCGGCTTCTTCGAGGGTTTTGTCCGGGACTTCACCAAGTCCGTTTGTGCGGATTATTACATGCGAGCCGGGTATGTTTTTTGTATGAAGCCACATATCTGTCGAGTATGCTATTTTGATTGTAAGCTCGTCATTTTGCTTGTTGTTTCTGCCTACCAGAATGGTATAGCCGTCAGATGATACAAATTTCAGAGGCACAGATTTTTTTGTTTTTTTCTTCTTTTTGGAATTATTTGCAGAGATATAGCCTTGCTCGGCAAGCTCTTCTCGTATTTCGGCAATATCTGTGTAGTCGGTTGCGCGGGTTATGCTGTCAAGGACTGTTTCAAGATAAGCCTTTTCAGTTTCGGCATTTTCGAGCTGCATTTTTGAGGATTCTTCTGTTGTTTTTGCTTTTGAGTAAAGCTTAAAGTACCTTTGCGCATTTTTAGACGGCGAAAGTTCGGGGTTAATCGGTATTTCGATTTTTTCAAGATTCTCGGAATAGTAGTTTTCGACTGCGACAGAGGTTGAATGCGGCTCTATCCGGTGAAGATTTGCTGTCAGAAGTTCGCCAAATATTTTGTATTTGTCGCGGTTTTTGGCTTTTTCTAAATTTTCGGTATGAATTGCAATTTTTTTGTTGCAACGCTCGATATTGTTGTTAATCAGCTTTATTGTTGCTGCTGATTTTTGTGCCAAGCGGTCGTGCAAACTTCTGCCCGAAAAAAAGGCTTCAACTGCCTGTGAAAGACTTGTCAAATTGTCGGTTTTTCCCATCCCGTCATATTGGGTGAGGTCTGTGCACGAAAAGGCAATTGGCTTTTTTGTATCAAAGTCACGAACAACAAAACCCCGAGGGAAATCATTTAAAAAGTTTTTTATAAAAACCTTTGTGTGATTGGCAAAATCAAGAATATCTGCATCGCAAAGAAAAACCTTGTCCTTTTTGTATTTGCGAAAGACGATTTCTCTTGCCATTAAAGGACTCATACCAACAAAACTATTCAAAAGAAGCTTGTCAAGCAGAGAGTCACTTGATGCAGAATTAAGATTTGAGAGGAATGAGTCAAAAAAATCACTTTCGGGATTAAGTTTGTCCTGAGCGGGCGGAAGCTCATAAATAAGACCCGGAAGAATTTGTCTTACTGCGCTGGTTGTAAAGTCAACGTGCTTTATGCTGTCGATGATTTTATTATCGTTTTGAGTCAAAATAATGTTGCTATGTTTGCCCATAATTTCAACAATAAGCTTTTTCTCGGTTAAGTCGCCCATTTCGGTATAACATTCAAATGTGAATTCCAAAATGCGGTCAAAATCGATTTGAGAAACAGCTTTAAGCTTGGCTCCTGCAAGGTGCTTGCGGAGTATCATACAAAAGAGCGGAGCGGCAAGGGGGTTTTCACGCGTTTCATCGGTAAGATGTACGCGAGGATTTGAAGTTGCAGCAGAAAGAAGCAGACGAAAAAGACCCTCACGTGTGCGGAATGAAATTATGATTTCGTCCTTTTCGGGCTGGTGAATTTTATCTGTTTTGCCGCCGAGGATAATATTATTAAGCTCACTTGCAATTTTGTGTGTTACAAAGCCGTCAAATGCCATTGGGATTGCTCCTTTTGTTGTTTAATTAAGTTAATATTTGTATTATACAACGAATTTAAAAAAAATTCAAATATTTGTTTGCTTTTTAGCCAATTTTATGCAAAGTATTGTTGCAAAAAAAATGAAAGTGTGCTATAATTATTGTAATTATTTATTTAAAGATAAAATTGGAAGTTTTCCAAAACGTAAGGAGGAATCAGGGATTATGCTTAAGAGTATGACCGGATTCGGCAGAGCAGAAAAAACAGTTGATGGATTTACGGTAAAAGTAAATTTGAAGTCAGTAAACCACAGATATATGGATGCCTCAATCAAGGTACCAAAGTATTATACATTTGTTGAGGATAAAATCAGACAGCAGGCAAGCAAATATATATCGCGCGGTAAGGTGGAAATTTTTGTTGGTGTTGAAAGGACAGAGGACAGCAACAAAAAAGTTGTACTTGACAAGGCTGTTGCAAAAAATTACATAGATGCACTCAAAAGCATGAAAAAGCTTGGACTTAAGGATGATGTCAAAATTTCGACCATTGCTCAATATCATGATATATTCAGGTTGGAAAATGATGAGACTGATGAGAAGTATATTGCAGATCTTATCTGCGAAGTCTTTGACGAGGCAGCAAAAGATTTTGTGAATATGCGAATAAACGAAGGCAAGAATATGGAAAAGGACATTCTTTCGCATCTTGATACATTATTCGAAAATCTTTGCCTTGTTGAAAACAGATATCCTGCAATAATCGACGAATATAAGGAAAGACTTAAAAAGCGTATTTCTGAGGTTTTGGAGGATAAAAATGTTGACGAACAAAGAATAGTGACAGAGGTTGCTATATTTGCCGAAAAGTCTGATATAGGTGAAGAAACCGTAAGACTCAGAAGCCATATCAACGAATTTAAAAAGGCTATTGAGACTGACCTTCCAATTGGCAAAAAGCTTGATTTTATGATTCAGGAAATGAATCGAGAAACAAATACAATGGGCTCAAAAGCAAACGATGTTGAGATTTCAAAAATTATTGTAGATATGAAGTCCGAAATCGAGAAGATAAGAGAACAAATACAAAACATAGAGTAAGAATTTTCTGCAAAGGAAGGCGAAAGTACGATGAAGCTTATAAACATAGGATTTGGAAATATTGTATCAGGAGACAGAGTTGTAGCAATTGTCAGCCCCGAATCTGCACCGATAAAGCGTATTGTTCAGGATGCAAGAGACAAGGGGCTGCTTATTGATGCTTCGTGCGGAAGGCGTACGCGTGCGGTTATTATTACCGACAGCGACCACATAATTCTTTCGGCAATACAGACCGAAACCATTGCAGGACGTGCGGCTGTTAAGGAAGACATTGCAGATGCAAAAGATGACGGAGAACTTGAAAATGAAGAATAACGGCAGACTTTTTGTTATTTCGGGACCCTCGGGCGTTGGAAAAGGTACCATTTGCAAACAATTGATAGAGCGAAACTCAAATATTCTGGTTTCTGTCTCAGCTACGACCCGAAAACCTCGCACAGAGGATATTGAAGGAGTTACATACTACTTCAAGACCGAAGCAGAATTCAAAAAAATGATAGATGATGGCAAATTTCTGGAGTGGGCAAATTACAACGGAAATTATTATGGAACGCCCGGCGACGCTGTTGACGAAAACTTGGCAAGAGGAATAGATATAATACTTGAAATCGAGACCCAGGGCGCCCTTAATGTGATGCAAAAACGTCCGGATGCGGTATCTGTATTTATTGTACCACCAAATACGGATGCTCTTTATGAACGCTTGAAAAATCGAGGCTCAGAGAGCCCCGAAGAAATAGAAAATCGTGTAAAAGCGGCAGAATGGGAACTTTCGCAAAAGGAAAAATATGATTATATTGTAGTCAATGATTGCCTTGACGAGGCAATTGCCAGAATAGAAAATATAATAAAAGGTGAAAAGGAGAACTTTTAAAATGATGATTTATCCACCAATTACAGAACTTGTAAAAAAAGCAGGAAGCAGATATGCTTTGGTAATCAAAACTGCCAAAAGAACAAGACAGCTTGTTGAGGGCGCTCAAAAGCTTTCGGATGTAAAAACTTCGAAAGACGTAACCGTTGCTGTCAACGAGATTTATGAAGACAAAATCGGAACAGTTGAAACAAAAAATATAGCTTCAAAGTCTGAAGAGGCTGCAATGGAATAATATTTGCTGTTTACAGAGGGACTGCTCAAAAATTGAAGTGGTCCTTTGCTTTTAGTGAGACAAAGTTATGATTGCAAAAGTAATTCTTAACAACAAAGAACAAAATATTGACAAATCTTTTGATTATCGTGTGCCGGACTTTTTAGCAGAAAAGGCCGTTATTGGTATGCGCGTGAAGGTGCCGTTTGGATTCCACAACAATTTGGTTGAGGGAATTATTATTGACTTGCCTGGAAAAAGTGAATTCGAAAATCTTAAAGAAATAAAAAATCTTATCGGGACTGAGCCTGTTTGTTCGCCCGAAATTCTTAAACTTTGTCTTTGGATAAGCGAAAAATACTTTTGCTCTTTGTATCAGGCGATAAAGCTTACAACGCCACCCGGGCTTGCATCCGGAGTAAGCGAAAAAACAGTAAAATATGCGAATCTTGCAATCTCGCAGACCGAAGCCTTTGAAATCAAAGCAAAACTTCGTGCATCGGGTGCTGTTGCAAGAGCAAGGGTAATCGAAGCACTTCTTATGACCGATAACATTCCTCTTTCAAAACTGGTGAAAGAGCGCGGTGGGTCTTATGATGCAATCAGGGCACTTGAAAAGCTGGGCTATATAACTGTTGATAGCGAACGAGTTGAAAGAGCGGCATACTGTGAGGAGAAGTACGAAAAAACAGTTGCGTATACTCCAACCGAGGAGCAAAAAAGGGTCATTGACTATCTTAACGCGGCAATAGATGCCGGCAGAAATGAAAAAATTTTACTCCGCGGAGTTACCGGCAGCGGAAAAACAGAGGTATTTTTACAATCAATAGAAAAAGTAATTTCTAAGGGCAAAAACGCAATAATGCTTGTGCCTGAAATCTCTTTGACGCCCCAGATGGTTCAGCGATTCGTTGGAAGATTTGGAAATAAAGTGGCAGTAATCCACAGCGCCCTTTCGCAAGGCGAACGCTTTGACCAATGGAACAAAATCAAGCGTGGCGAGGTAAGAGTTGTGGTCGGCGCAAGGTCGGCTATATTTTCGCCACTTCAAAATATAGGTATAATAATACTTGACGAAGAACACGAAAACAGCTACAAATCCGAGACTTCGCCAAGATATCACACAATTGATGTTGCCGAAAAAATTGCCGGGGACAAAAAAACTGTTTTGCTCCTGGCATCAGCGACACCATCAGTCAGCGAATATTATAATGCAAACAATGGCAAGTATACCTTGTTTGAAATGAAAAACAGATACAACGAGGGCAGACTACCCGAGGTAAGTATTGTTGATATGCGTGGCGAGTTGTTTCAAAACAAAAATAATTCACCACTCAGCTTAAAGCTTCAGTCCGAGATACGAAAAAATCTTGAAAATAAGGAAAAGACCATTTTGTTCCTAAACAGACGCGGATACTCGACTTTTGTTTCTTGCCGGGAATGTGGTGAGGTTATAAATTGCCCGGACTGCAGTATTGCAATGACATATCACAAAAAACGCGAAACCCTTTCGTGTCATTATTGCGGTTACACAATTCCAAACGTCACAAGCTGTCCCGCCTGTGGATCGAAACATGTAAAATATTTTGGGACAGGAACTCAAAAAATCGAGGAGGAACTTAATCGTCTTTTCCCAACTGCAGGAGTTCTCCGAATGGACACTGACACCACGTCACAAAAAGGTGGTCATGAAAAAATTCTTGATATGTTCAAAAGCAAAGATGCAGACATTTTACTTGGGACACAAATGGTGACAAAGGGTCTTGATTTTCACGAGGTTACCTTGGTGGGTGTTCTGGCAGCGGACACAGCATTGGCAGTTGATGATTTCAGAGCAAACGAGCGAAGCTTTTCGCTGTTTACTCAAGTGTGCGGAAGAGCCGGCAGAGGCGAAAAATCCGGACGCGCAATTATACAGACCTATCAGCCCTTTAATGCCACGATTAAATATGCGCAAAATCACGACTACGAGGCTTTTTACAAAAACGAAATAATACAAAGAAAAAGGTTGAATTATCCACCATTTTGTGACATAATATGTATTATGGCAACAGGCGAAGATTTGGAAGAAGTAAAGACTTTTTGCGAAGAAATCGGGAACAAAATAAAAAAATCAGAATTCTATGGAAACGAGATTTTTGCCATGATTGGACCTGATGCCGCTCCAATTGAGAAAATACGGAACAACTACAGATATCGTATTCTGCTTAAATGTAAGAGCGAAGAAAAGATACATGGACTTTTGAGAGAAGTTTATGAAGAACACGAAAAGTCACGGAAAAATACTTTTTTGAGTATAGATACAAATCCGATAAATATGTTTTAAAAAGAGGTAAAAAAGATATGGCAATCAGAAATATTGTAAAGCACGGCGACGATGTATTAACCAAAAAATGCAGAAAAATTGAGGTTTTTGACCAAAGACTTTCCGAGCTTGTTGATGATTTGTTTGACACACTTTACGAATCAGGCGGAGTGGGTCTTGCGGCACCTCAGGTAGGTGTTTTGAAGAGGGTTGTTGTCATTGACCTTGATGACGAGCCGTATGAGCTTATAAACCCCGAAATTATCGAGACCCGCGGCGAGCAAAACGGACCTGAGGGTTGCCTCAGTTATCCCGGTCAGTTTGGAATGGTAAAGCGCCCAATGTATGTAAAAATTAAGGCTCAGGACCGTACAGGGGCGTGGCACGAATACGAAGGCGAAGAACTTTTGGCAAGGGCATTTTGCCACGAAACAGACCATCTGGATGGAAATATGTTTATGAGATTGGTTGACGAGTGGCTTGAGTCTTAAAAGGATTAAAATCGGTTTTGTGTGAAAGGAATGAAAAAATTGAAAGTTCTTTTTATGGGAACACCCGAGTTTGCGGTGCCGTGTCTCTCGGCACTTATTGAAAATAAGTATGATGTTTGCGGTGTTGTAACTCAGCCGGACAAGCCGGCAGGCAGAGGACACAAGCTTACTCCACCGCCTGTAAAGGTGACTGCCACCGAAAATGGTATAGAAGTTTTTCAGCCCGAAACGCTGAAAGATTTTGCATTTAAAGCAGAGCTTGAAAGACTTAATCCAGACATTATAATAGTAGTTGCATACGGGAAAATTCTTCCTGAGTATATTTTAAATTATCCCAAATATGGATGTATCAATATACACGCATCACTTTTGCCCAAATACCGTGGAGCAGGACCAATTCAGTGGTCGGTTATAAACGGCGAAAAAACCACCGGTATAACATCAATGCTTATGGAAAAGGGTCTTGATACCGGCGATATGCTTCTTAAAGCCGAAACCCAAATCGGCGAGTATGAAACATCAGGCGAGCTTCATGACAGACTTATGGTTATGGGTGCAAAATTGTTGATTGAAACACTTATTATGACAGAAAAAGGCGAACTTAAACCCGAAGAACAAAAGGATGATGAATCGTCGTATGCACCAATGATAAGCAAAGAAACCGCAAAAATCGATTGGGCAAGACCTGCTCAAGCAATCATAAACCTGATTTGCGGAATGAATCCCTGGCCGCTTGCACATACTTTGTATAAAGGTGAAACTTTGAAGATTTATCGTGCAGTTCTGACAAATAAAAAAGCCGACGGATGTCCGGGGCAAATTTTGAATGTGAGCGAAAAAGGAATAGAAATCGCTTGCGGCGACAACTCTTCAATACTTGCAAGCGAAGTTCAGTTTGCGGGTAGCAAGCGTATGCAGGTGAGGGATTACCTAAATGGACATTCAATCGACTGCGGTGAAATTTTGATTTAAAAAGGGAAGGATGTTTTGATTTATGTATCCAATGGGTTATTTTTATGGTATTGATATGACATATATAGTTTTGGTTTTGCCTGCACTTATATTTGCGATGTATGCACAGACAAAGGTTAATTCAACATTTAACAAATACAGAGGGGTGGCAAACCACAGAGGTTATACCGGGGCAGAAATTGCGCGCAGAATTTTGGATATGAACGGACTTCAAAAAGTGGTGGTTGAGCGGGTTCCGGGCAATCTTACCGACCATTTTGACCCAAAAGCGAATGTAGTAAGGCTTTCGGACAGCACATATTCCAGTACTTCGGTTGCAGCAATCGGCGTCGCTGCTCACGAGGTAGGCCACGCTGTTCAGTATGCCGAGGGTTATGCGCCAATAAAGCTGCGGAATACAATCGTGCCGGTGGTACAGATTGCGTCTTATGCAGCCTGGCCGCTTGCAATATTTGGAATTTTGTTCAGTTTTTCAAATCTTGCAAATTTTGGCGTTATATTATTTGGTCTGGTTGTTTTGTTTCAAATTATCACATTACCGGTCGAATTTAACGCATCAAACAGAGCGATTAGAACACTTGAAAACAATTCAATTCTTGGAAGCGACGAGCTTGCTGCATCAAAAAAGGTGCTGAGTGCCGCTGCAATGACCTATGTTGCATCAGCGGTTGTTGCTATTGCCAACCTTTTGAGACTTCTTTCCATTGTCGGCTTTGGCAGAAACAGAGACTAAAGGAGCGTTTTGTTATGACGGCAAGAGAAGCTGCTTTAAAGGCACTTTACAGCATAGAAAAATCAGGAGCTTATACAAACGCTGCATTAAAAACGGCACTTGGACAAGATGATTTTTCGGCGCAGGACAAAGGGTTGATTACTGAAATTATTTATGGAGTAATTTCAAATAAGACAGCACTTGATTTTATAATGTCAAAATTTTCAAAAGTTAAAATCAAAAAGATGACGCCTTGGGTTTTGAATATACTCAGGATGGGTATTTATCAGATTTATTATATGGACAAAATCCCTGCAAATGCTGCATGCAACGAATCGGTAAAGCTTGCGAAAAAGTATTCACACTCGGCGGCTTCGGGGTTTGTAAATGGAGTTTTGCGTGCAGCTGCGCGAGGGGTTGGAGGTTTTGAATTTCCCAAAACCGGGGACATGGCAGCAGATTTGTCGCTTAAATACTCATATCCCGAATGGATAACTGCACGAATTATTGAAGAGTACGGTGCAGAAACTTGTGAAAAGCTTTTTAGGGAAAACCAAAATGCGCACAGCTTGCATATAAGGGTAAACACCTTAAAGACCAACAGGGCAAAGCTTTCGGACATTCTTGCGAAAGAGGGTCTTTTGTGCGAAGACTGTGAATTTACCGAAAAGTCGTTGTTTGTAAAAGGAAAATTGAATATAGAAAAATCAAAGGCATACAAAGACGGTCTTTATTCGTTTCAGAATATTTCTTCGCAAAAGACCGTTGAAATTCTTGATCCAAAACCAGCTGAAACTATAATAGATATGTGTGCCGCACCAGGTGGAAAATCCTGCGCAATTGCCGAAAAAATGGGCAACGACGGCAAAGTACTGGCGTTTGATATTTTTGACCACAAAATCGACTTGATAATGTCATCGGCAAAGCGGCTTGGTATTGACATAATCGAGGCAAAAGTTATGGATTCGACAAAAAAATGTGATGAGCTTTTGGACTCTGCTGACCGGGTTCTGGCGGATGTTCCTTGCTCGGGACTTGGCGTTTTACATAAAAAGCCCGATATAAAGTGGAGCAGAACCGAAAATGAAATCGGTGAGCTTTGCAAAATTCAAGCTGAAATTCTGAAAAATGCTGCGCTTTATGTAAAAGACGGAGGTGTGCTTGTTTACAGCACTTGCACAATTCTTCCCGAAGAAAACAGATTGCAGATTGAAGAATTTTTGAAAAATCATAAAGAATTTAAAAAAGAATACGAGGAGCAGATTTTGACCTCAGTTTATGGTGAAAGCGGATTTTATATATGCAAAATGGTGAAAGAAAAGAAACAGAAAAAATAAGACTTATTGATTTGACCCTGACCGAACTTGAACAGCTGATTCTGGATATGGGACAGCCAAAATTTCGGGCAAAGCAGATTTTTGAATGGATACAAAAGGGTGCAGAATCTTTTGATGATATGCCCAATATCCCCAAAGCCTTGCGCGAAGAACTTTCGGCAAAGGCATACATAGGTGCGGTAAAAATTTGCGAAAAGTTTGTTTCAAAGATTGACGAAACCCGCAAATATCTGTTAGAATTAAGTGATGGCAATTTTATCGAATCGGTACTTATGAAGTATGAATACGGATATACAATTTGCATATCTTCACAGGTAGGGTGCCTTATGGGGTGCAAATTCTGTGCATCGACAATCGGCGGCAAAATACGAAATTTGTCAGCAGGTGAAATGCTAAGTCAGATTATATGCGTGCAAAAAGACCTTGGGCAAAGAATTTCAAATGTTGTTATGATGGGGATTGGTGAGCCATTTGACAATTTTGATAATGTTCTTAAATTTATTGATCTTGTAAATGCAGAAGAAGGTCTTCACATAGGACAAAGGCATATTTCGATTTCGACCTGTGGTATTGCCGACAAAATCCGCGCTCTTGCTGAGAAAAAATTGCAGATCACACTTTTGATTTCACTCCATGCCCCGACAAACGAAAAGCGCTCCGAGATTATGCCGATAAACAAAAAATATCCGATCGAGGAAGTAATGTCGGCGTGCAGAGAATATATAAAAAGCACCTCAAGACGAATTTCGTTTGAATATACTTTGATTTCGGGCGTCAACGACAGCATCGAAGAAGCCGATAAGCTTTCAAAACTACTTAAAGGGATGCTTTGCCATGTAAATCTTATACCGGTAAACAAAGTGAAAGAGATAGGGTTTGAAAAAAGCAGCAAGGCAGGTATCGAGGCGTTTCGTGCAAGGCTCGAACAAAATGGTATAGCCGCAACCGTAAGACGCGAAATGGGCAGCGATATAAATGCCGCCTGCGGACAACTTAGAAAAAACAGAAATCAAATCGCAAAGTGATTTGATTGTTATTTAAACTTGACAGAAAGGGATGATGATATGTTTGTTGAAGTCTATGGCAAGACAGACATAGGAAAGCTGCGCGAGCTTAACGAAGACAGCTTTGCAATAAGCGGATTTAAAGATGGTATACCATCGGGTGTTTGCGTGCTTGCTGACGGAATGGGCGGACATAGTGCCGGCGAAATAGCAAGCAGTATGGCGGCTAAATTGATTTGTGATGACCTTGCTGACTCTCTTTTGGAGGAAGACAGTGCAAAAATTGCAAAGAAAATGGCGGCGGCAATTGACTTTGCAAATTCCGAGATATACAATATGTCCATTAAAAATTCTGCACAGGCAGGTATGGGAACAACAACAGTAGTGGCTTTTGTGAAAAAGGACCTTGTAAGAATCGCAAATGTCGGTGACAGCCGTGCGTATCTTGTATCTGATGCGATTATACGCAAAATTACGGTCGACCATTCGGTTGTTGAAGAACTGGTTCAAAGCGGAAGCATAACAAGAGCAGAGGCGCGAAACCATCCGGACAAAAACATAATTACCCGAGCAGTCGGTCCCGAAAAGTATGTCGATGCTGACTTTTATGATTATGTTCCGCGTGGTGGAGAGACAATCCTTCTTTGCAGCGACGGACTTACCGAGATGCTGAGTGAAAAGCAAATAAAAGAAATACTTAATAATTCAGAAAATTTAAAAAGTGCAGTGGATACACTGATTGATGAGGCAAACAAAAACGGCGGAGTTGACAATATAACGGTTATTGCCCTTCAGTTTAAAAAGGAGGAAACAGTATGACATTGATTGGAAAAGTCCTTGCGGGCAGATATGAAATACTTGAAAAAGTCGGAAGCGGCGGTATGGCTGTTGTTTACAAGGCCAAGTGCAAGCTTCTCAACCGTTTTGTTGCAGTAAAGGTTCTTCGTCCTGATTTGCAGAATGACGAGGAATTTGTGCGTCGTTTTAATGTTGAGGCACAAGCTGCTGCCAGCCTTACACATCCAAACATCGTTTCAATTTTTGATGTAGGAAACGAAGATGGGCTTCACTATATAGTGATGGAATACATCAAAGGAATAACTCTTAAAGACTATATAGATACAAAACACATACTCCCCTGGCGCGAGGCTGTGGGATATGCCATTCAGATTGCCAAAGGTCTTGAACAGGCACATAAGAATTCAATAATCCATCGTGATATAAAACCGCATAATATCATTATGAAAGATGATGGCGTTTTAAAGGTGACAGATTTTGGTATTGCGCGTGCCAATGTTCAATCAACAATGACTTGCGAGGATACTGCAATCGGCTCTGTGCACTATATTTCGCCCGAGCAGGCACGCGGTGGTTACACTGATGAACGCTCTGACATATATTCGCTTGGTATTGTTCTTTACGAAATGCTGACCGGCACTGTGCCCTTTGACAGCGAAAGACCTGTTACAGTTGCCATAATGCATCTTCAGGACGAACCGGTACCGCCCAGAGAACATAACTTAAGCATTCCGTTGCCTCTTGAAAAAATTGTTCTTAAAGCAATGTGTAAAGAGGTTTCGGGCAGATATAAGAATGCAAGCGAGATGATTTCGGAACTTGAAGATGTTCTTAACGACCCAAATCGCGGAATAATTGAAGAGACTGCTGAAGAGGACGAATTAATCATTCCTGATGGCGGACAGACAATAAAAATGCCGGCAATTAAGATTGATAAAAAAATTGAAAAGGAAGAAAAAGAGGAAGTTATGCCTAAAAAAGCTCCTGCCAAAAAGAATTCTTCACAGATAGACAAAAAGAAAGAACGCAAAGTAATAGTTGTTGCTATTGCTTGTGCAATTGCCCTTATTGCGCTTATCTCGGCAGCTTTCCTTTCGATTACCGGTATTGGTGGTATGATTTCAGGCGGTGAAACTGTTGAAATACCCAAAATCGAGGGTATGATGTATGAGGAAGCTATCGATAAATATGTCGACATTGATGAAGAGGTTGAATACAGATTTAATATCGTAAGAGGTAAAACAACCGAAAGTGACACGGAGGCAGGAACAATCCTTTCACAAGACCCCGAATATGGCACAAAGGTCAAAAAGAAGGATGTTATTATCATAACAGTAGAGCTGAGTGGTGGAAGCTCGGAATTTGTACTGAAAAATTATACAAGATACAAGGACTCGCGAGAAGTAGAAATGGAAGTTGACAAGCTTGGCCTTAAGGCGGAGTTTGAAGAAGAATTCAGCGATACCATCCCTACAGGCTCGGTTATAAGACAAGAGCCTGAGGCTGGAACAACTGTCAAAAAAGGCGACAAAATTGTATTTTATGTAAGTAAAGGTCCCGAAGAAGAAACCAAGAATAACGAAGACGAGGGAAATGCAGGCAACAACGACGAGGGAAACAAACCGGTGGAGCAGCAGCCTGAAGTTAAGAAAAAGAGCTCAATGATTACAATTTATGGACCCAAAAATAAGGAAAGCGCACTTGTGCAGGTAAGTGTAAACGGTTCGAATGTTTACAGCAAGAATCTTGAAAAAGGCAAAAGCGATGTCGTTAAGCTTGAGGGAACAACAAGCACAGTTACGGTTGAAATTTTCTATGACGGGGTATCACAGCAAAAGAGCACAGTTCACCTGCATTAAAGGAGTTACAGATGGATAAGCTTTGTGGAGTTATCGAAAGGGGTGTTGGCGGCTTTTATTATGCCAACACCGAAAATGGAATCATAGAGTGTCGCGCCAAGGGGATTTTTAGGAAAATGGGAATGACCCCCCTTGTTGGTGACAGGGTTGAAGTAGAGCTTAATCCGGACAAAAAGACAGGAATGATTGCGGAAATTTTTGAGAGAAGCAGCGTTCTTGTAAGACCTGCGGTTGCCAATGTTTCGCAGATGATGGCAATCGTGGCGCTTGAAAGTCCAAAACCCAATACCTATGTCCTTGATAAACTGATTGCTTCGGCAGAGTATGCAGGTCTCAAAATTTCGTTGTGTTTTAACAAAAGCGATTTGACCGAAGACACATCACTTCCTGAACTTTATGAAAAAGCAGGATTTGAGGTTGTAATAGCAAGTGCTGCCGAAGAAAAAAATATTGAGAAAATAAAAGCTCTTTTGAAAGACGAGATAACAGTTTTTGCAGGCAATTCGGGCGTTGGTAAGTCAAGCATACTCAACAAGATAATGCAAGAGGAGCGCTTTGAAACCGGTAAGGTAAGCGACAAAACAGAGCGGGGCAGACATACAACAAGACATTCAGAACTTGCTAAACTACCTTTTGGCGGATATATAATTGACACGCCTGGCTTTAGCTCGTTTGAACTTGAGTCTGTTCTTCCCGAAGAACTCCCTGTACTTTTCAGGGAATTTGGTCAGTTTTTGGGGGCGTGCAGATTTTTGGACTGCCGACATGTTGCAGAACCGGATTGCGGAGTGCGCAAAGCTTTGAATGAAGGCAAAATTTCGGCAAGCAGGCACGAAAGTTACAGGCTTCTTTTTGACGAAGTAAAACAGGCAAGCCAAAAGTATTGACAAAATGAGGATGATTTTATGCAAAAGAAAGAAATAAAAATTGCGCCGTCAATTTTGGCGGCAGATTGGACAAATTTGGGCGCCGAATTCAAAAAGATCGAAGCCGAGGGGGCAGACTGGGCACATATTGATATTATGGACGGACATTTTGTACCCAATATTGCGTTCTCTCCTGATATGGTAAAAGCTTTGCGAAAGGTGTCAAACCTTGTGTTTGATGTGCATCTGATGATTTCAGAGCCTATGAAATACATAAAAGTTTTTGCAGATGCAGGCGCCGACATAATAACAATACACCACGAGGCTATGGAAAATCCTGAAGAAGCAATTGACTACATACACAGTCTTGGCAAACTGGCAGGCGTTTCGGTCAAACCGGGGACTGATGTAGAACTGGTAATGCCATATCTTGAAAAAGTTGATTTGGTACTGATAATGACGGTTGAACCCGGATTTGGCGGGCAGTCATATATTGAGGAAATGAACAAAAAAATTGCCAAAGCAAGACAAATGATTGACTCGGTTGGAAAAGGCATATATCTTGAGGTTGACGGTGGCGTAACGCCGGAAAATATTCTTATGCCCACTCAAAACGGTGCAAATGTTATAGTTGCAGGGTCGGCAATATTCAGGGCAGAGGACGCAGGTGCCGTAATAAAGAAGATGAGGAAAACAACAAAGTGAAGTGCTTTATATTCAGTTCGGGCAAGATAGAATCATATAGTTGGCTTGAAACGCTTGATTTTGCCGATGCTTTTATAATTTGCGCAGACGGCGGAATACGCCACGCAAAACGTCTTAATATTGATGCAGACGTGTGGATGGGCGACGCTGATTCGCTTGAAGATAGCGAGATAAATGCAAAAAAAATTATTCGTTTTCCTGCAAAAAAGGACAATACCGATACTGACCTTGCGGTTATGTATGCCTTGGAGTATGGATTTAAAGATATTTCGATTATCGGTGCTTTGGGCGGTCGGCTTGACCATGAGTTTTCGCATTTTTGTCTTCTTAAAAAAATTCTTGACAATGGTGGAAAAGGGTTTTTGCTGGACGAAAAAAATGTTGTTACAATGGAGAACAAAAGCTTTGAAGCGGATGATATAGGCAAAAAGTATATTTCGTTTTTTCCGTTTGGCGGTGATGTTGAAAAATTTTCAATACAAGGGCTTTTGTATGAGGCGGAGAATATTATGCTTGATTGCGGGCAGGTAGTGGCGAGTAGCAACCAATTTGTAAAGGGTAAAAAAGCGCGTGTTACCTTTGAAAAAGGATGCGTTTTGGTAATTTATTCAGATGACTAAGCAAATAAGGCTGTGACATGAACATTGTCACAGCCTTATTTTATATATCCTGATATTTTGTCCGGATTCCCTTTTCTATCAGCTTGTCAAGAATTTCAACCTCGGTAACTGTTTTGATTATTGAAGAATTTTTGTCCATAACGTTTACGATATAAAAACAGTCATAGCTGAGGTGACGAATAATTCCGGAAGCAGGTCGATCTTTGTGAACACACAAAACCCGGGTTGGAAGATTCTCGGCATACTTTGATTTTTGGTGATTTGAAAGAATCTCTTTAAGAGAAATCACAGAAATTGCCTGATGTTCAAAAACGAGATTTTGAAGAAGAAAGGCGGTGATGAGAACAAGCGAAAAATTAAATTTACTTACAAAAATTAAGACGAAGATAAAAATTATAAGAAAAATAAGCATAATTTTGCTAATTTTCAACATAAATCGATAGGCACGGATAACTCCAAATCGGACTGTAAGGATTGATTTCAGCATTCTGCCACCGTCAAGGGGCAAAATTGGAAGAAGGTTGATAAAACAAAGTGCGAGATTTGTATTTATCAAAAATGAAATTTGTGAGAGCGGATAAATTTTTTCGATAAATGAAAAGACTCCAAAAAGGATAAAGCTGCAAAATGGTCCTGCAAATGCTATAAAAAATTCTTTTTCTGAATTTTTTATGTATTCATTTTCAAGATGTGCTGCGATACCAAAGGGATATACCTGCACATACGAGACCCCGACATGTAGTGCTTTGGCACAAAAAATATGTGCAAGCTCGTGAAGTGTGGAAGAAAGGTATGCAAACAAAAAAATCTCGCCATAGTTACTTAAAAATGACATAATAAGCATAGGAATCGTCCATATGTTTAGTTTAAGAGATTTTCCTATGGGTATATCAAAGATTTTTTTCGGAATTTGGGGAATTTTCATTCTTCTCTTCTCCTTGGCTTGATATGGGAATACTGCCTTTTAAAAAGCTTTTAACAGAGTTCGAAACCGTGCTTAAATCAAATTTATACTCAAGTGCAGTTTTGGCAAAGTCTTGGATTTTTGCAGTAAAATCAGTCTTTAAAAAATTATTTGAAAAAATAATTGCAAAAATCAGTATTGAAATAAAGGATTGCTTAGAAATCTTTTTGAGATAATTAACTTTTGAAGAAACAGGCGGTTTCTTTGATGTCCGTCTGCCTTTGTATTCACGAATTTCCTTCATTTTCAGGTTGTCCTTTCTTTTTTTCTATATTATATTAGTATTTTTTAAAGGTTATGCTTGAAAAAGTCATTGATTTAGTGTATTATAAGTGTTGAATTACAGTTGAAAGGTTTGAAAATATGAGTTTATATAAGAGAAAATTTGAAGCTTGCCTTAAAAAAGTGCAAAAGCCTGCAAGATATATTGGAAACGAATTTAACAGCATTCACAAAGAATGGGAAAACGATATGGTTTCGTTTGCTTTTTGCTTTCCTGATGTATACGAGGTGGGAATGTCGCATCTTGGAATGAAAATTCTTTATCATATGATGAATGATCGTGATGATACTGTTTGCGAGCGTGTGTTTGCTCCCTGGGTGGATATGGAAGAACAACTTCGCACAAATGACATCCCGCTTCTTTCGCTCGAAAGCTATATTCCTGTCAAAGATTTTGATATGGTTGGATTTACTCTTCAGTATGAGATGAGTTTTTCCAATGTGGTAAATATGCTTGACTTGGCAAAAATACCGATTAGGTCAAAGGACAGAGACGAGAAGGCTCCTTTTGTTTGCGCAGGTGGTCCTTGTGCATATAATGGTGAGCCTCTTGCTGACGTAATAGACTTTTTTATTCTTGGCGAAGGCGAAGAGGTAAACAATGAGATAATTGATGCCTATAAGAAATGGAAAAAGGCAGGCGGCACGCGTGAGGATTTTCTTGAAAAAATATCCTTGATTGAGGGCGTGTATGTTCCGGCGTTTTATGATGTAGAATACACCGAGAATTCAATAGTGAAATCAATCAAACCAAATCGTGAATGTGCGCCTGAAAAGATTAAAAAGCGTATTATAAAAAACCTTGACCAGTCTTATGTTCTTGACAAGATGATAGTTCCGTTTATGGATATTGTCCACGACCGAATAACTTTGGAGATTTTCCGTGGTTGTATTCGTGGTTGTCGTTTTTGTCAGGCGGGGTATCTTTATCGCCCAGTACGCGAGCATTCGACAGACAAACTGCTTGAAACTGCACAAAAAATGATTGATTCAACAGGATATGAAGAAATGTCTCTTTCGTCGCTTAGTACAAGTGACTTTACCTGCCTGCACGAGCTTATTGACAGACTTTTGGAAATTACTGTGGACAAACGTATAAATCTATCGCTTCCGTCTCTTCGGGTTGACAATTTTTCTATGGAGCTTATGGAAAAGGTCCAAACTGTCAAAAAAAGCGGTCTTACATTTGCTCCCGAGGCAGGAACACAAAGGCTTCGCGATGTTATAAACAAGAATGTTTTGGAGTCTGACCTTTTAAGAACTTCCAGAATTGCGTTTGAGGGCGGATACAACAGAATCAAGCTTTATTTTATGATAGGACTTCCGACCGAAACTGAAGAGGATGTAAAGGGCATTGCCGAGCTTGCACAAAAGGTGGTAGATGTTTTTTATACAATACCAAAAGAAATCCGTAAGGGCAGACAGCTTACTGTTACAGTAAGCACATCGTCGTTTGTTCCAAAACCGTTTACTCCGTTTCAGTGGGAGCCTCAGGACAGAATGGAGACTCTTGTGCAAAAGCAAAAGCTTCTTAAGGATACTATAAAGACAAAAAGCATTTCGTATAACTGGCATCAGAGTCAGGTAAGCTTTTTGGAGGCAGTTTTTGCAAAGGGAGACAGACGCCTTGGTGATGTTTTGATTTCGGCACAGAAAAAGGGTTGCCGCTTTGATGGATGGGACGAACATTTTGATTATGAAAAATGGCTTGAGGCATTTTCAGACTGTGGTATTGACCCGGAATTTTATGCATACAGAAAGATTGACCACGGCGAAGTTCTTCCCTGGGACCATATTGATATTGGTGTAAAGAAAGAATATCTTATGAAAGAACATGACCGTGCATACGAGGGAGTAACAACTCCGTCATGTCGTGAAAAATGTATGGGCTGCGGTGCAGCGTCTTTCGGAGGAGGTGTGTGCTTTGAGTAAGGTTCGTTTAAAGTTTTCGAAGCTTGGGATGGGCAAATATATTTCGCATCTTGACCTTCTCAGGACATTTACCCGAGCAATTCATCGTGCCGGACTGCCGGTAAAGTATAGTCAGGGGTTCAATCCACATCAGCTTATCACATTCTCTTTGCCGCTGGCACTTGGAGTAACCAGCGAGACAGAGTTTGTGGATATAGATTTTGAAGACGGTACAGACAAGCTTTTGATTTTAAAAGAATTGAATAAATGTTTACCGCCGGATATAAAAATTCTTGAGGCATCTGAGCCTTTGGTTAAGGCAAGTGACATTGTTTCGGCAAGATATACGGTTGTTTTGGATCTTGAGTCTTCAATTACTGAGGATATGCTGGATGCATTTTTTGCGCAAACAGAAATCCCTGCTGTCAAAAAAACCAAACGCGGTGAAAAAGAAATAAATTTGAGAGAATATATCAGTTTTTACAAATTAAAAAGTTTGACCGAAAAAACTGCAGAATTTGAGGTTATACTTTCCGCAGGGGGCGAATCAAATATAAAACCTGATATTCTTGTCTCAAAGCTTTGTGAATTTCTTGAATATGGTGCTTGTGAAAATGCAGAAATCCACAGGACAGAAATTTTTTATAAAAAAAGTGAAAAAATTGCAACTTTTTGTTAATGGTTGTGTTCAATGGTGGAGGGATTAATGTGAATAAGGATTATAAAATCTTAAAAGAAGATTTGGCAAATGCAGGAATTAAAAAAGGCGATTCGATTCTTTTACATTCGTCATACAAATCAATGGGAGGTCTTGAAGGCGGCATAAAAACCTTTGTTGAGGCCTTACTTTCGATTTTGGGAGACAACGGAACCCTTATTGTTCCGACACTTACCTATGCCTATGTAACAGAAAAAGAACCGGTATTCGATCATATAAATACACCTTCGTGTGTTGGCGCGATTTCTGAATTTGTGAGAAATATGGAGGGTGCAAAGAGAAGTATAAACCCAACTCATTCGTGTTCTGCTATTGGTTCAAAGCGCGATTTTTATATAAGCGGGCACGAAAAAGATTGCACTCCGATAGGCGAAAATTCTCCAATATACAAGCTGCATAAAGAAGGCGGCAAAATTCTTATGCTTGGTTGCAGCCTGAACAACAATACAAGTATGCACGGAGTGGAGGAACACTTCCGCACTTCATATGTGTTTGATGATCTACCGAAAAAATATAGTATTGTAACAGAGAATGAAACCTACGAAATTGATTATTTCAGACATTATATTGTTCAGCACGGTTATCAGACCCAATTTGCCAGAGTTGAAGAAATAATGGACGAAAAAGGACTTAGAAAGGCAGAAATTCACGGCGCGACAAGCTTTTTTATTGATGCAGCTTTGCTTTGGAAAACAGGTTTTAAGGCTCTTGAAAAAGACGAATTTTTCTTCGTTGACGAAATTCAAAAATAACTTATAAAATATAAAATTTTTGTTGACAAATATGTTGAATTGTGTTATCATATTACGGTAACCGCGCAAAAAGGGTATTTTTAAGTCTGTTTTACAGCACCTGACTTGGCGAGTCTTGGGTAATAGGAGGGATTACGAATTATGTACGCAATTATCGAAACTGGTGGAAAACAGTACAAGGTTTCAGAAGGCGATTTCGTTTTTGTTGAAAAACTTGATGTTGAAACTGGCAGCACTGTTACAATCGATAAGGTATTGGTTGTGGCAAACGACGACGATGTAAAGGTTGGCGCTCCTTATGTTGAGGGTGCAACTGTTGAAGCTTCTGCTGTTAAAAACGGCAAAGAGAAGAAAATCATCGTTTACAAGTACAAGGCTAAAAAGGGCTACCACAAAAAACAGGGTCACAGACAGCCTTACACAAAGCTTGAAATTAAGAAAATCAACGCTTAATTGTTGGTTTTGAAATTGAATTTATCTAAGAGAGGTGAATATAATGGCTCATAAGAAAGGTGTCGGCAGTACTAAGAACGGCAGAGATTCTGAGTCCAAACGCTTAGGTGCCAAGAAGGGTGACGGTCAGCACGTGTTGGCAGGAAACATCTTGGTTAGACAGCGCGGAACTAAAATTTATCCCGGAACAAACGTAGGCAAAGGCAGCGATGATACTTTGTTTGCTTTGGTAAATGGTCAGGTTAAGTTTGAACGCAAGGGTAAGGATAAGAAACAGGTTTCTGTTTACGAAATTGTTCAGTAATTAAAGCCGAATAAAACATTCAGTGCACGCAAAATGCGTGCACTTTGTATATCCGAAAAAAGGAGGGAGTTACCGTGTTTAAGGATACTTCGAAAATTTTTATACAGGCAGGCAAAGGCGGAGACGGGGCAGTCACTTTTCATCGTGAAAAGTATGTCGCAGCAGGTGGTCCTGACGGGGGCGATGGCGGCAATGGCGGAAATGTTATAGCACTCGCTGATAAAGATATAAGTACATTGATAGATTTTCGTTATAAAAAGAAATATTGTGCACAAGATGGCGCAAATGGTCGTGACGGCAATCGCAGCGGAAAAAACGGTGAAGATTTGATAATAAAATTTCCTTGCGGTACGGTAATCCGTGATTCGGAAACAGGGAAAGTAATATGTGATTTAAAATTAGATGGTGACCGCTTTGTAATTGCAAAAGGTGGCAGCGGTGGTTGGGGCAATTCACATTTTGCAACCGCAACACGCCAGACCCCCAAGTTTGCAAAATCGGGACTTCCGGGTGATGAAAGAGAGATAACGCTTGAACTCAAGCTTATTGCAGATGTTGGTCTTTTGGGCTTCCCCAATGTTGGCAAGTCAACGTTTTTATCGGTTGTCAGCGATGCACGTCCCAAAATTGCAAATTATCATTTTACAACACTTGTGCCAAATCTTGGAGTTGTAAAAATGGGCGAGGGAAAATCCTTTGTTATAGCGGATATTCCCGGGATTATTGAGGGTGCACACGAAGGAGTCGGTCTTGGACATGATTTTTTGCGCCATGTCGAACGGACAAGGGTTCTTCTTCATTTTGTAGATGTTTCGGGCTGTGAGGGTCGCGACCCCATAGAGGATGTTCGCACCATCAATAACGAGCTGAAAAATTATAGCGAAAAACTGGCTGAAAAACCACAGGTTATTGTTGCCAACAAAATGGATATTCCGTCTTTTGAAGAAAATTTCAAAAAGTTTAAAGAAACTATGGAAGAAGACGGATATACTGTTATGGCTATCTCGGCAGCAACTCACAAAGGTGTCGAGGATGTCATAAACTACGTTTCAAGGCTTCTTTCAAATCTTCCCGAAGATGAAGAGGATGATTATGATTATCTTGACCTTGATGAAGAACGCAAGACAGATAACATCGAAATTATTATTGAAGATGGTGTTTATATTGTTGAAGGAATGTATGTCCGCAAAATTGTCGGGTCTACTAATTTTGATGATTACGAATCTTTGCAATATTTCCAGCGTGCACTTCGCAAATCAGGGATAATCGAAATGCTTGAAGAAAAAGGTATCAAAGAAGGCGATACTGTTCATATGTATGGAATCGAGTTTGACTATATCAAATAAAAAATATCCACCATCAGGTGGATATTTTTTTAGGTCCAGTCTCTCAAACGATGGCTCATTTTATCCATCATTCTTTCTGCGCGATGATAAGCTTTTCGCATATCCCGCTTGTTCATTGGATGAAGTGCGATGATAAGACTTGCACCCATAACTGTTCCCAAAACAAGACCTGCTGAAAAATTACACATACTAAACCCTCCGGTTGATAAATAATTATAATTATTTGAGTAAAAAGAACTGTAAATTGTTAAAGAGGAATAAAACCCGCAAACCAAATTTGTATTGATTTGCGGATTTTATTTAAAAACAATATTTATATTGTTGTTTTTGGATTACTGACCATTAGCCAAGTCCTGTTCATACTTCTTGATCATTTTCTTTACCATCTGACCACCGATAGAACCAGCCTGTCTTGAAGTAAGTTCACCATTGTAACCATCTTTAAGCTGAACGCCGACTTCGTTTGCAGCTTCCATCTTAAATCTGTTCATTGCTGCCTTTGCTTCAGGTACCATTGTTTTGTTTCTTGAATTATCTGACACTTAAATTCACCTCCATTTCTTTGAGATAAACAATATCAAATGTTTATCTGTCTTCGTTAATATTGTAACCGCTCGTTCGATAAATACACAATGAAATTTTTGCTAGTTTTACTATATTAAAAATGCTTGAACAATTATATTTATTGACTTTTTTTGCGGATTGCGGTAATATTATAAAAAGATAAGAATTTTGTCGAAAGGAGTACCTTTGATATGCGAAGAAAATTAGAAGAGATTTCGTCTTTTGAAACAATTTTGTGTTTGTTTGTTGTTATGATTCATGTTCTTTCTGACAGCATAGCAAATTATCCAAAGGGCTCACTTTTGTCGGCAGTTTCGTTTATTTTTTCGCGGTTTTTAACCTTTGCAGTTCCTGCGTTTATTATGTCCTCAGGTATCAAGTTTGCACATACATTTTCGGAGGGATCGTTTAATTATTTTTCATTTTTGAAAAGGCGTATAACGAAGATATATATTCCTTATCTTATTATGGCGACAATTTATTATTTATATTTTGTTTTTCACCGTCATTATTTTGATTTCAGTTGGGCGGTGCTTGGAAGGCACTTGTCCCTTGGAACAATTGCGGCACCTTTTTATTTTATTGTTATAATAATGCAGATGTATATACTTGCTCCGATTACATTGGGTTTTTGCAAAAATATAACACCTGTGTTTGGGATTCTGCTTGCAGGGGTTATAACAGTCGTGTCAAAATATCTTATGCTTGATTTCAAATATTCGGACAGAGTGTTTCTCTCATATTTTGTGTATTGGATAATCGGTTGTTATCTTGGAATAAATTTTGATATGAACCTTGAACGTATCCGCCGGAAAAAGCTTCCTTTGGTCATTGCCGGACTTTTGCTGACGGTGCTGTATTCTGTTGTTGCATATCTTGAGTTTTTGAATTTTTTCCATCTTTTCTCAACCGAAATATTAAAGATGATATTTGCAGCAGTTGCATCGGTTATGTGGCTTGCAATAATGCCTGTATACGAGCATGAGGGGGCAGATATTTTGTCTCCGGCAACATTTTATATTTATCTGATACATTGCCTGGTTATTTTTGAGACCGAGCATATAATGGAAGGTTTAAGCATTACATCAACGCCTCAAAGATTTTTCATAACATTCTTTTCGGCATATATAATATCCATAGTTTTGTCAGTATTGTACGCACAGATAAAAGCAAAAATTTTCAAAAAAAGGTCATACTGATTTCTTTGAAAAAAGACGCTAAGGTTTAAAAAATTTCTATTGACAAAAAACATATATTAAAGTATAATCATATATTAGATAGAGGCGCGTTGTGCCAAAAGTAAGAAAATCCATATACGCTTGTGCCAAAGCGGGATTTGCTGAAAGGGGCAGACGCCGAAGACAATTCGTGGCAAAGGATTGATCTGGCAAACAGGAATAATATCTTGTTTGTTGTCGCAAATGCGGAGAGCTATCATACTATGCATATATTATTGTTGGTTTTTGAATTTGCATACGATGTGGTGGCTGAAGCTCGGCTATCACTTTTTTTGTGAAATACAAATATTTAAAAAAGGAGCGTTTAAAATGAAAAATACTGTATTTACCGGTGCTGCAACAGCTATAGTTACACCAATGAATGAAAAGGGTGTTGATTATGAAAGCTTTGAAAGACTTATTGAATGGCAGATAAGTGAGGGCATAGATGCTCTTGTTATTGCCGGAACAACAGGCGAAGGTTCAACTTTAAGCGATGCCGAGCATCGTGAAGTTCTTAAATTTGCAGTTGATAAAATTGCAGGCAGAGTTCCTGTTATTGCAGGAACAGGCTCGAATGATATAAGCTATGCAATTGAATTGACAAAGTATGCATGCAGCGTTGGTGCAGATGCGATGCTGGTTGTTACACCATACTACAACAAAGCTACACAAAATGGTCTTATTAAATCGTTTACAGCAATTGCTGATGCAAGTACAAAACCGATTATTTTATACAGTGTTCAGTCACGAACAGGCTGCAATATCACTCCCGAGACCTGTGCAGTTTTGGCAAAACATAAAAATATTGTTGCTATAAAAGAGGCAAGCGGAAACATTTCTCAGATTGCTAAGATTGCATCACTTGTTGGTGATGATATGGATATATACTCTGGCAACGATGACCAGATTGTTCCGATATTGTCACTTGGAGGAAAGGGTGTTATTTCTGTTCTTTCTAACGTTCTTCCAAAAGAAACATCAAGAATTTGCTCAAGCTTCTTTGAAGGCAAAATAGAGGAGAGCAGACAGCTTCAGCTTAAATATATTGATCTTGTTGATGCGCTTTTCTCCGAGGTTAATCCGATCCCTGTAAAAGCGGCTGTTTCGGCAATGGGATTTTGCGAAAATTATCTTAGATTGCCTCTTACACCTATGGAAGAAAAGAACAAAAAAGTTTTGTTTGATATAATGAGAAAAAACAACCTAATCAAATAAGAAAGGTTAGAATTTACGAATGATTTGTGAAAATTTGGGGATTACTCCTGATGGAAATTTGACTTTTGCGAACCGTGATGTAAGGGTTCTTGCCGAAAAATACAAAACCCCGCTGTATTTGATGGACGAAGAGCGAATTCGTCACAACTGCAGAGTTTATGTTGATTCGATGAAGAAATATTTTGGCGAGTATTCGCTGCCGTTGTTTGCAAGCAAAGCCGCGTCATTTAAAAGCATTTACCGAATTGTAAATGAAGAAAGAATGGGAGTGGATGTTGTTTCTGCCGGCGAGCTTTACACCGCACTTTCAACCGGATTCCCATCCGAAAATATATTCTTTCACGGAAGCAACAAAACCGACAGCGAAATAGAGTATGCACTCTCCAATAAAATCGGTTATATTGTTGCTGACAGTATGGAAGAAATCGAAGCAATTGACAATATTGCAAAAAAGCTTGGCGTATGTCAAAAAATTTTGTTGAGAATAACACCCGGTATTGACCCGCATACATATGCGGCGGTTGCAACAGGAAAGGTTGATTCTAAATTTGGATTTGCAATCGAAACCAAGGCGGCTTTCGCTGCTGTGGAGTTTGCTCTATCCAAAAACAACCTTGAACTTTGCGGAATTCATTGCCATGTTGGTTCGCAGGTTTTTGATTCGGACGTTTATTTCAAAACTTCTGACATAATGCTTGAGTTTGCAAATTTTGTTCAAAAGAATTACAAGGCTCAAATCAGGATACTGAATCTTGGTGGCGGCTATGGCGTAAGGTACGAAGAGACCGATCCGGTGATAGATATACCTCAAAACATCAAAGCTGTTGCCGAAAGAGTGAAGGCAAAATGCCTTGAACTTGGAATGGATGTTCCTGCGGTTCGTATGGAGCCGGGCAGAAGCATTGTCGCTGATGCAGGACTGACACTTTATACTGTTGGCTCGGTTAAAAAAATTCCGGAATACAAAAACTATGTTTCGGTTGACGGAGGTATGACCGATAATCCGCGTTATGCTCTTTATGGCTCAAGATATACTGTTGCCCTGGCGAATAAAATGAAAGAGGAAAGGGACTTTGTATGTACTATTGCAGGACGTTGCTGCGAAAGCGGTGATGTGCTGCAAGAGGATGTTCTGCTCCCCAAAAGTGTGCAGCGAGGCGACATCATTGCGGTTATGACAACCGGTGCATACAACTATTCTATGGCTTCAAATTATAACAGAGTGCCAAGACCGCCGATTGTTATGCTCGGCAAAGACAGCGAATATATTGCAGTAAAGAGAGAAACTTTTGAAGATATTGTACGAAATGATATTTAATGAAATCCGGTCTGTTGACCGGATTTTTTATAAATTCGAGAAAAATAAAGGGAATTGTAAAAAAATTTGCAATAACTATTGACTTTTTTGCGAAATGTTATATAATTGTATTGTGAAAAGCAAACATATGAAAAGTTTTACACAACAAAGTGAAAGCAAAACGAAAGTGAAGCCGAAAAAAATGAGGCTAAACAGTTTCGTTTTGTATTTGCTTGTAAATTTTAAGAAAAGAGAGGTTTTTACAATGAGCAAAAATTGGGCAACTATGGATTTATCCACTGTACCAAACATGGTTTCGGCTACCGTTCCGGGACCCAAGTCAATTGAGTATCATGAAAGATGCGCAAAATACATGAAAGGTTATTCAAGCCAGGTTAAATTGTTCCCTGTAACATTTGAATCAGGCTACGGATACACCCTCAAGGATGTTGACGGCAATACATATCTTGATTTCTCATCTGGTATTTATGTAACAGGTCTTGGACATTGCCATCCTAAAATCAGCGAAGCTGTTGCATTCCATGCAAAAAATCTTATGAACTGTCATGACTTTACTACAAAAGTAAAGATGGAACTTGTTGAAAAGCTTCATGAGATTACAGGCGGCCGTTTTGGTGGCTTCCAGTTCTATGATTCGGGTACTACTGCTGTTGAAGCTGGTCTCCGTTGCGCTCGTGCTGCTACAGGCAAGCAGGAATTCATCTCATTCTGGAGAGACTTCCATGGTAAGACATATGGTGCGAACTCACTTGCTGTTGTAGGACCTGATACACATATGAGAGCTCCTGGATTTATGCTGGTTCCCAGACCAAATCCGTATCGTGACGCTTTCGGCAGAACTCCTGAAGAAGCTTGGAAAGATTCAACTCCCTATATCAAGATGATTGAAGGCACTCTCGATAACGCTTGTGCTTCAGGTGGCAACAATGTTGCAGCAATCGTTCTTGAACCGATTCAGGGTTGGGGCGGTACAATTATTCCTCCCGCAGACTTCATCCCTGCACTTCGTGAACTTTGCAACAAGAGAGGCATTCTTCTTTTCGCAGACGAAGTTCTTAACTGTATGGCAAGAACAGGTAAGTACCTTGCTATGGATCACTGGGATGTTACTGCTGATATTACCACACTTGGTAAGGGCTTTGGTAACGGCTTCCCTGTAACTGCTCTTGCAGTATCTAAGGATCTTGCTCCTGCTATTGAAAAGATTTCTGCATCTTCAAGCTATGGCGGAAACCCGATGGCTTGTGCTGCTGCTCTTGAATCAATTAAGGTCATTGAAGAAGAACAGCTTAACGAACGCGCAGCTCATCTTGGCGAAATTATGCTCAAGAAGATGGAAGAAATGAAGGCTGCTCATCCCATTATCGGTGATGTTCGTGCTATCGGTTGCTTGCAGGCAATTGAAGTTGTTAAGGATCGCGAAACAAAAGAACCGTTTGCAGAAGCTGGTACAATGATTTACCAGAAGGCATTCGAAAAGGGTCTTGCTTGGGTACCGTCGGGTCACATTCTCCGTATGTCACCTCCTATGATTCTTGACGATGCAGCTGCTCTTAAGGGTCTTGAAATCATCGAAGAAGCTGTTGCAGAAACAGAGAAACATTTCGGTTATTAATATTAACCTAAGGGCTGTTGCTTAAACCAACAGCCCTTAATTTAAACTTTTATCAAAGATATAGAGAAAGGAAGTTTTAGTTATGAAGACAGTTAAGTTTGGTTTGGTTGGCTGCGGTCTTATGGCAAGAGAGTTTGCTTCGGCTGCTGCTCGTTGGTGTCATCTTACCGAAGATGTTCCGAAACCTGAAATAGTTGGTATTTGCTCGGTTGTTCCGGCAGAGATGGAGTGGTTCAAAAAGAACTTCCCCGAAATCAAATATGCGGTTTCGGATTACAAAGAACTTTTGGAGAAGGAAGATATAGATGCAATATACTGCGCAGTTCCCCACAATCTCCACGAACAGTTTTATATTGATATAATCAAAAGCGGAAAAGCTCTTTTGGGTGAAAAGCCATTTGGTATTGATAAAAAAGCAAACGAAAACATAATGAAAGCTTTGGAAGAAAATCCTGATACTTTTGTTCGTTGCTGCAGCGAATTCCCCTATTACCCCGCTATGCAGACAATGATTAACTGGTTTAACGAAGGTAAATTCGGCAAGGTTCTAGAGGTTAAATGTGGATTTAACCACTGCAGTGATATGGATACTACAAAGCCGATAAACTGGAAGAGAATGGTTAAGTTCAACGGTGAATATGGCTGTCTTGGCGACCTTGGAATTCACACACAACACGTTCCTTTCAGACTTGGTTTCAAGCCGAAGACAGTAAGAGCTCATTTCAGCAATATCGTTAAAGAACGTCCTGACGGAAAAGGCGGAACAGCAGTTTGTGATACATTTGATAACTGTACCATCTTCTGTACAACCTTAAATGCAGACGGAGACGAAATTCCGATTACATTTGAGACAAAGCGTATGGAACCGGGTTCAACCAACCGCTGGTACTTTGAAATTTATGGAACAGAATGCAGTGCTCGCTTCTCGAGTGACGATGCAAATGCATTCCACTACACATCTTCATGGGGCAAAGAACAATCATGGAACCGTATTATCATTGGTTACAAGCCGATGATTCCCACAATTACCGGTCCTATATTCGAATTTGGCTTTACAGATGCTATTCAGCAGCAGATTGCCGCATTTATGCTTGAATACTCAGGCGTTGAAGTTCCTTTTGGGCTTTTCAGACCCGAAGAAACCGTTCTTTCTCATACACTTGCTACAGCTGCACTTAAGTCATTCTACAACAAAACTGTAGAAGTTATAGACTAATTATTCAAAAACAGAAAAAAACACAGAAAAAATTTGTATTTTTCTGTGAAAAGTCTTGACTTTTTTTGGATTTTGTTGTAAAATGGGGTTAGTTTGATAAAACACAGCCGATTTTTTTGAAATTTTCAAAGTCATTGCAGCTGTTTGTAAGGAGGAAAAATAATGTTAGTTAATTTAAACGAAGTCCTCAGACCCGCTAAGAAAAATCAGTATGCGGTTGGATTGTTCAATGCAGTTAACCTTGAACTTGCACGCGGAATTATCAATGCGGCAGAATCAAGCCGTTCACCCGTAATTATGGGTACAGCAGAAGTCCTTTTGCCCTATGGTCCGCTTGAAGAAGTTTCATATTATTTGTTGCCTATGGCAAAGAAGGCATCTGTTCCGGTTGTTGTACACCTTGATCATGGTTTGACTTTTGATATCTGCGAAAAAGCACTCAGACTTGGTTTCAGTTCAGTTATGTATGACTGCTCGACCGATACATACGAGGAAAATGTTCGCAAAGTAAAAGAAATGGCAGATCTTGCTCATTCCTATGGAGCAACAATTGAAGGTGAGCTCGGTCACGTAGGTGACAACGAAGGTTCTGCAGAAGGAAGTTCGCACCTTGAAGATCCTTCAAAATACTTTACAGACCCAAGTCTTGCAAAAGACTTTGTTGATAAAACAGGTGTTGATGCTTTGGCTATTGCTGTCGGCAATGCTCATGGTGCATACAAATTGCCGCCCAAGCTCGATTTTGAAAGAATTCGCACAATTGCAAAGACTGTTGATGTGCCGCTTGTTCTTCACGGCGGTTCCGGACTTACAAATGCTGACTTTAAGCAGGCTATCAAAGATGGTATCAGCAAGGTAAATATCTTTACCGATATCAATGTGGCTGCAGTTGAAGCAGAATTCAAAAAGTTCTCAAGCATGGAAAAGGGTCTTATCGACTTGATTCCTGCAGCGGTTGAGGCTGTAAAGCTTGCTACACTCGAAAAAATGAAGCTGTTCAGCAGTGATGGCAAGGCTGATTTGACATCAAAAGGCAATTCTGCTATGTCTGCTGATGACCTCGAAAAAATTACAAAATTGGTAGCAGCCGAGGTTGCAAAGTATCTTAAGAATTAAACAACGGTTTACAAACATAGCTTATCTGTTTCAGACAAAGCAGGTAAGAGTAAACAATAAAAAATAACCTCCTATGGTAACAACAAATTACCATAGGAGGAATTTTTATGTTTGGAAGATGTAAAGAAAATGAGTAATAAAAAAACCTCTGATTTTGAAGAAAAAAGATGTTTAGGAAAGAATTCGTTTGCAAATCAAAAAAGAACAAGTCAAAGGAAAGAATGGCTTTTTAAAAGGCTATTTTGAGTTTTTTCGATTAAATTTCAGAAAAAAGTCACTGCAAAGTTTGAACTCTGCAGTGACCAATTTTGTGATATATTTTGTTGTATTAGTTTTCTTTCTTGTTAACTGAAAGAATAAGGTTTGTAATAATACCAAGAATCAAAGCGCAAGCGATAGAGGTGATGGTTATTTTACCAAATGTAAGGGTAAGTCCGCCGATGCCTGAAATAAGAATTACGCTTACTACAAAGAGATTTCTGTTGTCTTCAAGGTCAACATACTTAAACATCTTAAGACCGCTTACTGCAATAAATCCATAAAGTGCCATACAAACGCCGCCCATTACACACGATGGGATAGAATTTACAAAAGCAACAAAAGGTGAAATGAACGAAATAATTATTGCACCAATTGCTGCTGCTATAATGGTAACAACTGAAGCGTTTGCGGTGATAGCAACGCAACCTACAGACTCGCCGTAAGTAGTGTTGGGGCATCCGCCAAAAAATGCTCCGACAAATGAGCCAATACCGTCGCCAAGAAGTGTTCTGTGCAGACCGGGTTCAACAAGCAAATCTTTTTCGATAATTGATGAGATATTCTTGTGGTCAGCGATATGCTCTGCAAAAACAACAAATGCTACCGGGATATATGCAACTGCAATTGTGCTGATGTAAGAAGCTGAAAGCTCGCCAATACCTTTGTAAGCAGTAAGGAAAGTAAAGTCCGGAACAGAAACAAATGTTTCAAGTGTAACGCCATTTTCGACAAGTGCAAGGAAAGGAGCATAGCTGATAACCTTGAGTGCGTCAATGTTTGCCCATGTTCCGATAGCAGTGAATATAACTGCGGTAAGGTAGCCTGCAAGGATACCTATAATAAAAGGAATAAGTCTTGCCATCTTTTTGCCGTAAGTCGAGCAGATTGTTGTCACGAAAAGGGTAACAAGTCCACAAAGAAGACATACAATAGGAGCAGCTGCCTGAGCACCATCAATAAGAACATTACCTTTTGTGATATCGCCAACAGCATTGCCAGCCAACGAAAGACCGATGATTGCAACGGTTGGACCGATAACGATTGCAGGCATAAGCTTGTTAATCCAGTTTACTCCAACGAGTTTTACTATGATTGCGATTACAACATATACAAGACCGGCAAAAATTGCACCGATGATAAGACCAAGATAGCCAAGTGACATCGATACACCGCCTGCAAATGCTGCAACCATCGAACCAATAAAGGCAAATGACGAGCCAAGGAACACCGGACTCTTCTTTTGGGTAAAGAGTACATAAACTAAGGTGCCTATACCTGCGCCGAAAAGTGCTGCGGCAGGGTCCATGTTGTTGCCGATGATAACAGGAACAACAAGGGTAGCGGTCATAATTGCCAGAAGCTGCTGAAGTGCAAAGATGATTAGCTTGCCAAAGGTTGGTTTGTCAGAGACATTGTAAATAAGTTTCATAATTTTTCTCCTTTAAAAAAGTTTATGTAAAACATTATCAAAATCAATATACCATATTATAAAAAAATTGTAAATATTTTTTAAAAAATTTATAAATTTGTCAAAAAAAACAAATTATTTTTTCTAAAAACCTTGACTTTGTCAATTTAGTGTGGTAAAGTATAAGTACACTAAATGCGTTTGAGCAGAAACAAGTAAGCATATGAAAGTCTGGAGAGAGTTGCCGGGTGGTGCGAGGCAATGATGGAAGTATGACCGAATACATTCTGCGAGCAGTGCACCGAACGAGAGAGAATCTTCAGTAGGCTGCAACGGGAGTTCCCGTCACAGAACCGAGGTATTTATATGATACCTTTTAAGGCCGATATCGTGAGATGTTGGTGAATTGAGGTGGTACCACGGGTTTTTCCCCGTCCTCTGTTTTTTGATGAGGACGGGTTTTTTTATTTCCTGTCCCAAACTACTACAAGTCAGACACCATGAAGTGTCAAAAGAAAGGGATGGTAAAAATGGTATTAAAAATTGGATTATTGGTGGTGTTTTTTGCAGTTATGCTTGGAGTAGGCATATTTTGCAGAAAACATTCGACCGATGTGAACGGGTTTGTTCTTGGCGGCAGAAATGTCGGACCGTGGCTCACAGCTTTTGCTTATGGTACATCGTATTTTTCGGCTGTAATTTTTGTTGGATATGCAGGTCAGTTTGGATGGAAGTTTGGTGTTGCAGCTACCTGGATAGGTATAGGTAATGCGATGTTAGGCTCGCTTCTCCCCTGGATGATTCTTGGAAGACGAACAAGACTTATGACTCAGCATCTCAAAAGCGCCACAATGCCCGAGTTTTTTGAAAAACGATACAAAAGCCCTGCCCTTAAAATTGCAGCCTCGATTATTGTTTTTATCTTTTTAATTCCGTATACTGCATCGCTTTACAATGGTCTCTCAAGACTCTTTTCAATGGCTTTTCCGCAAATTGATTACTCGGTTTGTGTGGTGGTTATGGCAGTTCTTACCGGTATATATGTTATAGCTGGCGGATATATGGCAACAGCAATCAACGATTTTATTCAAGGCATAATAATGCTTGTTGGAATTGTTTTAGTTATAGCAGCGGTACTTTCTCAAAATGGCGGATTTATAGAATCTCTTGAAGTTCTTGCAAATGTGACAGCAGAAGGCACAGCCCCCGGTGCGTTCAACTCGTTCTTTGGACCTGACCCGCTTGGACTTTTCTTTGTTGTTCTTCTTACATCACTCGGTACATGGGGTCTTCCTCAGATGGTGCAGAAGTTTTATGCAATAAAGAGTGAAAAGGACATAAACAAAGGTACAATAATTTCGACTGTTTTTGCTCTTGTTGTGGCAGGCGGATGCTACTTCCTGGGTGGCTTCGGCAGACTTACAAACATAGATGTATCTGTGCTTGGTTACGATGCGATTATTCCGACCATGCTTGAAAATCTGCCTGATATATTGATTGCAATAGTAATTGTTCTTGTACTTTCTGCATCAATGTCAACACTTTCGTCACTTGTTCTTGCATCAAGCTCGACTCTTACGCTTGACCTTATAAAAGGACATGTTGTAAAGGAACTTTCCGACAAAAAGCAAGTTCTTATTATGCGAATTTTGATTGTTGTATTTATTGCGATTTCGGCATTTATTGCAATCAACAAGGATAAGCTTGGTTACATAGCAGATATGATGGGCATTTCGTGGGGTGCACTTGCAGGTGCATTTTTGGCTCCGTTTATGTATGGACTTTACTCAAAGAAAATTACTAAGACTGCAGTTTGGGTAAGCTTTGTATTTGGCGCAGGTATAATGCTGTTGAATATGTTTGTTAGGTCGGCATTCCCTGCAGTTATTCAGTCACCCATAAACTGTGGAGTTGTTGCAATGCTTGGTGGACTTGTGATTGTTCCCATCGTCAGCTTGTTTACAAAAAAACCGAACATCAATGAAACAGAAGAAATGTTTGCTTGCTACAATGACAAAGTTGTAGTTTCGGCAAAAGAATCATTAGGAAATATGTAAAAGTTTTCTCCCAAAAGACTTCTTAAAATCAAAAGAAGTCTTTTTGGGCGTTTAATATTAAGGAGATTTAACTATGCCTATTACAGAAATTTTACAAAAAAATGCGGATTTTTATCCCAATGATATCAGCCTTGTTGAGATAAATCCTCAGCTTGAAAACCAGTCGCGTATGACATGGAGGGAGTATTCGCTTATCGAAACTAACCCAAACGATGCTTACCGAAAGGAAATCACCTGGAGCGAATTCAACAAACGAGCAAACCGTTTTGCCAACTTCTTGCTTACCAGAGGCATTAAAAAAGGAGACAAGGTTGCAATTCTTTTGATGAACTGTATCGAGTGGTTGCCGGTATATTTTGGTATACTTAAAGCCGGTGCAATGGCAGTTCCTCTCAATTATCGATATGCCTCGGACGAAATCAAGTATTGTCTTGAGCTTGCAGATGCGGATGCCATTATCTTTGGACCTGAATTTACAGGCAGAGTAGAGCAGATTTGCAACAGAGTAAAAAGAGTAAAGATGTGGCTTTATTATGGAGAAGACTGTCCGACCTTTGCCGAAAGCTATGACAGTTTGGTTTCTTATTGTTCCAGCAAAAGCCCGCAGATAAAGATTAGTGATGATGATTATGCTGCTATCTATTTTTCATCAGGAACCACAGGCTTCCCTAAAGCAATAATACATAAGCATCAAAGCTTGCTTCACGCCGCAATGACCGAGCAGGATCACCACTCACAGACCAAGGATGATGTATTTCTTTGCATCCCACCGCTTTATCACACAGGTGCAAAAATGCACTGGTTTGGAAGCTTTTTGGTGGGCGGCAAGGCTGTTATTCTGAAGGGAATTAAACCTGAATGGATACTTAAGGCGGCATCTGACGAAAACTGTTCGATTGTTTGGTTGCTTGTACCCTGGGCACAGGATATTCTTGATGCAATTGAACGCGGAGAGATAAATCTTGAGGATTACAAATTATCACAGTGGCGTCTTATGCATATTGGTGCACAGCCGGTACCGCCAAGCCTTATCAAGAGATGGAAAACAGTATTTCCAAATCATTCCTATGATACAAACTATGGTCTTTCTGAGTCAATCGGACCCGGATGCGTTCATCTTGGAGTAGAAAACGAGCATAAGGTGGGAGCAATAGGAAAAGCCGGTTTCGGCTGGCAAACCAAAATTACAGACGAAAACGGAAACACCGTGGGAAAAGGCGAAGTAGGCGAACTTGCAGTAAAAGGACCCGGCGTAATGACTGCGTATTACAAAGACGAAGCTGCAACAAATGCAGTGCTCAAAGACGGATGGCTTTTCACTGGGGATATGGCGCGCGAGGATGAAGATGGATTTATATTCCTTGTGGACCGCAAAAAAGATGTTATTATCTCGGGTGGTGAAAATCTTTATCCCGTGCAGATTGAAGATTATTTGCGCAAAAATGAGAAGATCAGCGATGTTGCGGTTATTGGACTTCCCGATGCAAGACTTGGTGAAATTGCCGCTGCTATAATCCAGGTTAAAGAAGGAATGACATTAGACGAAGAAGAAATCGAGGATTTTTGCCTTGAACTTCCAAGGTATAAAAGACCCAGAAAGATTATATTTGCGGATGTTCCACGCAACCCAACCGGAAAAATTGAAAAACCCAAACTCAGAGAAATCTATTGTTCGGGAAGTGTGGTTGCTCAGCAAAACGAAATAAAGTAGATATAGAAAAACTTGACCTAAAAAGCGAAAACTGAAAGGAATAATCATTATGAAAAAATTATTACTTGGAAATGAAGCGGTTGCAAGAGGTGCTTATGAAGCCGGAGTGAATGTTGTTGCATCTTATCCTGGAACACCCAGCACCGAAATAACCGAAGCAATTGCAAAGTTTGATGAAGTTTATGCCGAGTGGTCACCCAACGAAAAGATTGCGGCAGAAGTTGCAATAGGTGCGTCAATTGCAGGTGGCAGAGCCATGAGCTGTATGAAGCATGTTGGTCTTAATGTTATGGCAGACCCGGTATTTACAGTAAGCTATACAGGAGTAAATGGTGGACTGGTATTTTGTGTTGCAGATGACCCGGGCATGCACTCATCACAAAACGAGCAGGACTCAAGACATTATGCAAAGGCTGCAAAAATAATGATGCTTGAGCCATCAGATTCGGCTGAATGCAAGGAGTTTACAAAGGTTGCGTTTGCTCTTTCTGAGGAATTTGATACACCGGCGTTTATTCGTCTTTCTACCAGAGTTTCACATTCGCAGAGCCTTGTGGAGCTTGAGGAAAGAGAAGATGTTCCGGTAAAGAAATATGAAAAAAATATCAGCAAATATGTTATGATGCCGGCAATGGCAATCAAACGCCATGTGGTTGTTGAAGACAGAATAAAGGCTTTGATCGAATTTGCCGAAACAACAGAGCTTAACAAGCTTGAAGAAAATAATTCAAAAATAGGCGTTATCTCTGCAGGTATAGCTTATGCTTATGCCAAAGAGGCTCTTGGCGACAAAGCAGACTTTTTGAAACTTGGCATGGTTTATCCTCTTCCGAAACAAAAACTGATTGATTTTGTAAAAAGTCATGACAAAGTATATGTAATTGAGGAACTTGACCCGGTAATTGAAGATGAGTGCAAGGCACTTGGGCTTGATGTTGTGGGCAAGGAAGTATTTTCACTTCTTGGCGAGTACACACCAACAATGATAAAAGCAGCTGTTCTTGGAGAAAAAACACCCCAAATTATTGAAATTGAGGACGAAATTCCTGTAAGACCTCCTGTTATGTGTGCAGGATGCCCCCACAGAGGCACATTTTATGTCCTGAAAAAATTGGGTCTTGTTGTCTCGGGCGACATTGGATGCTATACCCTTGGGGCTGCTGCTCCGCTTCAGTCTGTTGATACAACAATCTGTATGGGTGCATCTGTAAGTGCGGCGCATGGTATGGCAAAAGCGCAGGGTAAAGAGTTTAATAAAAAACTGGTTTCAGTTATAGGTGACTCGACCTTTATGCATTCTGGTATAACCGGTCTTATTGACATTGTTTACAACAAAGGCAACAACACAGTTATTATTCTTGACAACTCGATTACCGGTATGACAGGACATCAGGACAATCCGACAACAGGATACACTATCCGCGGAGAAGAGACCAAACAGGTAAATCTGATAGCACTTTGCAAAGCTTGCGGAATCGAACATGTGACTGTTTGCGATCCGTTTGACGTCAAAGCATTTGAAAAAACAGTAAAGACCGAAGTCGAGCGCGAAGAACCGTCGGTAATTATAGCACAAAGACCGTGCGCACTCCTTAAGTCTGTTAAATACAGCGGTCATTGCACGGTGGGCGAAAACTGCAAAAATTGTAAAATGTGTATGAAACTTGGTTGCCCTGCAATTTCTGTAAAAGACGACAAAGTTGTGATTGACCAGACACAGTGCAACGGCTGTGGTCTTTGCATCAATGTTTGTCCCTTTAAGGCAATAACAAAGGAGGAAAACTGATATGGCTATGAATGATACTTCAAAAAACATTATGATTGTCGGCGTAGGAGGACAAGGAACACTTCTTGCCAGCCGCATCCTTGGCAATGTTGCAATAGGAGAAGGTTACGACGTAAAGGTATCCGAAGTTCACGGTATGAGTCAGCGTGGCGGAAGCGTTGTTACATATGTGAAGTATGGCGAAAAAGTTTACTCTCCCATTATTGACAAGGGCGGAGCGGATATAATTCTTGCGTTTGAACTTCTGGAGGCAGAACGTTCGGTTCCTTTTCTTAAAAAGGGCGGCAAGTTGATTGTCAATTCACAAAAAATTGACCCTATGCCTGTAATTACCGGAGCGGCAGAATACCCCGCTGATATTGATAAAAAGCTTTCAGCAGTTGCTGATACAACTGTTGTAGATGCTCTTTCTGCGGCTAAGGAAGCTGGAAACATAAAGTCTGTAAATGTAGTTCTTATTGGTGTTTTAGCAAAAACTACAGAGATTCCTTATGAGAAGTGGATTGCAGCAATCAAAACAACCGTTCCTGCAAAATTTTTGGATGTAAATCTTAAAGCTTTTGATATAGGTTATAATCTGTAAATATACAATTTAAGAGGTGTTTGCATATGAAAAATAATTTATTTCGCACAATCATTTCTTTGATTTTGACCTCTTTTTTGATATTTGGAAATGTATCTGCTTATGAAATGATTTCAAGAGGAACAGTCAAAAACGATTTTGACGATGAAGTTGTCACATTTATTGTAGAGCTTAAAGGTGACAGCGTTCTTAATTACGCAAAAAAAGAAGGTGTCTCTGCTTTTTCAGAAGAAATGGAGCCTTCTTTTGTGCGTACGGTTAAAAGTTCGCAAAAAGCGGCTATGGTATGCGCTGAAGACGTGGCAGAATCGACAGTAGAAGCAACATATACACACATTTTAAACGGCTTTTCCATAAAAGGTAAAAGAAGTATGCTGGATGAGCTTAAGGCAATCGACAATGTAAAAAATGTGTATATTTCGCAACCAAGGTACAAAACCTGTGCTGATGAAAGCGGAGCGACAACCGACTCTTTTATGCAGCAATATACAGAAATAGGTCTTGATAAATTAAACTCTTCGTACACCGGTAAAGGCATAGTTGTTGGCGTTATTGACTCGGAACTTCAGTGCGATCATACTGCTTTTAAAACTGATCCTGAAGTTGAAAAACTGACAAAAGACGGCATTTCAGGCAAGCTTGAAACACTTGATTTGGTTGCAGAGGAAAAATATGGTCAATTGTCTGCAAATGATGTATACAAAAATGCAAAAATTCCTTATGCGTTTGATTATGCAGGCGAGGACACGGATACAGCAACCGATGTAGAAAGCAGCTATCACGGAACCCATGTAAGCGGAATTATTGCAGGAAAAAGTAATGAGTTTTGTGGTGTCGCAGAAGATGCACAGATTGTATTTATGAAGGCAAAGGCGGATAGTTCCAATTATTTTTATGACGTGCATATAATAAATGCTCTCGAAGATTTGGTAAAGCTTGATGTAGATATAATAAATATGAGTCTTGGTGTGGCGGCAGGACCTTCTGATTCGAATGTTGTCAGCTATAATAAAATTTTTCAAAACATAGAAGAAGTCGCCAAAATTCCTGTGATTGCTGCTGCAGGAAACGATGGCAGAATGGGATACAAATTTGCTACAGGGGCTCCCCTTGCCTCTCAACCGGACTATGGTCTGGTTGCGGCACCGGCATCACTGCTTTATTCGACAGCGGTTGCATCACTGCAGCTGCCTTCTTCATCGGCAACAGCTACCAAAATGGCAAAATCTTCTGCCTGGGGTGTAACGCCCGATTTAAGACTGAAGCCCGATGTTACTGCAGTAGGCGGAAATGTCATTTCGGCGGCTTACAACAATGATTATGCAACCAAGTCAGGAACATCAATGGCTGCGGCACAGTATTCGGGTGCTATGGCAGTTATGCTGGAATATATTAACGATTCAAATTCATCTTTACCGGCAAAAATCAAGCAGAGCCGTGCTCAAAAATTACTTTGTTCTTCGGCTGCTCCGTTTGCATCAAGCGGTGTATATACAAGCCCAAGACATCAAGGAGCAGGAGTTATAAATCTTGCAAATGCGACGAATTCTCCTGTTGTTCTTTATCAGACAAGTGACGAAAAAACAAAAGTAGAGCTTGGTGACAATTTGCAGAAAATGACCAATATTACATTTTGTGCCGAAAACTTTACGGATACCGCAGTAACATACGATTTAAGCGGTCAGGTTTTGATTGATGATTATTATCGGAGCTCGGGCATAAATTTGGTTGGAAATACAAAAATTCTTCAAGATGCGCAACTTGATTTTGAGTCAACGACGATTACAATACAGCCGCTTTCGAAAACTACAATAAATGCGGTTTTGGATTTGAGCGCAGTTGACACAGATGCTCTTGAAGAAGTATTCACAAATGGATTTTTTATTGATGGATTTATCACTATGACTCCCAAAGATACTTCTCTTGCCACTTTGTCAATTCCTTTTATGGGATTTTACGGAGACTGGACAAAAGCTCCTGTTTTCAGTCCAAACACCATATATGATTCGGGATTGGGCAGCGAACTTTATTCGTCCGAAAACGGACTGCTTGGACGGGTAAACTCTGATTTGGTGCTTTTGGGTGCAGTTAAAAATGCTGACCAAAGCATTACTATGTTCTACTCAACAAATTCTGGTATGACGGGACTTTCACTACATTTTGACAACAAAAGGAACATTACGGACGCAAAAGCTGTTGTCAAAAACTCAAACGGCGAAGTGGTAAAAACAATTTTTGCAGGAAGTTACCTGCCGAAAGCAAGCAGTATTAATGATTTTTATGAGCGGAATTTTACTATGACAAGGTCATCTTTGGGTACCAACATTCCATTTGCTGACGGGATGTATACCGTTGAGGTAGAGGGCAGGTTGGATTATCCGGGGACAGATATACAAAAGCTTTTGAGCTTTGATATTTGCATGGATACGGTTTATCCTCAAATTGAAGATGCGTATTATAAGACTACAGAGTCCGGGGATAAATATGTTTTTATAAAGACCAGCGACAATAACAATCGGACAATGCAAAGATTTTTGTACAGCGGTGAAGAAGTATCTCCCAGCGAGGAACATTCTGCTGACGGGTATACCGCATACCTGGTCAACAATACAATACTTACAGATTGTTCGGTAAAAGTTACAGACCCCGCATACAACACGATAAACCTCCCTGTTTTAAAAGGGACAACCTATGTTGCGACTTATGATGGTGATATACTTAAAAAAGTGAATATGGAAAATGCTTGGGTTGTGGGGGGAATTCTTCTTAATAAACCGACAATTTTGCCGGAAAATCAAAAATGTTTTGTATGGGATGAAAACCTTTCGCCAATGTTGAGGAAATAAGCTAAAGGCTGCGAATTTATCGCAGCCTTTATTATGTTTAAAATTTCCTTTGCTTGTTAATAATAAATGCGGAGGTGTTTTTTTGTATGAAGATTACAAGATTTGTAAACGGAGAAAAGATTAACAAACCCCTTGGCGCAGATACAGTAATTAAAAATGATATAATTTCTGCCACAATTGATGCTGTAAACAGACGGCTTAAGACGACTGCAAATTCCAATAATAAATCCGGTGGAGCTCAGACGGTATGAAAAAAATTTCGGCAATATATATAAGAGTTTCAACAGATGCACAGCGCGAAGAAGGATATTCGATCGAAGCGCAAAAAGAAATGCTTACCGCATACTGCATTTCCAAAGGTATAAAGAATTATGATTATTATATTGATGGAGGTTACAGCGGAAGTAATATCCAAAGACCAGAGCTTGAGCGGCTGATTTCTGATATAAAAGAAAACAAAATCAATTGTGTTTTGGTATACAAGCTTGACAGACTTTCGCGAAGTCAAAAAGATACGTTGTTTCTTATTGAGGATGTCTTCAATCCTTACAATGTGGATTTTGTTTCACTTAATGAAAGTATGGATACATCAACCCCTCTTGGAAGGCTTATGCTTGGAATACTTTCGGCATTTGCACAGCTTGAACGCGAAAACATACGAGAAAGAACAAGTATGGGAATGAAAGAACGCATAAAAAATGGATTCTGGATGGGTGGTGGAAAGATTCCGTTTGGATATGATTATGATGCTGAAAATGGAGTTTTAGTCCCCAATAGTGATGCTGAAACTGTCAGAAGGGTATACGAATTATATCTGAACGGTTATTCAACAAATGCAATTGCCCGTATACTCAATCTTAAATACGAAAGGCTGGCAAGGCAAATTTTAACCCGCAAAACCAATGCGGGTTTTATTGTTTATAAAGGCGAAGAGTTTAAGGGCAGACACACGCCGATCATATCACTTGAGACATATGAAAAAGCAATGCGATTGATGGAGTCACGGTCAAAACACAGGGCAACAAACGCCGGATATCTTTTGACGGGTCTTGTAAGGTGTGGGTATTGCGGGGCAAAAATGAGATACCAAAGATGGGGCAAAAAGGGCTTCAAGCTTGTTTGCTATTCAAAAGATAAAAGCAAACCGCATATGGTAAAAGACCCTGATTGCCAAAGTAGCGGAATTTGGGCAAGTGAAATAGAGGGAGCGGTTCTTGATGATTTGTTTTCGATAGGATTTGAAAGCAAAGAACAAAAAGTAAATGAAGAAAAAAACATATTGGATATACTGAAAGATAACGAGAAAAAACTTAACGAAAAACTAAAAAGGTTATATCTGCTTTATGCAGAGGATGATAATGATGCACTTCTTGAGACAATAAGCGATGTTAAGTCAAATTTGAAGCAAGCACGAGAACAAATCAAAAGGGAAGAAAAAGAAAGGGCGATAAGCAAAAGAAGTACCGATATCAAGCAAAAGCTCGAGACACTTCCCGAGGCGTGGGAATATATGACCTTGCAGGAAAAACGAAGAATTATAGAAGATTGTGTTTCAGAAATTATAGCAACAGATAATGATGTAAAAATCTATTACAAGTTTATGTAGTATTTTTTCACTAAAGGACATTCATCGGCACGGCATACGTCGAAAATTTTACACCATGTGAGGTGTCAAAGTTATCCAGGGCTTTGATAAGACCTATGCATCCTACCTGAAATAAATCATCAACATTTTCGTTTCGCTTTGAAAATTTTTGCAAAACACTTAAGACCAGTCTGAGGTTTCCGCAAATGAATTCCTGTCTTGCCTTGGTATCACCTTTTTGTATCCGCTTAAAAAGCTCCTGTTTTTCATTCTCACTAAGCACAGGAAGCTTTGATGTGTTTACTCCGCATATATCAACCTTATTTATCAAAAAATTCAACCCCTCTCAAGATTTTCCTAAAAACATTATCTCACAAACATCAAAAACATATACCGAAAAATTTGCAATCATATGCTTAAGGCGTTTAGCATAAGTAAGTAAAAAAAGGGGGAGAATTTGTGATTTGCAGTATAAACGAGCTTAAGGCAAAAGAGGTCATAAATGTATCAGATGGTGCACGCCTTGGTTTTGTTTCGGATGTGGAGCTTGATTTGAAAGATGGAAGGCTTACAGCCATTGTTGTTCCGGGTGCTTACCGGCTTATGGGTTTTTTAGGAAAAGATGAGGATATAGTGATAAAATGGGAAAATATAAAAAAAATAGGTGATGACATTATAATTATTGATAAAATCAACTAAATTTCGTCTAAAATTTACTTTATTTTCTTAATTAGCTTGCAAAATATCGGCCAAAATGTTATAATGCTTAGTAAGTGTGTTTTATTTATACCAAAACGAAAAGGCTGTGTAAAATTATGAATCATACACTTTTGACGGATTTTTATGAAATAACTATGGCAAATGGTTATTTTAAAAACAATATGCACAACACAACTGCATATTTTGATATGTTTTTCCGCAAAATTCCTGACAATGCAGGCTTTGCTATAATGGCAGGCGTTGAACAGGTGATTGATTATATAAAAGACCTTACGTTCGAAGATGATGACATAGAATTTCTTCGTGGTAAAGGGATTTTTGATGACGCCTTTTTGGAGTATCTTAAAAATTTTAAATTCGAATGTGATGTCTGGGCAATTCCTGAGGGAACACCAATTTTCCCTAACGAGCCTATCCTTACGGTGAGAGGGCCTCTTATTCAGGCCCAGTTTATCGAGACGATGATTTTGCTTACTATAAATCATCAAAGCCTGATTGCAACAAAATGCAACCGCATTGTACGCGCAGCAGAAGGCAGACCTGTGATGGAATTTGGTTCGCGTCGTGCTCAGGGTACAGGAGGAGCAATTCTTGGTGCGAGAGCCGCGTTTATCGGTGGTGCAACAGGCACCGCTTGCACAGTGACAGACAAGCTTTATGGTGTCCCTGCACTTGGGACAATGGCTCACAGTTGGATTCAGTCATTTGACAGCGAATACGAAGCTTTTCGTGCCTATGCACTTGCATATCCCGAAAATTGCACACTTCTGGTTGACACATACAATGTTCTTCAATCGGGTATACCAAATGCAATACGCGTTTTTGATGAGGTTTTAAAGCCTATGGGCATTCGTCCCAAGGGTGTCCGCATTGATAGTGGTGACATCACCTATCTTAGCAAACAAACACGAAAAATGCTTGATGCGGCAGGATATGAAGATGTAGGAATTGTTGCATCAAACTCACTTGATGAACACATAATTCGTGACATTTTGAGGCAAGGCGCATGCATTGATTCGTTTGGTGTAGGTGAAAGACTGATTACCTCAAAATCCGAGCCTGTGTTTGGTGGGGTTTATAAACTTGTGGCAGTTGAAAAGAACAACCAAATAATACCCAAAATTAAAATAAGCGAAAATGTTGCAAAAATAACCAATCCTTGTTTTAAAAAGGTTTACAGATTATTTTCGAAAGATTCGGGGATGGCTATTGCAGATGTAATTACACTAAACGATGAAGTTATTGACGAAAGTGTTGATTATGAACTTTTTGATCCCGAACACACATGGAAACGCAAAACGGTTACTGACTTCGAAGCGGTAGAACTGCTTGTCCCGATTTTTGAGAAAGGGCAATGTGTATATCAGTCACCAGATCTTAAGCAAATAAGAGACTATTGTCAGAATCAGGTTGCAAAAATCTGGGATGAAGTCAAGCGTTTTGAGAACCCGCATGAATATTATGTGGATTTGTCAAAGAAATTGTGGGATATAAAATACAAATTATTATCCGATCACAAATAGTTGAAATTACCTTTCGTTTTGAGAAAGGGTTAAAAATTATATAATCATTCAAAGGAGAAATTATATGAAATCAACAATCGAATCGTACAATCTTGGAAGACTTGGAGTTATTGGCATGTCAGGATGTGAAAGCTTTTGCGAAAAGGTTGACTACTACCTTAAAACTTTTAATGCTGACGATGTAAACAATCTTGGAACTTTTTTACTCCCAATCAAAATGTCAAGATTTGGTACAGGCGAAGCAAAAGCAACCCTTCTTCATTCTGTAAGAACTTATGACGTTTATATTGTGGTTGATTGCTTTAACTATGGCGAGACTTACAAAATGTACGGAACAGATATTCCCATGAGTCCTGACGATCATTATCAGGATTTGAAACGTGCTATTTCTGCTATCGGGGGCAAAGCAAAGCGTATAACCGTTATTATGCCTATGCTTTATGAGGGCCGTCAGCACAAGCGTGGTTCGCGTGAATCTTTGGACTGTGCAATGGCACTTCAGGAACTTTGCAACATTGGTGTTGACAATATTATAACTTTTGATGCGCATGATCCAAGAGTTCAAAACGCTGTACCTCTTAAAAGCTTTGAGAATGTGATGCCTACATACCAGATGATAAAGGCTTGCCTTAAGTATGATAAGGATGTCATTTTAAACAAAGAAAATACTCTTATTATTTCTCCTGACGAAGGTGCCATGACAAGATGTATGTACTATTCATCGGTTCTTGGTATGGATCTTGGAATGTTTTATAAGCGCCGTGACTATTCAAAAGTAGTAAACGGCAAAAACCCAATAGTTGCTCACGAATTTTTGGGCAGAGATATTGACGGCAAAAATGTTATAGTTGTTGATGATATGATTTCTTCGGGCGATTCAATGATAGATGTGGCGAGAGAGCTTAAGAAAAGAAAAGCTTCACGCGTATTTGTATTTTCTACCTTCGGTTTGTTTACTGAAGGCTTTGACCGTTTTGACAAAGCATATGAGGAAGGCCTGATTGAAGGTGTATTCACTACAAACCTTATTTATTCAAAGCCTGAGCTTCTTACTAAGCCTTGGTATCATCAGGTTGATATGAGCAAATATGTTGCACTTATCATAAGCGAGCTTAACGCTGAACATTCAATCAGCGAGCTTCTCAATCCTATAAAGAGAATCGAGAAGATTTTGGATAAATACAAGAATATGTAAAAAACACGAGGTAAACAATGGTCAGATTGCAAAAATATCTTGCGGATGCAGGTGTTGCATCGCGTCGTGCGTCAGAAAAGCTTATTGCCGAGGGCAGAGTTTCGGTTAATGGTGATATAATTCGTGAAATGGGCGTCCAGGTCGACGAAGAATATGATGTAATTGCCGTGGATGGTGAGATAGTCAAGAATTCTGTAAAAAAAGAATATATTATGCTTAATAAGCCGGTAGGGTTTATTACCACTGTATCCGATGATAAAGACAGACCAACTGTGATGGAACTTGTTTCGGATATTTCTTCACGGATTTATCCGGTGGGCAGACTTGATTATGATACAGAAGGACTTCTTCTTTTGACAAATGACGGGGATTTGACATATCGCATAACACATCCAAAGCATGATATCGCAAAGACTTATGTTGCTGAAGTTACAGGAGATGTATCGATGGATACAATCAATCAACTCAGGCGTGGCGTTGTGATAGACGGCAAAAAAACAAGCCCTGCCGAAGTTGAGGTTGTGGGTGCAACCCAGTATGGAACAAAAATCGAAATCACCATACATGAGGGCAGAAACCGTCAGGTCAGAAAAATGTTTGAAGCCTTGGGATGTATTGTAAAGCGACTTAAGCGAACAAAAGAAGCCGGTCTTAATCTGGGACATCTTCCGCTTGGAAAATGGCGCAAGTTGAGCGAGTCAGAAGTTAATATGCTGAAAAAAATCGAAGGAGCAAAACCAAGTTCGAGAAGAAACTCATCGGCGACCGGAGGCAATAAAAAACCGATTAAAGCGCAAAGCAGAAAATCAAGCCGAAAAACGGGTAGATGATTATGGATAACACAAAGACAGATGTGATAGTAATAGGCGGAGGTGCTGCCGGTATGATGGCAGCAATAACCGCTGCAAAACGCGGTAAAAACATTGTTCTAATCGAAAAGAACCGTATCTTAGGCAAAAAAATGCTGATTACGGGAAAAGGCAGATGTAACATAACCAATGCCTGCGAAGATGTCGAGACGCTTCTTGAAAATGTAACCGTGAACCGCACTTTTTTGTACAGTTCGTTTTATGGTTTCACAAACGAAGATACCATCAGGTTTTTTAATGATTTGGGGCTAGAGACCAAGGTCGAACGTGGAAACCGGATTTTTCCTGTGTCGGACAAAAGTCAAAGTGTTGTTGATGCTATGGCAAAAGCCCTTAAAACGAGCGGAGTAAAAATAATTCACGATACTGTTCTTGATATTCTTGTGGATTCTGATAAGGTATCGGGAGTAAAGACTCAAAAAAGCGGAAATATTTTTGCTGATTCTGTAATCATAGCGACAGGAGGAGCATCTTATAAAGGAACCGGCTCCACAGGTGATGGTTATAAATGGGCAAAAAAAACCGGACATACCATTACCGACATAATTCCGTCGCTTGTTCCTGTCAGGGTTGAAGAAAAATGGGCTTACGAACTTATGGGACTTTCCCTTAAAAACATCAAAATCACAGTTGTTAATGATAAAAACAAAAAAATTTATACAGATTTTGGCGAAATGATGTTTGCTCATTTTGGACTAAGCGGACCCGTTATTTTGAGTGCGTCTGCTCATATGCGTCCCATGATTGCGGGGAAATATAAGATAATTCTTGATTTAAAACCCGCGCTTGATGAAAAAACACTTGATGCAAGACTTTTGAGGGATTTTGAAAAATTTTCAAATCGTGACTTTGTCAACAGTCTTGGCGAACTTTTGCCAAATACACTCATCGATAATTTGATACATTTGTCTGGGATTAACCCCAGAAAAAAGGTTAATTCCATAACAAAAGAGGAGCGCGGAAGGCTGGTTTCGTTGATTAAGGGCGTTGAATTTAATGTAACAGATTTTTGTCCCATAGAGCAAGCAATAATAACATCAGGAGGAGTGTCAGTCAAAGAAATTGACCCGTCAACAATGCAGTCAAAAAAGATAACCGGATTATATTTTGCAGGTGAAGTTATCGATGTTGATGCCTATACCGGCGGATTTAATCTTCAAATAGCTTTTTCTACGGGCTGGCTTGCGGGCATGAATTGCTGAAACTTGCAAAAAGTTGACAAAATATAAAAAAATTTAGTTTTTTTAAGGTTTTTATTGCACCTCAAAAAAAATTGTGTTAAAATATGTAGATATTAGAAAAATTAGGAGATGGTTGATTTGAGTATTAAAAACGAATATCTTAAGAGGGTTTACGCACAAACCGAAAAGCGTAATCCGGGCGAGCCTGAATTTATGCAGACGGTTTCTGAAGTTTTTGAGTCTTTGGAGCCGGTAATTGAAGCTCATCCTGAATACGAAAAAGCAGGCCTTATCGAAAGATTGGTTGAGCCTGAAAGAGCAATTTCTTTCCGTGTTCCGTGGGTTGACGACAATGGCAATGTTCAGGTGAACAGAGGCTTCAGAGTTCAGTTTAACAGCGCTATCGGTCCATACAAAGGTGGTCTCAGATTTGCCCCCAATGTTTACATAGGTATCATCAAATTTTTGGGATTTGAACAGATTTTCAAAAATTCACTTACCGGTCTTCCCATCGGCGGAGGCAAGGGTGGTGCTGACTTTGACCCCAACGGCAAGTCGGATGCAGAGATAATGCGTTTTTGTCAGTCGTTTATGACTGAACTTTACAGACATATCGGCGCAAACACAGATGTTCCTGCAGGGGACCTTGGTGTTGGTGCACGCGAAATAGGATATCTCTTTGGTCAGTACAAGAGACTTAAGGATACTTATGAAGGTGTTCTTACAGGTAAGGGTATTCCTTACGGCGGTCTTAAGGGAAGAACTGAAGCTACAGGTTATGGTATTGTATTTTTCGCAAGAGAGATGCTCAAGCGTTTTGGCGAAGAACTTAAGGGAAAAGAAGTTGTAGTATCAGGTTTTGGTAATGTTTCATGGGGTACTGTTCAAAAGCTTAATCAGCTTGGCGCAAAGGTTGTTACCATTTCGGGCCCTGATGGTTATATTTATGATCCGGACGGTGTTACTGCAGGAGAAAAAGAAGATTACCTTCTTGAACTTCGCGCATCAGGAAAGAATATCTGTGCTCCTTATGCAGAAAAATTCCCCAATGCAAAATTCTTCCCCGGACAAAAACCCTGGGGTGTTAAGGCAGACCTTTATATTCCCTGTGCTACACAGAACGAAATCGGCATAGAAGAAGCAAAAGCTATGGTTGCTGCAGGTTGTAAATTCCTTTGCGAAGGTTCAAATATGCCTACTACAAATGAAGCGATTGCATTTTTGCAGGAGAATGGCGTAGTAATCGGTCCTGCAAAAGCTGCAAATGCCGGTGGTGTTGCTTGCTCTTGTATCGAAATGGGACAAAATGCCGGACATACAGTTTTTGCTCCTGAAAAGGTTTACGAACAGCTTGAAAGCATTATGATAAACATTCATGACAGTGCAGCTGCTGCAGCTGAAAAATACGGCTTTGGTTACAACCTGGTTGCAGGTGCAAACATTGCCGGATTTGAGAAGATTGCAAACGCTATGATGGCTCAGGGTATTGTATAATCAAAACTAAACCTGATTTTAAACGGGCAGAAAATTTCTGCCCGTTTGTAATATCTTCAAGCAGAGATGGACTAAACTATAAAAAAATTAGTCAAAGCAAAGGAGAAAATTATGGAAAAGAAAAAGGTTAAGGTTCTTATAAACGGAGCAGAGTATACTTTGGTTACCAGCGAACCTGCAGAATATGTTCAGCGAGTGGCGGTAAGGGTGGATAAGGCACTTTCGGAAATTTCGAAAGCTGACAAGAGCCTCAGTACAGCTATGCTTGCAATGCTTACTTCAATAAATCTTGCGGATGAACTTATCAGGCAGGAGGATAATGCAGATAATTTGAGAAAACAGGTGGCAGAATCGCTTAAGAACGAAACTCAGCTTTCTATGCAGGTTTCGCAACAAACAACGCGCATACGCGAGCTTGAGGAAAAAATTCAGGAACTTAAAATTGAGCTTGCCAAAAGCAATGCAAGAACAGGTTATTAAAAAGGATTGAACTGTGATGGATAAAATAGAATTGCTTGCACCTGCAGGGAGCTTTGAATGTCTTGTGGCAGCTGTACAAAGCGGTGCTGACGCAGTGTATTTGTCAGGAAAGGCATTCGGAGCAAGAAGCTTTGCGGCCAACTTTGACAATGACGAAATAAAAAAAGCTATTGATTACTGTCACATCCGTGATGCAAAGGTATATGTCACAATCAATACTATCGTTTCGGATTTTGAGATTGACGAGATCGGTGAGTATTTGTTGTTTCTAAACGAGATAGGTGCAGACGGAATTATTGTCCAGGATTTAGGTGTTGTTGAAATCGCAAAAAAGCTTGTTCCTGACCTTCCTGTGCATGCGAGTACACAAATGACCATTCACAACAGCGAGGGAGTAAGGGCACTTGAAAAACTTGGTGTAAAACGCACGGTTCTTTCAAGAGAACTTTCGCTTGAAAATATAAAAGAAATATCGCGTCATACCTCTTCTGAATTAGAGATTTTTGGTCATGGCGCGCTTTGTATGTCTTATTCGGGCCAATGTCTTATGAGCAGTATAATAGGCGGTCGTTCTGGGAATCGCGGCAAATGCGCTCAACCCTGTCGCCTTTTATATTCGGTAAATAGCAAAAACAAAAAGGCTTTTTATATGAGTCTTAAGGACCTTTCTTCTCTTGAACACATCAAAACTTTCAAGGAAATGGGCGTGGCATCCCTCAAAATTGAGGGAAGAATGAAAGGTCCTGCTTATGTTGCTGCTGTTGTAAGTGTTTATCGCAAATACATTGACAACCCTCAAAGAATAGACAAAAAGGATATAAAATTGCTTGATTCAATTTTCAACAGAGGTGGGCTTACGGATGGTTACTTAACAGAGAAAAAGGGACCGTCTATGTTTGCATTTGACAAGCCGGATAATCCTTATCACAAAGAGACTGACGAGCTTGTTTCAAATATCCTGAACGAAATAAAAAACGAAAAACGAAAACTTGCACTTGATTGCAAAATAGAGATAAAAAATGGAGAAAAACCTAAAATTACTGTTTCTGCCAAAGGTTTGGAAGTTGAAACCTTTGGTGAAAAAGAGGCAGAGAATGCAAAACAAGCTCCTTTAACGGTTGAAACTGTAAAGGCTCAGATTGCCAAAACAGGTGGAACACCATTTGAATTTTCGGATATATCTGTTTGTCTTGATGATGGGGTTTTTGTAAGCGCAGGAGAACTTAATGGACTTCGTCGGAATGCTCTTGATTTGTTCAAGGAAAAATATCTGAATTCATTCAGACGAAACAACAAAGAAACCTTGAGCCTACCCAAGCTTGATGATAAAGATTTTGATGATGGAAATTTTGTTTGTGAGGTTACAACAGTTGAACAGTTTCTCTCGGTAAGAAATTTTGGTTATGAGCTTTTTTATATACCTATTGATTTGATTCAAAAGCACCCTGATATATTTGCGGATTGCAAAGAAAAAACAGTAATTGTTCCACCGGCAATTATTGACGAGAGTGTTTGTGAGAATATTTTTGAAGGTATTGAAAAACTGTTGAATGATGGATATTACGCAGTTTTGGCACACAATATCGCTGTATGCGAAAGATTTAAAAACTTTAATGTAATTGGTAGCTTCAGACTTAATATTTTCAACAGTTATGCTCTTGAATTTTACAAAAATGAGGGCTTGATTTTGTCAGAGCTTTCTGCCGAACTCAATCTTCGGCAGATTAAAGATATTAAAAAGCCGATGCCTGTTCAGGTTATGGCTTATGGCAGACTGCCGCTTATGGTTACCGAAAATTGTATAATCAAAAATGCAAATCAATGTCCCTGTAATGACAATTCGTTTATAACAGACCGTATGGGAATGAATTTTCCAATAATAAAAGACGGAGATTCCTGCCGTAATGTTGTTTTGAATTGCAAAAAAACATTTATGCCGGATGCCGAAAAACTGAAAAATGCCGGCGTAAGCTTTTCCAGAATTTATTTTACTGATGAGACCGCTGACGAATGTGTAAGAATTTCGGATGCTTTTTTAAATGGCATAAACTATCGCCCCCAGGACTTTACAAACGGTCACTTTTCAAAGGGGGTAAAGTGATGAAGATTTTTTCAAGGGGCGACAAATTTGTTGTGATTTTGGTTATCTTCTTAGCAATAGCCTCGTATATTTTATTTTCGCTATTTTTGTTTGGTGACCGTGCCGATACCCTCGAAATCTTTGCGGAAGGAAAGCTTTATGCCAGCTACAATCTAGTTTCGGCAAAAGAAGAAGTGGTAGAGATAAAGACAAAGTATGGTACTAATTTATTAAAAATAAATCAAAATGGTGCAGAAATGATAAAAGCGTCATGTCCTGACAAACGAGATGTCAAAATGGGAAAAATAACAAAGGCGGGGCAAGTTTTGATCTGTGTTCCAAACAGAGTAGTTGTAAAACTTACAAGCCAAAATAATACAGAAGTAGACAGGGTGACTTATTGATATGAAAAAATATACAGCAAAAAACACAGCGATTATGGCGGCTTTTATTGCTGTTGGATTTGTGCTTCAATATGCCGAAAGCCGGATACTTATATCAAATATACCCGGTGCAAAGCTTGGACTTGCCAATGTCGTGTCTATAATAAACATATTTATGTTTGGTGGACAAAACGCAACTGTTATAGCGTCGTTAAGGGCAACTCTTGCATCTGTTGTTTCGGCAGGTGTGGTCACTTTGCCATATAGTTTGTGCGGTGCGTTTTTTTCGACAATTGCGATGAGCTTCGCAAAAAAATATTTTTATCCAAAGGTAAGTATAATAGGAATAAGTATAATCGGCGCATCTGTTCATAATGTAATTCAGCTTGCGGTAGCGTTTTTTCAATATGGTTCGGCTTATATCTTTTCATACTTGCCGGGACTTTTGATTATGGCGCTTGTTTCGGGAACAATTACCGGATATGCGGCAAAAACATTTGCAGACAGAACTTTAAAGGAGAAACTCAAATGAAAAAAATAATACTTGCATCCGGTTCGCCAAGAAGAAAAGAACTTCTTGAAAACCTGGGAATAAAATTTGAAATACTTCCCGACAATGCCCCCGAGCCTGTATTAGAAAATATTTTACCTCAGGATGTTGTTATGACACTTGCAAAATTCAAGGGGGATAATGTAGCAAGTGCGCTTGAAAAAAAGGAAGATTCTATTATAATTTCAGCAGATACCGTAGTTGCTGTTGATGATCGGATACTTGGAAAGCCGAAAACAAAGGAAGACGCTTTTGAAATGTTAAGCTCTTTAAGCGGCCGATGCCACAGTGTATATACGGGTGTTTACTTAAGAGAAAATCTAAGCGGAAAATCAGTAAATTTTTACGAAAAAACCGAAGTATTCTTTAAAAACCTTGACATAAAGGAAATTAAAGATTATATTAATACTGGGGAGCCAATGGACAAAGCGGGCGCTTATGGAATACAAACTTTGGGCGCTGCTTTTGTCGAAAAAATTTGCGGAGACTACTTCAATGTTGTTGGTCTTCCAGTCTGCTCCCTTGCAAAAGAATTAAAAGAAAATTTTGGCATAAGTTTCTTTTAAATTTTTCAACAAAACTATTAAAGAAAGCGAGAGATTTTTATGATCACCAACGAAATAGGGATTGACCTCGGAACTTCCAATACTATAATTTATTTAAAAGGCAAAGGTATTGTCGTAAACGAGCCGACTGTTGTTGCAGTAAGCAAGGCGAACGGGAAAATACATTCAATCGGCAAAGAAGCTGGCGAAATGCTTGGCAGAACTCCCATAGATATAAGAGCGCTTACACCAATAAAAGAGGGCGTAATCGCAAATTTTGATATTACTGTTTCGCTCCTTAAATACTTTATCAAAAAAGCTATAAGCGGCTCGTTCTTAAAGCCGAAAGCAGTTATATGTATCCCGTCACATATCACCGATGTCGAAAAGCGTGCTGTTCGTGATGCTGTTATTGCTGCGGGAGTTAAAGAAGTTTTCTTGATTGAAAAATGTATGGCTGCCGCAATTGGTGCAGGCATTGAAGTAAATAAACCCGTAGGTTCTATGGTTGTTGATATTGGTGGCGGTTCGACCGAAATCGCAGTGGTATCATTGGGGGGAGTTGTTGCGACTCAAAGCCTGAATATAGCGGGGCATTCGCTTGATAATGACATTATTCAGTTTATGAAGAAAAATCACAACCTTGTAATCGGTGATATCACAGCTGAGGACATCAAAAAGAACATTGGTTCAGCTTGCCCGCTTAAGGACGAACTATCGATGGATATAAAGGGCAGAGATTTAGTTTCGGGTCTTCCAAAGACAATCCGCATCAATTCTGCCGAAATACGTGAAGCTTTTCAGGAAAGTCTTTCTGCAATCATTGACGGTATAAAGGCTGTCCTTGAAAAAACTCCGCCCGAACTTGCTGCTGATATTTTTGAATCAGGAATAGTTCTGACCGGCGGCGGTTCGATTTTGAAAGGTCTTGGCAAGCTTATAAATGTACATACCGAAATTCCAATTTTTATTGCGGAATCTCCGGCAGAATGTGTTGCCATCGGTGCAGGAAAAGCTCTTGACGAAACAAAAAACTTGAGAAAAACCATATTTTAGAATTTTAGGAGAGGGGAGACCATTCTTTGCGTAATGTGTTTAGGAACAAAACAACGCTTTGGCTGATTGTTACTGTTTTGATATTAAGCATTGCAATCGGTGTTTTAAATGCTGCAAAATCCGAAGTATCATTTCTCGAAAACGCTCTCGAAATAGTAATCTCCCCTGTTCAAAAAGCAGTTGCATCGGCAGGCCACGGTGTCTCGAACTTTTTGGGATATTTTTCAAACAAAAAGACTTTGGAGGCAGAAATTGACACGCTAAAAAAAGAGAATGCCCAGCTCAGGCAACAACTTGTTAAAAGTGAATCCGCATATACTGAAAATGAACAACTCAGAAAGCTTCTTAACCTCAAATCAAACAATACTGAATTTGAACTTGAAGCCGCCGAGGTTATTGCACGAAATCCTTCGAACTGGTATAACACTCTTACTGTTGACAAAGGTGCGGCTGATGGAATTGCAGTAAATCAAACAGTACTTTCTTCGGGAAAAACTCTTGTTGGAAGAGTAAGCGAGGTTGGAACAACCTGGTCGCGGATTACTCTTGTCACAGACCCCGGACATGCTGCAGGCGCACAGATATCAAGATCGGGCGAATATGGTGTATGCGAGGGGGATACTGCAGGTTCTTCGGAGGGAAGTTGCAGGCTTTCGTTTGTGTCTAAAAATGCTGATATAATTGTTGGAGATACGGTTGTTACGTCAGGCCTTGGTGGGATATATCCCAAAGGACTTGTTATTGGGAAAATACAAAAAATACGCCCTGATATTCAGGGGATTTCTCAGTATGCAACAGTAAAACCCGAGGCAGATTTTAAAAGTCTTAAAACGGTCTTTATTATACAAAATGATTAGCTTTCCGAAAGGGCAGAATATAGATGAAATATGTTTTTTATACGGCGAGTCTTTTGCTGTTCACTATTTTTCAACCTACACTTTTTCAGACTATTACTTTTTTTGGAACAGTACCAAACTTATTTTTAATTTATCTTGTTTGTGTTTGTTGTTACCTGACAAAAAAAGAAGGATGTATCCTTGGATTTGCAACAGGTCTTGTTCTGGATTTGCTTGTTGGAAAGGTGATAGGAATAAATGCTGTTTTAATGATGATTTTAGCATTTTTTATTACAAGTTTTTTTGAGAATGTCATAAGAAACAACACCTTACTTATTACACTTTTACTTGTTTTTTTGACAACCTTTTTTTATGAAGCTGTCTATTATATTGTTACTTTCTTGGGAGATTTGCATCTTGGGACAATTATTATCAAAATTTTGCTTCCCGAAAGTTTCTATTCGTTAATTGTAGCAATACCTTTTTATTTTGCAATTAAAAAATTTGCAAAAAACTTCCTGTTTGATAAGGGTGAAGGACTTGGATAAAAAATTTTTTAATGGAAGAATAAATTTTATATATATATGTCTGGCTGTTTTTTTGCTTACTTGTGTTTTCAGACTATTCAACCTTCAGATTGTAAATGGTGATGAATATCAGGAAATGGCAGAAAACCGGCTTGTCCGTGCCTGCACAATAAAAGCTCCGCGCGGTGAAATTATGGACAGATATGGAGTCCCTCTTGTTACAAACAAGATGGGATATTATATTCTTGTCCAAAATGTCGAAAAAACGGACTCTGCACTTAATAATACAATCAGTGCGTTGATAGATATATGTAGGGCAGATAACATTGAATATTTTGACGAATTTCCTATTTCAAAAAAGCCATACAAGTATACTTTTGAGGATGATTCGAATAAAGTTATATCGGAATGGAAGGCCGAAAAAAAACTTAAGAAGTATGACACTCCCGAGGAAATAATTGAACACTATATAGAGGAGTTTGATATTTCTGAACATTTTGATGACGATAAAAAAAGGGATATCATTGCTGTGCGTTATACGATGCAAAACAAAAACTTCAGCACAATGAATCCATACACTTTTGCCAACAATATATCAATGGAAACTGTCCAAAAAATAAAGGAATATGAATTTGATTTAAGTGGCGTAAGCGTCGAAATTGAGCCTGTGCGCGATTATCCTTTTGACAATCTTGCCGCTCATATACTGGGTCGTACGGATATAATTTACCGCGAAGAATATCTTAAACTCCGTGAGGAGGGCTATGGAATGAATGATGTTATAGGTAAAGACGGACTTGAAAAAGTTCTTGAAAAATATCTTAAGGGAAAGGATGGATATAAACGCGTTGACCAGACAAGCTCGGGGATTATATCGCAAAATATGAAGGTCAAGGATGCCGTAACCGAAAATTTTGCAATTCTTACTTTGGATTCGGGATTGCAGAAGATGACCGAAGAAGCTCTGGCAAAAAGTATAACAGATGCACGGGGAGATAAGGGTCCGGACTGTTACAGCGGTGCGGCAGTTGCAGTAGAAATAGCAACCGGCGATGTCCTTGCTATGGCATCTTTGCCAAATTACAAGCCTGACAGATACACAAAAGATTACAACAAGCTTGCAAAGGACCCACACAAGCCACTTTTTAACCGTGCTTTAGATGGTGCCTATACTCCAGGCTCGACTTTTAAACCGCTAACAGCTATTGCTGCATTGGAAGAAGGTATCATAACTCCGACTCAGATTATAGAGGATAAGGGTGTTTACACTTATTACGCGCCGTCTTATCAGCCGACTTGTCTTATCTGGAAAAATACCGGCGACACACATGGTCCAATAAATGTTTCGGAGGCTATTGGGGTTTCGTGCAACTATTTCTTTTATGATGTGGGAAGACAGCTTACAATAAGCAAACTCGAAAAATATGCTCATTCGTTTGGTCTTGGCGAAACGACAGGAATTGAGCTTTCGGAATCAAGCGGAATTGTTGCCGGGCCCGAGTATCGCGACAAGCTTGATATGGAATGGTATCCGGGTGATACGCTTCAGGCAGCGATAGGTCAGTCAGACAATATGTTTACACCGGCTCAGCTTGCAAGTTATGTCAGCACAATCTTAAACAAAGGAAACCGTTTTGCTTTGCGTCTTATAAAAGAAGTGAGAAGCTACGAAACAGGCGAAATTGTTTATAAAAGCGAGCCAAAAGTTATTTCACAAACCGAAATAAAGGATTCGACCCTTGCAGCAGTCAAAGATGGTATGCGCAGAGTTACCGAAGATGGTACCGCGAAGGTTGTTTTCGAAGATTTTCCAATAGCAGTTGGTGGTAAAACAGGGACAGCGGAAGTGGGCAGAGGCAGTGATACAGTTCTTTTTGTTGGATTTGCTCCTTATGATAACCCCCAGATAGCGGTAGCCGTTGTTTTGGAACACGGTGCAACCAGCAGGTACGCAGCTCAGGTTGCTAAATCTATGTTTGAATACTATCTTGGCATATCTGAGGTAAATGATCAGGTAACACCTTTGAATACCATTCTCAAATAAAAACTTACCCAAAAAGTTAAATATTACTTTGACTTTTTGAGGGTTTTGTGATAAAATAAAGCATATTCTTATGAAACTCGATGGAGGGCTTCAAATGTCCGAAGTAATTGTTATAACCTCGGGTAAGGGTGGCGTCGGAAAGACAACAACAACTGCCAACTTGGGGATATGTCTTGCAAAACTTGGCAAAAAAGTGGTCCTTGTTGATACCGATATAGGACTTCGAAATCTTGATATATTGCTTGGTCTTGAAAACAGTATTGTATATGACCTGGTTGATTTGGTAAGCGGTGTCTGTACAACTCAGCAAGCTTTGATTAATCATCCTCATATTGACGGGCTTTCGTTTATTCCGGCAGCGCAGACAAAAGACAAAGACACGATTTCTGCCGAAGATATGCAAATAGTTTGCGAGAAGCTTAAAAAGGATTTTGATTTTATAATCATAGATTGCCCGGCAGGGATAGAACAAGGTTTTAAAAATGCTATTGCTGCAGCAGACAAAGCTTTGATTGTGGTAAACCCCGAGTTTTCGTCAACAAGAGATGCTGACCGCATTGTTGGGCTTTTGGAAGAAAACGAAATCTTTGACTATTATCTCATTATAAATAAAATCAGACCCGACATGGTAAAGCGTGGTGAGATGATGAATGTCGAGGATATCATTGGTATTCTGGAAATAAATCTGATGGGTATTGTTCCTGATGATATCAATATAATTATTTCGGCAAACAAAAAAGAATATGAAATTCTTAGCTCAAAATCTCTTGCCGGACAAGCCTATCAAAATATTGCTCAGCGTTTGAACGGAAATATGGTTCCGCTTTTAAATCTTGACGAAAGCGCTTTTAAACGAATACTTAAAAAGATTTTTTCTAAAAACACTAAAAATTTAATTTCAGGAGGCGAAAAATGAATATAGCTTTAATTGCACATGACAAAAAAAAGGAACTTATGGTGGATTTCTGCATTGCTTATAAGGGCATTTTGGAAAAACACAATCTTTGCGCCACAGGAACTACAGGCAGTTTGGTTTCAGAAGCAACCGGGCTTTCTGTCAATCTATTTTTGTCAGGACCTCAGGGTGGTGACCAGCAGATAGGTGCAAGAATTGCTTACAACGAGATTGACCTTGTTTTATTTTTCAGGGACCCTCTTACAGCTCAGCCTCACGAACCTGACGTTTCGGCTCTTTTTAGACTTTGTGACGTTCACAATATTCCACTTGCAACAAACAGTGCAACTGCCGAAGTGCTTATTCAGGGTCTTGCAAGAGGAGATTTGGCTTGGCGTGATATTGTTAATCCAAAAAATTCAAAATAATTTAAAAAAACACTTGCATATTGGAAAAATGTGTGTTATAATACCATAGTTGATTATGGGTAGTCCTCTGCTTACCGCTTTATCTGGAGGCTGTATGGCACGAATATCTGAAATAGAAAGGATGTAAAAAAATGAACATTTTAGACCAGATTACACAAGATCAAATCAGAACTGACCTTCCTCAGCTTAACATCGGTGATACTGTTCGCGTTTATGTTAAGGTAAAAGAAGGAAACCGTGAAAGAATTCAGATGTTTGAAGGAACAATCATCAAGAAGAACCATGGCGGAATTCGCGAAACATTTACTGTAAGAAGAATTTCTTATGGTGTTGGTGTTGAAAGAACATTCCCCGTAAACTCACCTAATATTGACCGTATTGAGGTTTCAAGACGCGGTAAAGTTAGACGCGCTAAGCTCTACTACCTCCGTGACAGAGTTGGTAAGGCAGCAAAAGTTAAAGAAAGAATTTAATGAATCAATATGGCGGGTATTAGTTTCTAATACCTGCCATATTCATATTTTAACTAAAAGGTCGTGAAATTATGAACGAATTTGAAAGTAAAAAAATAAACGAAATGCCCGAACGTACAGAGGAAGTAACCGAGGTTTCTGAGCCCAAAGTTCAAAAAACTGATTACAAAAAAGAATTTTTTGAATGGGTTAAAGCTATAGCTGTTGCATTGGTAATTGCTTTTCTTTTAAGAAACTATGTCCTGACTCTTGCAAAGGTGGATGGTCAGTCGATGGAGCCAACGCTTCAGCATGCTGACAGACTTTATGTAAACAAGGTTGCCTACACTCCCGAAAAAGGCGATGTTGTTATATTTGAACCGGCAAGTGATCCCGGCAGACCATATATAAAAAGAGTTATTGCAACCGAGGGCGATACGGTTTATATTGACTTTTTGACAGGTGATGTTTTTGTAAATGATGTTTTGCTTGACGAGCCTTATATCAACGAGCCCACTCATCTTGCTGGATCATATATCAATTTCCTTGCTACCATGGGGGAATACAGCAAAGAAAACCCCATAGAAATAGAGCCTGGTTATTTTTGGGCAATGGGTGACAACAGAAATGCAAGCAAGGACAGTCGCGAAATCGGGCAAATTCCTGTAAGTGAGCTTATTGGTCACGCCGTATTCAGATTCTGGCCACTTAACAATATGGGGACAGTAGATTTTGATATAGAATAACAAGAGGTGTAGCATGGTTTTACAATGGTTTCCGGGGCATATGGCAAAAACGAGAAGACTTATAACAGACAACCTCAAATTGGTTGATGTTGTCATAGAGCTTGTGGATGCAAGACTTCCGTTGTCGTCAAGAAATCCCGAAATTGACAAAATTGTTGGAAACAGACCAAGAGTTTTGGTTTTAAATAAGTCCGATATAGCAGACCCGACTTCAAATGACAAATGGCTTAATTACTTCAAAAATCAAGGTATAGAAACTATCTTAGCAGACAGTCAATCAGGAAATGGTTTAAAAAATCTGGATTCTGCGATTGAAAACGTATTAGCCGAAAAGTTTGAGAAAGAGCGCCAAAAAGGTATTCAAAGACGCAGTGTAAAAATGATGGTGGTTGGTATTCCCAATGTAGGAAAATCATCTTTTATAAACCGTCTTTCCGGTCGTTCTGCAACCAAAACGGGTGATCGTCCCGGTGTTACCACTGCAAAACAATGGATACGCGTTTCGGGCAAATATGAGCTTCTTGATACTCCAGGTATTTTGTGGCCCAAGTTTGAGGACTTTGAGGTTGCAAAAAGGATTGCATATACGGGTGGGATAAAAGACGAAATTATGGATATTGAAGAGCTGGCGTTTTACCTTGTTGGCTTTTTGAGAAACAATTATCCTGACATGCTTAATTCGCGATTTAATATAACCGAGGATACAAACGAACTGGAGGATTTTGAGTTCCTTGAACTTATAGGGAAAAAGCGTGGATGCATTGTTTCGGGCGGAAATATAGATACGCTCAGGACGGCAAATCTAATTCTTGATGAATTTCGCTCGGCAAAGATAGGAAAAATCACTTTGGAGTTGCCTTGTAAAAACTGTTAGGATGTGATTATTTGAAAGAGATAGAAAACAAGCTTTATGAAAAAGGCATTTTTAATATAGCCGGCGTAGACGAGGCAGGAAGAGGTCCTTTGGCAGGACCTGTTTGTGCTGCTGCCGTTATTTTACCCAAAGATGTGGTTATAGACGGCATAAATGACTCAAAAAAGCTTTCTGAAAAAAAGCGCAACCAGCTTTTTGATGTCATAAGGGAAACGGCAATTTCTTACAGTATTGAATTTGTTTTCCCAGATGTTATTGACGAAATAAACATAAGGCAGGCAACATCTCTTGCCATGCACAATGCAGTTTCGGCACTTGATGTTTCGCCGGATTTTGTAATCATCGACGGAAATGACAATATACCTTTTGATATTCCGTATCAATATGTTGTAAAAGGCGATGCAAAATCCCAGACAATAGCTGCTGCATCAATTCTTGCAAAAGTCAGCAGGGACAGATTTATGGAAGAACTTGACAAAGAATACCCCGAATATGGCTTTTCAAAACACAAGGGCTATGGAACAAAGGCCCATATGGAAGCAATCCAAAAATTTGGAGTCACCAGCGTGCATCGCAAGTCATTTATGACCGACAAGGTATTGGGTAAAAAATGATGTTTAAAGGTGTATACAACAAAATCACAGGACAATGCGGCGAGGATATTGCAGCAGATTTGCTTAAGAAAAAAGGATGCAAAATAGTCGAAAGAAATTTCAAATGTAAGACCGGTGAAGTTGATATTATAGCAAAGGATAAAGAAAACCTTATTTTTGTTGAAGTAAAGACAAGAAGAAGCGACAAGTTTGGAACACCCGCCGAGGCAGTTACATATAATAAAAAGCAAAATATAGTGAAAACTGCCAAAATGTATCTTTTGAAAAACCCAACTGAGCTAAATATAAGATTTGATATAATCGAAGTTTATGGATGCTTTGACGGCGAAAGCTTTAAACTTGAAAAAACAAATCATTTTGAGCAGGTATTTTGGGAGGTTTAAAATTGACACATACACTTTTTGATGCTCATTGTGATACGATTTCTCTTATTTGTGATACAAACCAGGAACTCCTTGAAAATAACTGTCGTGTTGACCTTAAAAAGATGTCAAAAAATCAACACATACAGTTTTTTGCCAGCTTTATTGATGCCCAAAATGACATTTTGACACCTTTTAATCGAGCAAATCAACTTATAGATTATTATTATGAGCAAATCAACAAGAATTCAAATCTAATTAGCCATTGTAATTCTGTGTTTGATATAAATACTTCTTTAATCAATAATAAAATCGCAGCGCTACTTTCAATTGAGGGTGGAGAAGCGTTGGAGGGGAAAATCGAAAACCTTTTACACTTTTTTGACAAGGGTGTAAGAATGATGACACTTTGCTGGAATTATCAAAACGAGATATGTTCGGGCGTTGATGCCGATAATGATAACGGATTGACTGATTTCGGGATTGAGGTCATACACCTTATGAATAAAAAGGGTATGATAATTGATGTCTCGCATATGTCAGAAAAAAGTTTTTGGGATGTAATGGAAGCAACGACCTCTCCTGTGGTCGCATCACATTCAAATGTATTTTCATTAAAAAAGCACAAGCGAAATTTGAAAAAAGAGCAAATAGCTGCTGTTATTGAAAATAACGGATGTATAGGGATAAACCTTTACACAGAATTTTTAGGGGACACTGCTTGCACGACAGACGATGTTTTAGGTCACATTGAGTATATTCTGGAAATGGGTGGCGAGAATAATATTGGAATAGGTAGTGATTTTGATGGGATGAATTCGCTGCCAAAAGAAATTTCTTCGATCAAAGACCTTGAAACCCTGCCTGAAGCAATGCTAAAAAAAGGTTATAGCGAAGATTTGGTTAAAAAAATTACGCATAACAACTTTTTAAGAGTTGTAAACCAAGCAGTCAAATAATTTCAATAAAATACTTGAAATTTGTAATATTTTGTATTAAAATGTAATTTAATAATTTTTTAGAAACACGGAGGATCAATATGCAAACTTATATTTCAGAAAAAGCGCGTTCAATAAGCCCTTCACCAACCTTAGCTTTGGATGCAAAGTACAAACAAATGAAGAAAGACGGAATTCCTGTTGTTGGATTTGGTGCAGGCGAACCCGATTTTGATACCCCCGCAAACATAAAACAAGCGGCAATCAAAGCGATTGAAAACAATGTCACAAAATATACTCCGGCTTCAGGCACAGTTGAGCTTAAGAAAGCAATTTGCGAAAAGTTCAAGCGGGACCATGGCCTTGAATATGGAATAGAAAATATAGTTGTAAGTAATGGTGGTAAGCACTCACTTACAAATGTATTTATGGCAATCTGCGAAGATGGCGACGAAGTTATTATCCCTGCACCATTTTGGGTTAGCTATCCCGAAATGGTAAAGATGGCAGGCGGTGCTCCAAAATTTTTGAATACTGCGGAAGAAAACAACTTTAAGTTTTCGCCCGAAGAGTTGGAAGCAGCTATCACTTCCAAAACTCGTGCATTGGTTTTGAATACACCAAGCAACCCGACAGGTATGGTTTATTCAGAGGAAGACCTTAAAAAAATCGCCGAGATTGCTGTAAAACATGGTATATATGTAGTTATGGATGAGATATACGAACAGTTGGTTTATGAAGGCCAACACAAAAACATCGCAACATTCGGCGAAGAAATCAAAAATCTTACTATAACAGTAAACGGAATGGCAAAGGCATATGCAATGACCGGCTGGAGAATAGGGTTTACAGCATCAAATGCGGCTGTTGCAAAGGCCATGTCAAACATCCAGAGCCATGCAACATCAAACCCCAACTCGATTGCTCAGGCTGCATCGGTTGAAGCACTTCTGGGTGACCAGTCCTCAATCGGAGTTATGCGCAAAGAATATATAAAACGCCGCGATTATATGGTTGAAAGAATAAATTCAATAGACGGCATCAGTTGCAAAAAACCAAACGGTGCATTTTATATATTTATGAATGTTAAAGAACTTCTTGGAACAGAGCATTATGGCAAAGTATTTAACTCAGCGGCTGAACTTTGTGACGATATTCTTGACCGCGCACTTGTAGCTATGGTCCCCAGCGAAGGTTTTGGCATAGACGGATATGTTCGTCTTTCGTATGCAACATCAATGGAAAACATAAAAGAAGGTCTTGACAGGATTGAAAAATATATTCGTCACGAATATTAAAGGAGAATTTTGATGAAAATCGGGTTTATCGGCTCGGGTAATATGGCAACTGCGTTGGCAAATGGATTTATTTCCTCAAAAAAAGTTTTACCCGAGGATGTGTTTATAAGTGACAGAACTGCCGAAACATTAGCAAAATGGAAAGAAACAGGAGTAAATGAGACTCTTGACAACAAAATTGTTTGCAAGGAAAGCGATGTTGTTATTTTTGCTGTAAAGCCTAATGTTTTGCCCCTTGTTTTAGAAGAAACAAAAACATTGCTAAAGAACAAGCTTGTTCTTTCAATTGCGGCAGGAACAACCATCAAAACAATAGAGGGAATAATTGGGCCTGATACAAAGATTATCAGATGTATGCCAAACACTCCTGCACAAGTCGGTTGCGGAATGACGGTTCTGGCACCAAATTCTTCTGTTTCGCAAAGCGAGGCAGAAGAGGCAAGATCGTTGTTTGATTCAATTGGCAGTGCAATAATTCTTGAGGAAAAGTATATAAATGCAGCAACTGCTCTTCATGGAAGCAGCCCGGCTTATGTTTATATGATGATAGAAGCAATGGCAAACAGTGGTGTTAAGTACGGAATTCCCAAAAACGTAGCGGTTACACTTGCGGCAAAGGCAGTAGAGGGTGCTGCAAAAATGGTTCTTGAGACCAATTGTCATCCTGCACAACTTAAAGATGCAGTTTGTTCGCCCGGAGGTACAACTATTGCTGCTGTTGTGGAACTTGAAAGCAATGGTTTTTTATCATCTATTTCATCAGCCATAGATGCGTGCATCAAAAAGGCTGACGAAATGTCAAAAAATTAAATTCATATTTATAAAAAAAAATCATACCCTTAGTAAAAGAGGACAAGTTTACCAAGGGGGAATGGTTTTGAAAAGACTAAACATAAAAAAATATATTTTGGATGTTTTTTTTAAAAACAAATGGCAATTTCTGATTGTTTTTTTTAGCTTGTTTTTGGGGATAATATTTGGAACATATTTTTCGAGCTCTATGAATCAGGAAACTGCCGATGCTATGGACAAGTACATAAACAATTTTGTGTCTGCATACAATCTCCAGTCTGCGAATCCTGCTGAAGTATTCAAATTCTCGGTCTACAATAATATAAAAATAATTATTTTCATTTGGGTTTCAGGCCTGTGGGTCGGATTTTTACCCATTAATTTACTTCAAATCGGCTCAAAGGGTTACAAACTTGGATTTTCTGTGGCTTTGATTGTCAAAAGCTTTGGTATAAAGGGCATAGCGTTTTCGCTAGTTTCATCTGCTCCGCAAATTTTCATTATGATTCCGGCACTGATTTTATACTCGGTTTTTAACATGAATTTCGCATTTTTTCAAAAGCATTCAAGGATTACTAATTTGTCTGCTGTTTTAAAAAATGAATTTTATATAAAAAACTTGTTATATCTTGCAGCGATAATTACTTTATCAATTTTTGTTTCTTTTATTGACGCTTACATCATACCACAAGTTTTAAAACCAATCTGCTCCATTTGGGGAAAATATTAACAAAGGAAAGTTATATGAAAGAACTAATCGAAAAATACTTTGATTTTCTTGCTAAAACCAAGAAAACATCGGAAAATACTCTTCTGTCATACAAAAGGGACATAAACAAATATGCATGTTTTCTTGAAAACGCAAAAATAAACATAAAGGCTGCAACCGGAACGAATATTCTTGACTATTTGATGAACTTGCAAAAAGACGGCAAATCAGCCGCTACTGTCTCGCGTAATCTTGCTTCAATTCGTTCTCTTTACAGATTTTTTCTCAACGAACAAATAGTAAAAAAAGATCCGACGCTAAACATACACTCGCTAAAGATGGAAAAGAAATTGCCTGAAGTCTTAAGCGGTGAAGAAATAGAGAGCCTTCTTATGCAACCTGACACTTCGGATTTTAAAGGCTGTCGCGATAAAGCAATGCTTGAACTTTTGTATGCAACCGGTATGCGCGTAAGTGAGATGCTTGAACTCAAAATTTCGGATGTTGATATGAATATTGGTTACATAAATTGCAACAAAGACAAAAAACTTAGAGTAATCCCGGTTTATTCGATTGCAAAGCAGGCAATAAAGGACTATATCGAACTTGCAAGGCCGCATATGCTCAAATTCAATCAAAAAGAAACTACACTTTTTGTAAATTGCAACGGCAGCAAAATGACAAGGCAGGGTTTTTGGAAGATATTAAAAAAATATGCTAATTCTGCAAACATAGTCAAGGATATTACCCCACATACCTTGAGACACTCGTTTGCTACACATTTGGTTGAAAACGGTGCCGATCTTAAATCTGTTCAGGAAATGCTTGGTCATACCGATATTTCTTCGACACAGGTGTATGCACAGGTGGTAAAACATCACTTGCAGGACGTTTATAAAAGTGCTCATCCGCGTGCAAGAAAAAAACAAACTGTATAGACGAATTAAAAGGACCTTTAAAGGTCCTTTTTTAGTCCTCACAAATTCCGCTTTTTAATTTTTCTATGGCTTTTTTTTCAATCCTTGATACATAAGAACGTGAAATATTCATAACTTTTGCGACTTCTGACTGTGTCCATTCTTTTCCGTTGCCGAGACCATATCTGAGGTGAATGATTTCTTTTTCGCGTTCATCAAGCTTTGTATTTATGTTCTCATAAAGCTTTTTTATCTGCTCTTTTGAATCTATTTCGCGAATAACATCTTCTTCATCAGCACCTATTATATCCATAAGAAGTATCTGGTTACCCTCTTTATCGGTCCCGATTGGGTCGCTTAGTGAAACATCTCCCTGAGATTTTTTGTTTGACCGCATAAGCATCAGAATTTCGTTTTCGATACATCTTGCGGCGTATGTTGCAAGGCGCGTGCCTTTGGATGCATCAAAGCTGTTTATCCCTTTGATAAGCCCGATGGTACCAAGTGAAATCAAATCTTCATTGTCCCGGATACCTGCTGAATATTTTTTTGCAATATGTACAACCAATCTCAGATTATGTTCAATAAGTTTATTTCGTGCGTCTATGTCGCCTTGTTGCATCAGCTTTATATATTCTTTTTCCTCTGAAGAAGTAAGTGGTTTGGGAAATGCGTTGTTCCCGGACATAAAGGAAATAAGAAAAATAATTGACTGCATCATTGTATCAAATATGCCAAGCATGGATATATGCCCCCCAAAAATCAACTCACAGCACTGAAACTAATTGTTTAAGGCTGCGCATAGACTATTATTATGTTTTTTGGGCTTGACTTGTGCAAGTACACTCAAAATAATTTGCAATATGTTTTGATATATGATAATATATAAATATATTTTTTTAGGATAAGGATACATGACATATGGAAGAAAAAACTCTTAAAACTCTTGAATTTGACAAAATATGTGATATGTTGTCTGAAAATTGTATAAATGATGAAACCAAATTCAAAGCAAATGCGTTGGTGCCTGAATGTGATTTGGTTTTGGTAAACAAATTGTTGTCCGAAACCGATGCGGCTTATGTTTCTTTGTGCAAGTTTGGCGCGCCAGCTATCTCGCGGGTTTCTTCTGTTTTGGCATCTTTAAAGCGTATCGAAATAGGAGGAGTACTTTCATCTGCAGAACTTTTAAATATTGCATCAGTTTTAAAATGTACCGAAAATCTCAAAAAATATGGTGAACAGGCAAGCAAGCTGGAAGAGTTTTTTGAGCCTTTGGTACCTTGCAAAGAACTTGAAAAACAAATATCCGATTCGATAATTGCAGAAAATGAGTTTTCGGACAATGCAAGCCCCGAACTTTTTGATATACGTCGAAAAATTTATCGCACCGGTGAAAAGATAAAAGATACTCTCAATCAAATGGTACATTCACCGCATTATCTCAAGTTTTTGCAAGACCCTATTGTAACACTTCGAAATGACAGATATGTTGTGCCCGTAAAAGCCGAACATCGCGGAGATGTGCCGGGAATTGTGCATGATATGTCAGCATCGGGCGGGACTCTTTTTGTCGAGCCGTCAAGCGTGGTTGATACCAACAATCAACTCAGGGAGCTTTATGCAAAAGAAAAGACCGAAATAGAAAGAATTCTCTTTGATTTAACTTCAAAAGCAGCAGATGCGTCTGAATTCATAAAATGTAACTATGAATCAATAATTGCCATAGATTTTGTGTTTGCAAAAGCAAAGCTTTCTGTGTCACAAAAAGCAATATGTCCCAAAATGAATAATGAGGGCAGAATTATTATAAAGAGTGGCAGGCATCCGCTTATTGATTCAAAAAAAGTTGTCCCTCAGGATATAAGTATTGGTGATACATTCGATACCCTTGTGGTTACCGGCCCCAATACAGGCGGAAAAACTGTTGTTTTGAAAACAGTAGGGCTTTTCACCATTATGGCACAGGCGGGACTTCACATCCCTGCAGCAGAGGGGACAATGCTTGCGGTTTTTGATGGTGTTTATGCAGATATCGGTGATGAACAGAGTATCGAGCAAAGCCTTAGTACTTTTTCGGCTCATATGACAAATATTGTTCATATCCTTGACAAATTTACTGACAAATCGCTTATCCTTTTTGACGAACTTGGTGCAGGGACAGACCCTGTTGAGGGTGCGGCTATTGCTAATGCAATTCTTGAATATGTAAAAAACATTGGAGCAAAAACCGTTGCAACAACACACTACAGCGAACTTAAGCTTTACGCTCTTTCAACCCCAAGGGTCGAAAACGCATCATGTGAATTTGATATAAACACATTAAGTCCCACATACAAGCTGCTTATTGGTATTCCGGGAAAAAGTAATGCATTTGCCATTTCAAAAAAGCTTGGACTTTCTGATTTTATAATTGAAAATTCAAAACAGCTTCTTACCAAAGAAACAGTCAAGTTCGAGGATGTGTTGGCAAATATTGAAGAAAACCGCAAAAAATCCGAAAAAGCAAAAATAAAGCAGGAACAAATGAAAAATGAAATCGCTCAGCTCCGAGCCGAACTTAAAAGTGAACGGCGAAAACTTGAAAACGAGCGAGCGAAGATTTTGGAAAAAGCAAACAAAAAAGCTGAAGATATACTCCAAAAAACAAAGGAAGAAACTGACGAAATTGTGGCGGCTATGCGTGAGCTTAAAGCGAAAAATGACGAAAAAGAGGCTCTTAAAGCGATGGAAGAGGTTAAAAAAGAGCTTAATATAAAAATTAAGAATAAGAAAAAATCTCCCACCCAGCCAAAACTGCAAAAAGGTGTCAAAGTTAACATAAGTGCCTTGAAACCCGGTATGTCGGTTTTAATTGTCGATATAAACGAAAAAGGAAGCATATTGAGTATAGATAAGAAAGCCGAAACAGCCGTAGTCCAGATGGGAATTATGAAGACAACCGCAAAACTTTCTAACCTTGTTGTGATAGAGGATGAAACTAAAAAAAATCTTATGCGTTTTGTTCCGCAAAAAAATGTAAGCGGAAGTACCAAACTCGTAAAAACCGAAATCGACCTTCGGGGAATGATGCTTGAAGAAGCACTTATGGAAGCGGACATTTATTTAGATCAGGCGTGCCTTTCGGGGCTTTCTTCCGTCACTCTTATACACGGAAAAGGAACAGGAACTCTGAGGGCTGGAATTCAAGATATGCTCAGACGGCATCCCCATGTAAAATCCTTCCGAAATGGCAAATACGGAGAAGGGGAAAACGGGGTTACTGTGGTCGAGCTTAAAAACAGCTAAACTTTATCGAAAAATTGCATAAATTACAAAAAAGTGTTGTTTTTTTGCTGAAATTGTGATAGAATGTCAGTTAAAGAATTAACATTATGGGTGATAATTATGTTACAAAGAAATTGGTTGCTTAAAGAATTTGACAAAAACAGAGTAGTTGAGATTTCAAAAGAATTTCAAATATCTCCGCTTACTTCAATAATCCTTTACAACAGAGGGATTACCGAAAGTAAAGAGATTGCAGAGTTTTTGAATTGCAGTCTTGAAAATCTTCACGACCCATATCTTTTAAAAGATATGGACAAAGCGATAAGCCGAGTTAAACAGGCAAAAGAAAACAACGAAAAAATTACAATATATGGCGATTATGATGTTGATGGTATAACAAGTATTGCCATACTTTATAAGCATCTTACACATCTTGGATTTGATGTTGATTATTATGTACCCGACCGAATTCAGGAGGGCTATGGCGTAAATCGTGAGGCTTTGGACAAAATAAAGTCAAGCGGAACGAAGGTCTTGATTACTGTTGACACAGGCATCACAGCTGTAGAAGAGACAGAATATGCCAAAAGCATAGGAATGGATATTATTATTACAGACCATCACGAATGTAAAGAAAAAATCCCCGAAGCTTATGCTGCAATCGACCCAAAGAGAAAAGATTGCAAATATCCTTTTAAAAACCTTGCCGGTGTTGGAGTTGCATTCAAGTTTATTCAGGCTCTTGATGAACAAAGTACAGTTTCTCAGCTTATGGATAAATACGCTGATCTTATATCTCTTGGTACTGTTGCTGATATTTCGCCTCTTGTTGACGAAAACAGAATTATGGTTACCGAGGGCCTTAAAAAATTCAAGACTACTGAAAATGTTGGTCTCAAAGCACTTATTGATGTTTCCATTACCAATAACAAAGCGATTACAACCTCTACAATCGGTTATACAATAGCACCGCGAATCAATGCAAGCGGCCGTCTTGGCTGTGCAACAAGAAGTGTAGAGATGTTTTTGACCGATGATATGGCAAAGGCTCATGAACTTGCCGAGGGACTGTGCGAAGAAAATACCATAAGACAGCAAACCGAGCAAAAAATGTTCTCGGAAGCTATCGAATATATCGAAAATAATCCTCAGATTAAGAACGACCAAATTTTGATTATACCTCACGAGAACTGGCATCACGGTATTGTTGGTATAGTTTCGTCCAAGATTACCGAAAAGTTCTACAAACCTTCAATTCTCTTTGCAATTGACGGAGAGGAGGCAAAGGGTTCGGGACGAAGCATCAGCGGTTATAATCTTTTTGAAGCTCTTGAAAATTGCGGTGACCTTTTGGAAAAATTCGGTGGTCACGAACTTGCAGCAGGACTTTCAATAAAAACCGAAAAAATTGAGGAATTCCGTGAAGCTATCAACAAAAATGCCGCTTTGAAAATTGACGAAAAGGCAATGGCACCCACTATTTCGATTGATGCAGTAATCAAGCCGACATACATCACATTTGAAACAGTTGATGAGATAAACCGACTTCAGCCTTTTGGCGTAGAAAATCCTTCACCAATTTTTGCAGTCAAGGGTATAAAAATTCACAAAATCAGCACAATGAGTGAAAATAAGCATCTTAGAATGACACTTCTTAAAGATGGCAAATTCCTTGATTCTGTTGGATTTGGTATGGGTGAGTATTATAATCACCTGAAAGAAGGCGATTTTATAAATGTTGCCTTTGGCCTTGATATAAACGATTATAAAGGATATAAGAATGTCCAGCTTATTTTAAAAGACATAAAACTTGCGGAAGTGAACTAACTTATGGAAAAAGCTTTGGAAAATCTTTTGCAAAAGCTGAAAGAACATAATCCATCTGCCGATTTAGACCCCGTGATAAAAGCCTTTGAATTTGCAAAGGCAAAACACGAGGGTCAATTTCGTGTGTCCGGAGAACCATTTTTCTCGCATCCGGTTGCTGTTGCAAATATACTTGCTGACATGTCTCTTGATGTTTCTTCGGTTACTGCGGCACTCCTGCATGATGTTGTTGAGGATACGGATGTAACAGAGGCAGAAATAGCAGCGGAATTTGGTGAAACAGTTGAACTTCTTGTTTCGGGTGTAACAAAACTTGGCAAAATTCCTTATACTTCGAACGAAGACCAACAAATAGAAAACCTCAGAAAAATGTTTCTTGCTATGGCAAATGATGTAAGAGTTATTGTTATAAAGCTTGCAGACCGTCTTCATAACCTCAGAACATTAAAATCAATGCCCGAGCCAAAACAAAGGGAAAAAGCGCGTGAGACCCTTGAGGTTTTTGCACCTCTTGCACATAGGCTTGGTATGTCTAAAATAAAGATGGAACTTGAGGACCTTTCGCTTAAATACATTGACCCCATCGGTTATTATGAGATAGTTGATAAAATAAGCCAGAAACAAGGCCAGAGGGAAAAGTATATTGCTGATATGATAAGCCTTTTAAATTCAAGGCTTGAAACACTTGGAATCGAGGCTCATGTCGAAGGAAGGGCAAAACACTTCTACAGTATTTACAGGAAGATGTTTATTCAAAATAAGTCTATTGATGAAATTTATGACCTTTTTGCTGTCCGTGTTATAGTAAATACCGATGCCGACTGCTATGCGGTACTCGGTATGGTACATGAACTCTTCAAACCTATTCCGGGCAGATTTAAGGACTATATTGCTATGCCCAAACCCAATATGTACCAATCTCTTCATTCCTCGGTTATCGGCCCGAATGGTGTTCCTTTTGAAATTCAAATACGAACATGGGCTATGCACAATACTGCCGAAAACGGAATTGCTGCACATTGGAAGTACAAAGAGGGAAGAGTAGGCAAAAGTGACCTTGACAGCAAGCTTGAATGGATAAAGCAGCTTTTGGAAATTCAAAAAGACCTCACAAATGCCGAAGACTTTATGCAGACCCTCAAAATTGATATGTTCAGTGACGAGGTGTTTGTCTTTACTCCAAAGGGCGATGTAGTAAGCCTTCCTGCAGGGGCTACACCAATTGATTTTGCGTATGCAATACACAGTGCAATCGGTAACAAAATGCAGGGTGCAAAAGTAAACGGAAAAATTGTTACTCTGGATTATAAACTGAAAAATGGTGACATTGTAGAAATAAACACATCAAATGCGGTTCATGGTCCAAATCTTGACTGGCTTAAGATTGCAAAAACCTCTCAGGCACGAAACAAAATCAATCAGTGGCTTAAAAAAGAAAACAGAAGTGAAAATATCCTGAAAGGCAAAGAACAATTTGAGCGCGAGCTTAAAAAAGCTTTGGTTCCTGTTTCGTATATGAACGATACAAGACTTTTTGGCACGATTTTGAGCAAATACGGATTTGCCCAGGCTGAGGATGTTTTTGCAACACTTGGCTATGGTGGTTCAAATGCAACAAAGTTTTTGACCAAATTCAAAGAACTTTGCAAGCAGGATATGGCAAGCAAAAATGAAATAAGCGACATTTCGCCCGAACAATTTTTGCTTAAAACCACTTCAAAGGCAAATCACAGTGGCGTTGTTGTTGACGGAATAGATAACTGTCTTATCCGTATTTCACATTGTTGCAGTCCCGTGCCTGGTGACAAAATTATTGGTTATGTTACCCGAGGCAGAGGCGTGGCTGTGCATCGTGCCGACTGTATCAACATTACAAATTCTCATTTTTCTCCCGAAGAACAAATGCGATTTATAAATGTGCATTGGGCAAACGAGGTCGAAAGCAGCTTTCAGGCAATGCTTTGTATTACCGCTCCCGACCGCAATTCGCTTCTTGCGGACATTATATCGGTCATATCGGACCTCAAAATACCAATCAAAAGCCTTAATGCGCGAACTGCAAAAAATAATCTTGCAATAGTGGAACTTTCTATTGAAGTAAAAAATATTGACAATCTTGAAACTGCAATTAACAAGCTTAAAAACATTAAGGGTGTTTTGGCGGTTGCGCGCCGCAGACAATAAAAAGCGAGGTAAAACTAATGATTTTTCACAGATTTACATTGGGAGATTTTGTCACAAACTGTTATCTTGTTGCAGATGAAAACACAAAAAATGCAATTCTTTTTGATGCACCGGCTGAGGCAGACAAAATTCTTGACTATTTAAAAAAGAACGACTTGATGCTCAAAAAAGTTTTTTTGACACATTCACACTTTGACCATATTCTTGCACTTCAAGAAATACTTGTTGCCACAAATGCCGATCTTCTGTTGCACAAAGAGGAGGAAAAATATCTTAGAAATCCGGAACTAAACCTTGCAGGAGAGCATAGTGACAAACTTAGTACCCCCGAAAATTTTCAATTGCTTTCTGACGGCGATGAGATTGCCCTTGATGGCTTGAATATAAAAGTGATACATACACCCGGACACACACAAGGCAGCACTTGCTATCTTGTGAATGACATATTGATAAGCGGAGATACATTATTCTCGGGCTCAATAGGAAGAACCGACTTCCCCTTGGGCAGTTTTGATAAAATAATCGATTCTATAAAAAACAAGCTTATGCTTCTTGATGATGAGACAAAGGTGTATCCGGGTCACGGATTTTCTACTACAATAGGAAAACAACGAAAGGAAAACCCTTTTTTGATATGAGTGATTGCGAAAGACCCTGGGGCGTTCTTGAAGGCATCCGCCCTGTAAAATTGGCAAGCAAATTTTTAAAATCAGGACAGAGTCCAACCGATGCGGTGGACTCTTTTGTTCGTGAATATGGTTCAAGTCGCGAAAAGGCTGAGCTTGCTGTCAAGATAGCAGGCATTGAACTTCCTATTATTGACGCGATGAATCCTAAGGGCGTCAGTCTTTATATTGGTATTCCTTTTTGTCCAACTCGTTGCCTTTATTGCTCGTTCGTAAGCAACAGCGGCGCCAAAAGTGCCAAGCTGATACCGGATTATCTTGAATGTTTGAAAAAAGAGATAAAATACACATCTGATATAATACAATCAAACGGAAACATAATCGAATCTGTCTACATAGGCGGAGGCACCCCCACAACCTTAAACCCCGAGCAGCTTGATATGCTTTTTGACTCGGTTTTTAACGAATTTGACCTGACAGAAAACAAGGAATTTACAGTCGAAGCCGGCAGACCTGATACAATTACCAAAGACAAACTTAAAATGATTAAAAAATACGGAATTGACCGAATAAGCATCAATCCCCAGACTATGAACGAATCTGTGCTTAAAACAATCGGTCGAAATCACACTCCGGATGATATAAGACGCGCAATGTATATGGCAAGGGAGTGCGGAATTTCGACCATAAATATGGATGTTATTGCAGGACTTCCGGGCGAAACGCTGGATATGTTCAAGTATACAATTGAAGAGGTGGAGAACCTTGACCCCGAAAACACAACAGTTCACACAATGAGCATAAAACGCTCGTCAAAGCTTAACGAGACTCTTAGTGAGTATAATTTGACAAATGGCGGAGAGGTCTCGCAAATGGTTGACTTTGCGCGCAATACCATTATGAAAAATGGGAAAAACCCATATTATCTTTACAGACAAAAAAATATGCTTGGAAATCTTGAAAATGTCGGCTATGCAAAGCAGGGTAGCGAAAGCCTTTATAATATTTATATAATGGAAGAGGTGCAAACCATAATTTCGTTGGGCTGCGGCGGGGTTACAAAAACAGTTGACCGCGAAACCGACCGGATAGAGCGGATTTTTAATGTAAAAGAGCCTAAAGATTATATAGAGCGTATTGACGAAATGCTTCATCGAAAAGATGCTTTGCGCGAATTATAGTTTTATACATTTAATATAATATTACAAACAATAATCAAAAAGGAGAACTTTTATGAATGCAGTTGTAATATATAAATCAAAATATGGGTCAACAAAAAAATATGCCGAGTGGATAGCAAAAGAGCTCGATTGCCCAATTTTTGATGCAAAAAATATTTCAAAAGATGATTTGACAAAGTACGATACAATTATATACGGTGGTGGACTTTATGCCGAAATTATAAGCGGCGTGAGTTTGATTACCAAGAACTTTGAAAAGCTTAAAAATAAGAAAGTAGTGGTATTTTCTACAGGGATTACCCCGCTTGATTGCCGTGATTACTACGACAAAATGGTTGTCGAGAAAAACTTTAAAACCGAAATGCTGGATAAGATAAAGGTTTTCAATTTTATGGGGAAAATGATTTTAAGCGAGCTTTCACTGCCGCACAGAACCGCTATTAAAGCTTTGAAAAAGCTGATGAGTGGCAAGGAAAATCCGTCCGAAATGGAAAAACTTCTTGTTGAACTTTGTGACAAAGACGGTGACTTTACAGACAAATCGGCAATCAAAGATTTGATTGAATATGTAACGGCATAAGTTGGTGAGAATATGAAAAAGAAACTTATTATTTGTGGAGTTGTTATACTACTTTTGATTTCTCTGCTGCCCTTTCCTCAAAAGATAGAGAGAACATTTTATGGTATTGATACAATTGACGGACAAAAAGCGGATATTGCTATTGATATGACTTATTTGAGGTTTTTGTTTTTAAAAGACAAAATGCATGGCACAATTGATGTAAAGACCGAAAGAGAAGCATTTACTTACGGAGAGCATCTGCATTACCTTGGGCAAACACTATCTGTAAATAATGCAAAAGACAAAGCACACGATTTGAGCGGTTGGTATTGGAATGACGAAACCTATACCCGCGATTATGGAAATGGTGCATTGGGAACAGCTACAGTTGGTTTTGAGCCGCTTTTGGTTCATATGAGTTCTGATTTCGATAAAGTACTGATTCTACATAATGCCGGTGAAAAAATTGACGCTTATAATACTGACGATGAAAGTGCAAGTCAAAAAACAAGAAGATATATCGGCAGCACAGATAAAAATAAATTAGAGGAAGCAGAAAAATATTTTACCGGATATTATGATAGAAAAGATTGAATAAAAAAGTGTTGACATAATTCTTAGCTTGTGTTATAATGTCAAAGGTTAAAAACCTATTGCTTAGTTTGAGGGCTGAAGATTCACCGCCTCATACCAAGCTTTAAGGGGATTTTAAATTTTTTTGGAGGTGAAACCAAATGCTTAAAGAGAGAAAAGAAGAAATCATCAAGACTTATGCCGTTCACGAGGGCGACACAGGTTCTCCCGAGGTTCAGATTGCACTCCTTACCGAGCGCATCAATGACCTCAACGAACATCTTAAGATTCACAAAAAAGACCACCATTCAAGACGCGGTCTGCTTAAGATGGTCGGTGTCAGAAGAAGCTTCCTCAACTATCTTATGAAGAACGATATCAACAGATACCGTGCAATCGTTGAGAAGTTGGGTCTCAGACACTAAGATATGCGTTTAAGTCTTTGCTCCGCGTGGGGCAAAGACTTAATTTCGTATTTCGGCAAGAAAATAATTTTAATTTTTAAATAAAAGGGTTTGCGAATTTAGCAGTTAGAAATATGCTTTTTTCTAGGTCAAGACAGCCTGTTTCTAAGTGCTAAAAATGCAAACCTCTGCAAAATCAAAGGAGGAAAATGATTATGAGTAGAATTTTTGAAACAGAAGTTGCCGGCAGAAAACTCAGCCTGGAGTTCGGCAAAGTTGCAGAGCTTGCAAATGGCTCTGTTATAGTAAGATACGGCGATACAGTTGTTGTTACTGCAGCAACCGCGTCTGCAAAACCCAGAGACGGAATTGACTTCTTCCCGCTCAGCATTGACTACGAAGAAAGAATGTATGCAGTCGGCAAAATACCCGGCAGCTTTTTGAAGAGAGAGGGCAGACCTTCTGAAAACGCTATTTTGACAGCGCGTGTTATCGACAGACCCATGAGACCTTTGTTTCCCAAAGACCTCAGAAACGATGTATCAATCGTTTCGACTGTTATGTCGGTTGAGCAGGACAACGCACCCGAATTTTGTGCGATGATTGGTTCATCTGCAGCTGTTTCGGTTTCGGACATTCCTTTCAATGGTCCTATTGCGGCAGTTTATGTTGGTCTTGTTGACGGTGAATTTGTTATCAACCCGACCGTAGAGCAAAGAGAAAAGAGCGACCTCAACCTTACAGTTGCAGGAAGTTTGCAGAAGGTTGTTATGATTGAAGCCGGCGCAAACGAAGTTCCCGAAGACACAATGTTTGATGCAATTATGTTTGCTCACGAAGAAATCAAAAAGATTTGTGAGTTCATCAAAGGTATTCAGGACGAAATCGGCAAACCCAAGTTTGAATACGAACACATTGTTGTAAACGAAGAAATTTTTGACGATATCGCAGCGTTCGCAACCGACAAGGTAAAGGCTGCTCTTGACACAGATGACAAGACTGTAAGAGACGAAAGACTCAAGGTTGTATACGAAGAAGTATATGCTAACTTTGAAGAAAAATATCCTGCAGAAGAATTTGCTCAGGATATCGAGGACGCTCTTTACAAACTCCAAAAGACTGTTGTAAGACGTTGGCTTTTGGACGAAGGCAAGCGTGTTGACGGTCGTGCAATTCAGCAGCTCAGACCTCTTGCATCAGAGGTTGGACTTCTTCCCAGAGCACATGGTAGCGGTCTTTTCAAAAGAGGACAAACTCAGGTTCTTACCGTTGCAACTCTTGGCGCACTTGGTGATGCACAGATTATCGACGGACTTGATAATGAAGAATACAGAAGATATATCCATCATTACAACTTCCCGTCATACAGCGTTGGCGAAACAAAGCCCTCGCGCGGTCCCGGCAGACGCGAAATCGGTCATGGAGCACTTGCTGAACGCGCACTTGTTCCGGTTATTCCAAGCGAAGAGGAATTCCCATATGCAATCAGACTTGTATCCGAAGTACTCAGCTCAAACGGTTCGACCTCACAGGGTAGTATTTGCGGCAGTACACTTGCTCTTATGGATGCAGGTGTGCCGATTAAGGCTCCGGTTGCAGGTATCTCGGTTGGTCTTGTAACTGAAGGCGAAAGATTTATCACAGTTCTTGATATCCAGGGTCTTGAAGACTTCTTTGGTGATATGGACTTTAAGGTTGCAGGTACAAAGAAAGGTATCACAGCAATCCAGATGGACCTTAAGATTGACGGACTTACACCCGAAATCATCAAAAACGCTCTTACCGAAACAAGAGATGCAAGATATTATATCCTTGACGAGGTAATGCTCAAAGCAATTGCTGAGCCTCGCGAAGAAGTTTCGCAGTATGCTCCCAAGGTAATTCATATTGAAATCCCTGTTGACAAAATCCGTGATGTAATCGGCTCGGGCGGCAAGGTAATTCAGAAGATTGTTGCTGATACCGGTGCTAAAATTGATATCGAAGAAGACGGAAGAGTATTTATTTCTGCTCCTAATGCCGAAATGGGCGAGGCTGCAAGAAAGATTATCGAAGGAATTGTTAAAGAACCCGAAATCGGTGAAGTTTACGACGGCAAGGTTGTAAGAATTATGGACTTTGGTGCATTTGTTGAATTCCTTCCCGGAAAAGACGGTCTTGTTCATATTTCAAAGCTTGACAAGGCAAGAGTTGAAAAGGTAGAAGATGTCGTAAAAATCGGTGATGATATCAAAGTTCAGGTTATCGAAATCGATAAGATGGGCAGAATTAACCTCAAAAGAATTGTAACTGAATAATCAATTATGATAAAAAAGAAGCTTGGCTTTGCTTATGCAAGGTCAAGTTTTTTTGCTTTTTCAAATACGCTTTGCAATTTGTCAAATTATGTGGTATACTGTTTTATGATAAGTATTCATTGATTGTAAACTGTGCAAGTCGCAGGTTCCTTTACACAAAGATAAATTATAGCCCATGGAAAGAGGAGAAGAAAATCTATGAAAAAAGAAAGCATTTCAAAGGGCATGATGGCAATAGCTATGTTTATTTTTGGTACTTTGGCGCCCTTTGTTCGAAATATAAGTGTCGGCTCCGGCGAATTGGCGCTATATCGCGCAGTTATGGCTGCACTACTGGTTGGATGCTTTTTGCTGATAACAAAGCAAAGACTGTCTGTGGCAGGAATTAAAAAAGAATTGTTTTTCCTTTTGATCTCCGGTGCAGCTATGGGTTTTAACTGGATTCTCCTCTTTGAATCATACAAGTACACTACCGTTTCTATTGCTACTTTGAGCTACTATTTCGCACCTGTAATAGTGATGATTGTTTGCCCCTTGATATTTAAGGAAAAATTAACTGTCAAGCAATTTGTCAGTTTTGTTGCATCAACTGTAGGATTGGTGCTGATTACCGGGGCTGCAGGAGGAGGAAAGCAGGATTTATTGGGAATTGCCTTCGGGTTGTGTGCAGCCGTATTTTATGCCATGGTAATGCTGCTGAATAAATTCATCAAAGGTGTTACGGGCCTTCATCGAACATTTATACAGTTTTTGGCAGCAATTGTGGTTCTTGTGCCTTATGTAGCCCTTACAGATGGCTTTACACTGACAGAGCTTGACAACACCGGCTGGGTATCTCTGCTGATAGTGGGTTTGGTACATACGGGCTTTACCTATTGTTTATATTTCTCTGCGCTGAAGGAATTGCCTGGGCAAAAGGTAGCTATATTAAGCTACATTGACCCATTGGTTGCGGTGCTGGTAAGTGTTATCTTATTAAATGAAGAGATGACAGTTTTGCAATTCATCGGTGGTTTGATGATTTTGGGATTCACTCTTTGGAGCGAACTTTCCGTAGAGAAAAAGAAATAAATTGTTTTTGTTACTGATTTGGCATAAGACTATGAAGGTTGTCGAATTTTGTAGAAAAACAGAAAGGGGATAAATATGGAAATTGCAACATTTATTTTGACAGTTATTAGTACTATAGCAGGTGTTTTGTCTGCGATTGCTGCATTTGGAGCAAAAAATGAGGTTAAAAAGATGAATATAGGAAAAGGTAGTTCTAATGCACAGATAACAGGGAATGTTAATGTTAAAAATAAAGGCGATAATTCTGGTATAATATCGGGGGTGAATACAGGTGAAATTTCTGAGTAAGTTTTTTCCTCCCAAAATTGTTGTGGAAAATACGGGACAAAATCATGGTGTTGAAGCTGGTAATAATTCTGGTTTGATTATTAATAATAATGGCCTTACATATTCAGATACTAAAGCGCTGTGTTATGACATTGTTTCGGAAGAACTAGACAAGTACAAAAACGAGGCTCATGACGAAGCAGAAAAAAGGTATAATGAGTTGTTTGGATTATTAATTGAAAAATTGGATAAAAACAATATGTCAGATGGTGCTGCTTTGTCAGAATTTAAAAAACCTGCGATGCAATATGATTATTTCGAAGCTCAAAAATCATATATAAAGGCTGGTACACCAGAAATGGCAGAGGTATTGTCTAATGTTCTTTTAGAACGTATTAGCGAAAGCGAAAGAACTCTATTGCAGATCGCATTAGGTGAGGCTATTCATACCGTTCCTAAACTTATAAAAAGTCAAATGGCAACATTGGCTATGTTTTTTGTATTGCATCATACAAAATCTTTAAGGATTAATAGTCATGAGAGCTTTTCTGCTTTTTTGCGAAATGTGATTTTAAAATTATATTATCATGGAGTTAGCAAAAAGTTTTCAGAATTTCAGCATCTTAGTTCTTGCGGATGCGGTCAAATAAGTGGATTTACAGTTAGTTTTATAAGTGACATAAGAAATATTTACGGTGGCATATTTATGAAGGGGTATTTAAAAGACGAGATGGTAGCTTCGGAAGATGGACAACCTTTATATGAGAAGTATCCTAAATTGTTTACATCATGTTTAAATGATAAAGAAAAAATTCAAATTAATGCTATGTCAAAAGAAAGTCTTGAAGAATTTTTTGTTTCTTATAATGTAAATGTTAATGACCAAAAAATTATAACAAAAATCTATGAAAATAATTTGATGAATGTCGAGGAAATAAAGACATTAATAATCAAACTTGTTCCAGAAATGCAAGAAGTTATTGATTATTGGGCAGATGGCTATATTTCATATTTGAATCTATCTTCTGTAGGTATAATAATTGGGGCGCAGTATAGTAAGTTAATAACCCAAGAAGATTATGATTTGCATATATGGATATAACCTTTTGCAAACTAATTAATTTAGGATTTTTGCCCTAACCTAACACGAACTACCAAGCTAAAACATTGGCATCCGGATTATACAGTCTTTATATAAAGAATGTCGGAATATGATGAAAAAAGGAAAATGATGATGAAGAAAATTGTAGTTGCTATAGATTCCTTCAAGGGAAGTCTTTCTACATTTGAAGCAGGAAAGGCAATAGAGGAAGCTGCAAAAGAAGTGTATGAAAATGTAGAAGTTAGTATATCGCCAATTGCAGATGGGGGAGAAGGTACAGTTGAGGCTATTATCTCCGCAACCAATGGCGAACTTGTGAAAACTGTTGTTTGCAATCCTCTTGGAGAGAAGATTGAGGCTATATATGGTTTTATTCCTCATACTAAAACCGCAATAATTGAAATGTCTGCTGCGGCAGGTATTACCTTGATAAAAGAAAGTGAACGCAATCCAATGTACACAACAACCTTTGGTGTTGGCGAAATGATTTTGGATGCAATATCAAAAGGATGTCGAAAGTTTTTGATAGGGATAGGTGGAAGTGCAACTAATGATGGTGGAGTTGGAATGCTTCAGGCACTTGGTTTTGAGTTTTTAGACGAAGAAGGAAAACAAGTTTCACTTGGTGCAAAAGGAATTAAGGATATTGTTAAGATTAAGACAGAAAATGCTGCAAAGGAATTAAAAGAATGTTCTTTTTGTGTTGCATGTGATGTGAAAAATGTTTTGTGCGGAGAATACGGTTGTAGTGCAATTTACGGTCCTCAAAAAGGCGCAACGCCTGAAATGATTAAAGATATGGATTTGTGGCTTGAAAATTATGCATATCTGACAAAGGAAGTTATCCCAAATTCTGATGCAAATATACCTGGAACAGGTGCTGCCGGAGGATTAGGATTTGCATTATTATCCTACCTTAATGCATCGCTTATGTCAGGAATTGAACTTGTAATGAAAGAAACAGACCTTGAAAGTCATATAAAAGATGCGGATTTAGTGGTTACAGGTGAAGGTCGACTTGACGGGCAATCGTATATGGGCAAGGCTCCTGTTGGGGTTGCAACACTTGCTAAAAAGTATAGAAAACCGGTAATTGCTTTCTCCGGGTGCGTAACAGATGATGCCGTTGGTTGTAATGAACATGGAATTGATGCGTTTTTCCCGATTGTAAGAAAACCATGTGCATTAGATGAAGCTATGAATGTTGATAATGCTTATAAGAACTTAAAAGATACTGCTTGCCAGGTATTTAGCCTTATAAAAATATACGAAAATAAATAAAATAGTATTTTGGTTCTAACTTAACACGAACAATTGCCACTTTAATTAAAAAAATACAAATTTTTTGAAAAAACTATTGACTTTATCGATTTAGTGTGCTAAACTGATAAAGTAATTTGAAGAAAATATTACATAAAAGGAGTTTTAAA
>JAZNKA010000067.1:0-55873 GCA_045578305.1 Clostridia bacterium | reverse complement strand
TGTTTTTCCCGAAGATTCAGGTCCATAAATTTCAATAACTCTTCCCCTGGGAACACCGCCAATACCAAGAGCGATATCAAGAGACATAGACCCTGTCGGGATAGCCTCGACTTCTACGCTTGTTTTTTCGCCCAGACGCATAACTGCTCCTGCACCATATTGTTTTTCTATCTGTCCGAAGACACTTTCAAGTGCCTTTCTTTTCTCGTCTTGCATTAAAAATACCACCTTTCAGGCTGATTTTGAAAATACCGCATCGATATACGCATAATTTCCCTTATAATCTCTATATATTGTATCACACTTGATCTGCAAAGTCAAGATATGCCGCTTTATAAAAAATAAAAAGGTTGAATTGATATAATTCAACCTTTTTATACATTAGTTTTTAACATTTCCTGCTTCTGAAAATCGCCTGTATGGGTCGGTACAACTTCTAACAAGCATATTTTTGCTTTAATTCTTTCTCCATACCATTTTATCTACTATATTGGTATAGGATTGTATAATTTTAATTACCTTGTCTGAAACATTTTCGTCAATATAATCCGGCACAGGAACTCCAAAATGGCTGTTTTTCTTCATTTCAACCTCTGTTTCAACCGCCTTTAGCAAATTGTCTCCATCTATCCCCGCAAGGGTGAAGCATCCTTTGTCAACAGCCTCGGGGCGTTCGGTTGATGTTCTTATGCAAATTGCCGGAAAGGGCTTGCCTATACTTGCAAAAAAACTACTTTCTTCAGGAAGAGTTCCCGAATCGGATACAACTGCAAAAGCATTCATCTGCAAGCAGTTATAGTCGTGAAATCCCATAGGTTCGTGCTTTATAACCCTTTCGTCAAGCTTGAAGCCGCTTTCCTCCAAGCGTTTTTTCGAACGCGGATGGCACGAATAAAGTATTGGCATATCATACTTTTCTGCCAATTTGTTTATTGCGCCAAAAAGGCTTTCAAAGTTTTTCTTTGTATCTATATTTTCCTCGCGGTGTGCGGACAAAAGAATATATTTGCCTTTCTCAAGTCCAAGCCTGTTATGCACATCGCTGGCTTCGATTTTTTCAAGATTTTTCCTGAGAACTTCCGCCATAGGTGAACCTGTCACAAATGTCCGTTCCTTTGGCAATCCGCAATCTGCAAGATATCTCCTTGCGTGCTCCGAATATGCCAGATTAACATCTGATATGATATCCACAATCCGTCGGTTTGTTTCCTCGGGCAAGCACTCGTCTTTACAGCGGTTTCCTGCCTCCATATGGAAAATAGGTATGTGAAGGCGTTTTGCCGAAATCACAGACAAGCACGAATTTGTATCTCCCAGAACAAGTACTGCATCGGGCTTTATTTCTGTCATAAGCTTGTAGGATTTTGCTATAATATTCCCCATAGTTTCGCCCAAATCTGCGCCAACGGCATCAAGATAGACATCCGGTGTATCAAGGGACAAGTCTTCAAAGAATATTCCATTCAGAGTATAATCATAATTCTGACCGGTATGTGCAAGAACAGTATCAAAGTACTTTCTGCATTTGTCAATAACCGCCGAGAGACGGATTATCTCGGGTCTGGTGCCAACTATAATCAACAATTTCAGCTTGCCGTTATTTTTAAACACCGTGGTCAACCTCCTCGCCAAATGTATCCGGCTTTTGGGGGTCAAAACTTTCGTTTGCCCACATAACCGTAACCAAATCTTTGGTTTTGCTCAAGTTTATTATATTGTGTGTATACCCGGGCAACATATGAACTGCCTCTATTTTTTCACCTGACACCTCAAAATTCAAAATTTCGTCGCTGCCGATTTTTCGCATCTGTATAAGTGCCTCGCCCGAAACAACCACAAAAAATTCCCATTTGCTGTGATGCCAGTGCTCACCTTTTTTTATTCCGGGTTTCGAAATATTTACGCTGACCTGCCCTGTCCCAAAACTTTTAAAAAGTTCGGTAAACGAGCCTCTGTCATCTACGTTCATTTTCAAAGGAAAAGCTGTTTTCTCTTTGGGTAAATACGAAAGATATGTTGAATAGAGCTTACTCTCGAACGAACCTTTTGGTATGTCAGGTATAATCAAAGTTTTTGGTTGTGCGCAAAATTCGCCAAGGATTTTTTCAATCTTACCAAGCGTAACATGATGTGTTGTTTTTGCTGCACAATATCTTCCATTGTCGTTTAATACAGTTTTGATACCATCAAACTCACAATGTTGTTCTTTTCCCTCAAGCGCATTCAGCATTTCTTCAACAAGGTCATCTATATACAAAAGTTCAAGTTCAACCAACGGGTCATTTATGGTAATCGGCAAGTCATTTGCCGCATTATGGCAAAATGTAGCAATCGCACTGTTGTAATTTGGCTTTGCCCATTTGCCAAATATGTTTGGAAATCTGTACACCAAAACCTTTGCTCCGGTTTCGCATGCATACTCAAAAAACAAGTCCTCTCCGGCTTTTTTACTTCTTCCATAATCACCGTCATATCTGCCTATCAGGCTAGCCTGAATGGAACTTGACAACATAACCGGACAGGAATTTTTATATTTTTTAAGAGTATTTAAGAGATTTTCGGCAAAGCCGAAATTCCCTTGCAAGAATTTCTCCGAATTCTGCGGGCGATTCACCCCTGCAAAATTAAATACAAAATCGGCATTTTGGCAAAAATATTCCAGTTCTTCCTGTGAGGATTCAATGTCAAAGCAATAAATCTCGTCAATCTTAAGTCCGGGCCTGGTTTTGTCCTTGCCCGCCTTAATGCACTTAAGCGCCTCGACCATATTTTTGCCGACAAATCCTGCCGCACCGGTTACAAGAATATTCATTATTTTCCCTCCAGGGCCTTTAATTCATCGCGGATATACGAAAGTGCCAAAAGCTTTTCTTTTACCTGCTCGACCGTCAAAAGCTGGGTATTGTTTGAATTAAACTCGGTAAGTTTGTTCCGTTTTGTATCGCCGGTCTTAAAATATTTGTCGTAATTGAGGTCACGTTTGTCGCAGGGAACACGATAAAAATTACCCATATCTGTCGCATTTGCACACTCCTCATTGGTAAGAAGCGTTTCGTACAATTTTTCACCGTGTCTGATTCCTATAACCTTTATATTACTCTTATTTTCCTTATCAAACAATTCTTTAACAGCTTTTGCAAGTATCTCAATGGTGCAGGCAGGTGCCTTTTGCACCAATATATCACCATTCACACCATTTTCAAAAGCAAAAAGAACAAGATCAACCGCTTCGTCAAGAGACATAACAAAACGAGTCATTTGGGGCTCTGTAACTGTTATATCCTCTCCAGCTTTTATCTGTTCAATCCAAAGCGGAATAACGCTACCTCTGCTGCACATAACGTTTCCGTATCTGGTGCAGCATATTTTTGTAATATCGGGGTCGACAGTTCTTGACTTTGCAACAATAACCTTTTCCATCATTGCTTTTGACGTGCCCATAGCGTTTACCGGATATGCAGCCTTGTCCGTAGACAAGCATATCACCGCTTTGACACCTTCTTCAACAGCCGCTGTAAGAACATTTTCGGAACCCAGAACATTTGTTTTTACTGCCTCTATAGGAAAAAACTCGCACGATGGCACTTGTTTGAGCGCCGCCGCATGGAATATATAATCTACTCCGTGCATAGCATTTTTAATACTTGCAATATCTCGAACATCACCTATATAAAATTTTATTTTTTGTGCCTCTTTTGGCATTTTTGCCTGAAACTCATGTCTCATATCATCCTGCTTTTTTTCATCACGGGAAAAAATACGGATTTCTTTTATATCCGTGTTCAAAAAACGATTTAAGACTGCATTTCCAAACGAGCCTGTCCCGCCTGTAATCAACAAAGTTTTTCCGTTAAACATTTCTTACCTTCTTCCATTTACAAACTAAATAATTGTGATTTCCGAAAGACATTTGTCAGCAAATTCAGGACTAATTTTTCTTGCTTTTTTAAAGGCTTCCTTCAGTTCGCATTTTCGCGTAGTCGTATTGTGCATATCACTTGAAATGATAAATTTTGCATCCCTTTGAATTATCTTTTTAATCAATCTTCTTCCGAAAAATGTTAAAAAGCTTGCTGTGCTGAGTTCATAAACAACCTTAAGTCCTGACAAAGTTTCCATAATATTTTTCCACGCAGGATAACGATCAACATGTGCTATTATAACCGTGAAACCCATCAAATTGAGTGAATATACGCACTCTGCAAACCACTCGTACTTGCTTGCAAAAGGAAGTTCCAGCAAAATGTATGAAGACTTTCCTATAGAGAGGTCAGATATTCCCTCATCCTGACTTAAATCATGGTCTGCATATACCTCTGCTCCAAGCACAAGTTCGGGAACTTGTCTGCCCTTAAGATATTCTTTTAGGTTTTCATAAGCACTCTGTCGTTTTGCCAAAAACTCAGGAAGAGCCTGCTCGTTGTGAATAACGCAATGTGGAGTAAGAGCACAAACTCTTACCCCTTGTTTATAGCTTTCCTCCAGCATTTGTGTTGCAATTTCAAGAGTTTTTGCTCCATCATCAATGCCCGGCAATGCGTGTGTATGCAAATCATTCAACTTCTATCACTTCTTTTCCGAAACATCATCTCCGTACCTGTAGTCGCTTTTGCCAGCAACATATCCGTACTTGAATGAATTTTTGTAACCATATTTATAATTATAGTTGCGTCTTCTGTAATAGTTGTATTTTTTCATATTTTCAGCACTGCCCAAAATTATAAAGCCCAAAACTTTTACTCCAATTTTTTCTATTACATCCATTGTTGCATCCAGCATATCATATCTTGTTACATCCTGTCTCACAATAACTGCCGTTCCGGTACAGTGTTCCATAATAAGCGCAGCATCTGTAACCAATGTTACCGGCGGGGTATCAACGAAAATATAGTCATACTCTTCTTTAAGTCCTGTCAAAAGATTTTTAAATTCGTCAGTTCCCAAAAGTTCTGCCGGATTAAGAGGGATCTCACCGCTTGTCAAACAGTCCAGATTTTCTTTTACATTCCTGTGAACAGCCTTTTCAAAATCGCTGAATCCACACAAAACATTTGTCACACCATTTTTGCGGTCCAGTTTAAGGTATCTGTGCACACGCGGTTTTCTTAAGTCACAATCCAGCAAAAGCACCTTGGCACCAAGCTGTGCAAATGTTATCGCAAGATTTATACTTGTGGTTGTCTTTCCTTCACCCGGCGAAGCACTGGTGATTGCTATAACTTTGCCACCTTCTGTTTTGGGCATCGAAAACAAAATGTTTGTTCTCATTGCCTTAAATGTCTCTATTGTATCAAAGTCGGTCTTGTCGCTAAGTATTCTTTCTTCTATTTCTTTTTGATACTTATAAGAATATTTTTTCTTTTTAGGCGTCATATCCTTTTTCTTCATTTTCCGTCTCCCCCTATTCCGAAATCTCACCCAAGATTGAAATATTGTATCTTTGTGCTACATCTTCGCCACGTCTTACTCTGGTGTCAAAGAAGTTGTATTCAAACGCAATAAAAGCACCCAGTACAAACCCTGCAAGCATACCAATCAAAGCATTTCTTGCAACATTTCGTTCATTTTCTTTTTCCGGGTATCTTGGGGGGTCAACCAGTTCAACCTCACCTTTTTTATATACCGATTTCAGCTTCTCAGGGGCTTTATCCAAAATATTTTTTGTTATAAGATAAGCAAGTCTTGGGTCTCTGGAAGTTGTTGTTACTTTTAAAAGTTCGGTATCATTAATCGTCGAAATTGTCACATAGCGCAAAATTTCTTCATGCGTATAATTTCCGATAGCTTCACCGACCTCATCAAGAAACTTTGATGTCTTAAGAATTTCTATGTATGTTGTACTCAAGGTTCTTGATGTATCGATATCACTTTTTAAAATCGCTGCGTTTTCGTTTGCTTGTTCCTTCCTGTTGCTTACATACAATATACCGCTTGAAGTAAAGTCCGGTTCAGTCAAATATACTGTTTTTATAATCATCGCAAATGCACCAATGATCATAAGTGCCAGTATAAGGAACTTATGCTTCCAAAATGTTTGGATAAGCTCAACTAAATCTATTCCTTCTTCGCGTGACATAAATTGTTTTTTTGTCATAACTAAGTCTCCTTATCTTTTTTCTGCAAAAACTCATACTTTATTATATTATCACAAAACTATTATTTCGTCAATAAAATACTTCTCTCACAATCCTACAAATTTTTTCTGTTTTTTTTGTCAGTATTTTTATAAACTCAAATTCAGAGGAATTTGCTCTATTTTCAATAAATTTATAATAAAGGTACGGCACAAGAAAATGGACTCATTTCAGTCCCATTATTTTTTAGCTCAATAATATAATTAAAAAGTGCTTATTTTAGTCCAAAACGAGGGGTGATTTTTATGAACGAACAAAAAATCAAACAAGATTCTGTCTGCATAGGTAAAAAAATTAAAGAAATTCGAAAAAAAAGAAGAATTAAGCAGGTTGATATGGTAAAATATATACAACTTCTGGGAGTGGATATAACAAGAGAATCTCTGGTGAAAATCGAAAGAGGTTCGCAACACATTTACATAAGTCAGCTGAACGCAATAAAAGAAGTGCTTAATGCATCTTATGACGAACTTCTGAAATAACGACAAGATAAAAAGGAGCACACAGCAAAATGTATAAATCACAACACATCATAACTTCAAAGCATTACCTTGTGCTTTTAATTACATCTTTTGCCGCAGGTATTTTGGTTTCCTTTTCTTTGGGAGCCCTTTGGGGATTATGTATAACAATTATCCTTTTTTCCATTTTTATTATTGCTGCACTTTTTTCGCTGGTTACCAGAAAATTTTTTTCAAGACGCAAGCACTATATTCTTCCTCTTTTTATGCTACTTTCTTTTTTGACAGGCATTTTGCGAGTTGAATTCAACCAAGTATCTGACGAAAAATCCATCGACCAATTTTCGGGGCAAGAGGCCTGGGTGTATGGAACGCTCTCCTGCGAACCAGGTCTTACAGCAAGCAAGTTTTACTACAGTTTCGAGCTTGATGTTTTTAAAGTTAACGAAGAATCTGCAAATGGCACCATTATTGTCTATGTCCCAAAAGCTATAGGTTGTGACTTTAATATCGGAGACAGTGTTTTCTTTTGGGGTGAACTGAGAAAAGTTCCCATTCCCGAAAGCATATATGAATACGATTATTTTGTAAACTTAAGTCGCAAGAACATCTTTTTGACTGCAAATGCAAAAAACATAAATCCATACAAATCAATCGGTCAGTTTTCTCTTTCACGCAGCATCAAAAGCGTCGGTTCTTTGGTTCGAAACAAAATTTTGGCAGCAGTGGATACATTATTTCCCGAAAACGCTGAATACGCTGCGATACTGAAAGGGCTCTTGATTGGTGACAAATCGGACTTTGACGACGAAATGTATAATAAATTTTCCAATGCAGGAATCTCGCACATAGTTGCCGTATCCGGTTTGCATCTTTCGCTTTTGTTTGCATCTTTGATGACTGTGTTTGGGGCTTTACGCATAAAACGCAAGCTTGTTCTTTTTATAACACTTCCCTTTATCATCCTTTTTGTATCCGCCTCGGGCTTTACCCCCTCTGTTTTACGAGCATCAATTATGCTTTTTGTTATGATGCTGTCTTCTACGCTGAGTGAAGAATACGACTCTGTAACATCTTTGTTTGCTGCCTTTGTAATATTGATTGCTGTTTCTCCATATTCTATTTTTTCAAAAAGTCTGGTTATGTCATTTTCGGCGACCCTGGGTATCTTTGCTTATTTCCGCTACATAAACTCTTTTTTGTCTTTGCCGTTTGCATCTGACAAATGGAACTTAACCAAGACACGCAAACTTTTCAAAAGAAGTGTAGGATATCTTTCGACCTCGGTTTCTCTATCGCTTTCCTCTTTTTTGGGGACTGCATACTTCATCGTGTTGTTCTTTGGCAAGATTTCAAAGGTTCAGTTTCTTACAAATCTTTGGATTATTCCAATCGCCTCGCTGATATTTTGCCTTGGATATATCGCATGCATCGCTTTTTACATATTCCCCTGGTTTTCATTAAATATTTTAAAAGTTCCCGTTGAGTGGTGTCTGAAAATTTTAACTATGACTGTAGACTTCTTTGGCGACAATCGTTTTTCTTATGATTATCCGTCTGACGTATCCTCTTTAGCGCACGCCACCGTGTATTTTGGTGCTGCACTTATTGTCTATATGACCTTGAAGGAATTTTCTGATATCCGCGAGCAAAAGAAAAAAGCAGCCGAAGCATCCGACTGCCTGAAATTCTAAAAATTATTTACTATATCTTTAAATGTATTTCCGCGTTCTTCAAAATTTTTAAACAAATCAAAGCTTGCACAGGCAGGCGACAAAAGAACTATATCGCCTTCTTGTGCGCACGCCTTTGCGGTTTCTGCCGCTTTTTTAAATTCTGTTTCACGATGAATACAAATTCCGCTGTAATTGGGTGCATTTTTGACCGCCTTCTCTATTTTTTCGGAAGTCAACCCAACCAAAACAAGTTCTTTCACATACTCATTTATCACCGACCCAAATTCATCAAAAGGTATTTTTTTGTCATATCCACCTGCAATCAGAATAACCTTCTTGTCAAAAGATTTAAGTCCGGCTGTTGTTCTTGCAGGACTGCTTGCTATTGAATCATTGTAATACCTGACCCCATCAAGCTCACGCACAAGCTCTATCCTGTGAGGAACTCCCCCAAAATTCTGGGCTGTGTATTTTATGGTCTCAAGCGAAACGAAAGGATAAACTGTACCAATTGCCGCCATATAATTTTCGACATTGTGAAGTCCCGGCAATTTTATATCATCACACAAAAGCATAGTTTTTTTACCCTCTTTTGTCTTCAATACAATTTTGCCATCTTCCAACACAATCCCCTCGTCTGGACTTTTCTGTCTGCCAAAATACATCGAATTTTTTGCATATTGTTTGAATGACCTTGTAATTTCATTGTCAAAATTCAAAACCACACGACAATTATCATTGTTTGCAAATATATTCTTTTTAGCTTCGATATACTCGGTAAAATCCTTGTGCCAATCCAGATGATTTGGAGTGACATTGGTTACAACTGCTGTATCTGCGCTGTGTCTCATTGAGAAAAGCTGAAAGCTTGAAAGTTCAACAACCACCATATCCTGAGGCGTCATTTTTTCGACTTCGCTGACAAGAGGCTTACCGATATTTCCGCCTATATAACAATTATGCCCCTCTTTTTTAAGCATTTCACCAATAAGAGTTGTGGTTGTGGTTTTGCCGTCGCTTCCCGTGACAGCGATTATCGGGCAGGGACAAAGCTTGAAAAAAAGCTCCATCTCCGAGGTCAAAAGTGCACCATTTCTTTCTGCCGCCAAAAGCTGAGGAACATCGGGTCTGAGCCCCGGGGTCTTGAAAATTATTTCTGTATCAACTGGTATATTGTCAAGATAGTCATCGCCCAAAACAAACTCTGCGCCCAAAGCCTTGAGCTTGTCATAAACTTCGCCCAATTGGTCTTTTGTCCTTTTGTCATGGGCATTAACATTTGCTCCGCCGTCAAGCAAAAATTCAATAAGAGGAATATTGCTGACACCAATTCCGACAACCGAAATCTTTTTGTTCCTTATTGATTTTTTATATTCAATCACATTCATCAAAAAAACCGCCTTTCCAAAGACTTTTTGCCAAACTCTTAAAAGCATCAGGGGTTGGCAGAAAATCTTCGAAATATCAAACAGGCGAGCTTTGTGCTCGCCTTTGATACTCATATTTACAAGGAGGGCGTTCGAGCCCTCCTTGATTTATCTGTTGTTATTCAACATCCAGAATGTCGCCCAATGTGAAAGAGCTTTCCTCTGTGTAAGATTCGTCAGCAGCAACTTCTTCTTCCTTTTCAACTTCAGGAGCATAGTCAGGGAGAAGTACCTTTCTTGAAAGACCAATCTGCTTTGTATCATTGTTGATTTCAATAATACGAGCCTCAACCTCGTCACCGATGTTAAGAACATCCGAGGGTTTGTCTATTCTTGTGTTTGCAATCTGCGAAACATGGATAAGACCATCAACAAAAGGAGCAATCTCTGCAAATGCGCCAAACGGCAAAATGCGAACGATTTTGCACTTTACAGTATCGCCAACCTTGATATCTTTGGTAGCCTGATACCAGGGGCTGTCTTCTTCCTTTTTGTGTCCAAGAGAAATTTTCTTTGTCTCGGCATTTACATCCTTGATATAAACTTCAATCGAATCACCAACAGCAACAACTTCTGACGGATGCTTGATTCTGTTCCACGAAAGTTCAGAAATATGAACAAGACCGTCTACGCCGCCGATATCAACAAATGCGCCAAAGTTGGTAAGTGACTTAACTGTACCGGTATAAGTCTTTCCGACCTCGATACCTGCCCAGAAAGCAGCTTCTCTTGCTTCTTTTTCAGCCTTGAGTTCTTTTACAAGAGAAATCTTGTTGTTCTCTCTGCTGAGTTCTTTGATATATACATCGATTGTGTCGCCAACCTTAACAACCTCTGACGGATGTTTGATACGGCTGTCCGAAAGTTCAGAGATATGAATAAGACCGTCTGCACCACCAAGGTCAATAAATGCACCAAAGTTGGTAAGAGATTTAACAGTTCCTGTATACTTCTTGTCAACTTCTGCCGATGCCCAGAATTCGTCAGCCTTCTGCTGAGAAATCTCTCTTGCAACAGATTTGATAGAGCCTACAACTCTGAGTCTGCCGCGTCTGTCCTTATCCATCTTTATAATTCTGAACGAAGCCTCTGTGCCAAGCAATGCACCAAGGTCTTCAATAAAGCGCTCTGCAGCTTCTGATGCAGGGATAAATACTCTGATACCTTTAGCGATTGTAACAACGCCGCCTCTTACGATTTCAGCAATTCTGCCGTTTAAAACAGTCTTGTTTTCGAAATCAGCGCGAAGTTCCTGAAGTCCCTTTTCTGCATCAATCTTCTTTTTCGAAAGTGTAACAACGCCGTCACGATCCGAAACATGAACAACAAACACATCCACTTCATCGCCAACCTTAACAAGGTCTGAAAGGTTTGCTGATGAATCATTTGTCATTTCATTAAACGGGATAACACCGTCGTACTTGCCGTCAATGTCCACCTGTACCTCTGTAGGGGTGATTCCGATAACTACACCTTTAACAATATCTCCTGTTGTTAAGGGCTTTAAAGTTTCTTCAAGCGCCTCTGCAAAGTTCATTTCATTTGTAATTTCCGCCATGGTTAGTTTTGCCTCCTTGATTACCTTTTCCGGAGTGGATGCTCCGGCGGTAATGCCTACTTTTTTTATATTTTTTTTAAATAAATGGGCAAGCCCATCTAATTCTTTTGCATTTTCAATTTTGTAAGTCTCCTTACAATGTTCACGACAGATTTCAAAAAGCTTTTCGGTGTTGGAACTGTTTTTGCCACCCAAAACCAACATAACCTCTGATTCTTTTGCCAACTTTTTGGCAGCTTTCTGTCTTTCTTCAGTCGCACTACATATTGTATCAAAAAAAATCACATTTGTAAAATACTTTTTTAAAAATTTTTCAATTTTTTTTGCTTTTTCGGGTCTCAGGGTGGTCTGAGACACTATGCTGATGGGCAAATTGCTGTCATTTTTTAAAATTTCTTCACAATCTTCCTCATTTCCAACAATAAATGCCGAATTTTTGCACCAGCCGTTTATCCCTTTTACCTCGGGATGATTTCTGTCACCTGCAATTACCACTCGTCTGCCTTTTTGATGCTCTTCCCCAACAATTTTGTGAATTCGCTTGACAAACGGACAGGTTGCATCTATTACATTTATATCATTTTCACGAAGCTTTTCGTATTCTTCTTCTGATATACCGTGTGCACGGACTATGACTGTACTTCCGCTTGGAATTTCGCTTATCTCATTTATGCAACTTACGCCCATTTTTTCAAACTCGTTTGTCACATCACTGTTGTGGATAAGCATACCATAGGTGTATACCTGTGTCTTTTTTTCTTTTGCTGTATCGTATGCAATTTTTACTGCTCTGTCAACACCAAAGCAAAATCCCGCTTTTTCAGCTATCTCAATTTCCATAAGTTCTGGCTCCCGAGAGTACTGCTATTTTCTCCATAACAACCTGGTCCGTAATATTCTGAATTTCTTCTGCTGTCAATTTTTGTCCTTTATACTCCGAAAGGTCTATGTAATCACCAACTGTGACTTTTACACGGCTTCTGAATTTGTAGGTTGCCTCTATTCCAACCGGCAAAATACCCACTTCTGCCTTTGTAGCAATCACAACAGCACCCTGTTTGCCCTTGCCCAAAACGCCGGGTGTGTGAACGCGTCTGCCCTCAGGAAACATAACAAGATTTTTGCCATCACGCAAGAGTCTTATGGCAATTTTTATAGCAGCCATACCCTCGCCCCTTTTTACAGGGAACGCCTCAAAAGCCTTGATTACCTGTGCAACAACCGGCACCTTAAAAAGAGAGGCTTTTGCCATATAAGCCACATTTTCAACAGGCAAAAATGCCGCAATCAAAGGCGGGTCAAAATTGCTGAGGTGGTTTGGTGTAACAATAAAATTCTTGTCGCAAGGAATTTTTTCTATCCCTTCGATCTCTACTTTAAAGAGAATTCTGTAAAACAATCTTGCTGCAGCTAAAACAAATTTTTTCATAAGCTTTTTCTTCTTTCATTTATTATATCCATAATAATTTTTACTGATTCTTCCAATTCATTTCCTGTTGTATCAACATAAACGCTGTCCTCGGCTGGTTTAAGCGGTGCAATCTCGCGCTCGGAATCGTTTTTGTCACGATACTCTATATCGCGTTTTACCTCATCAAAATCACACTCAATGCCTTTTGTTACAAGTTCTTCAAATCTTCGCATTGCCCGGTCTTCGACCGATGCAGTAAGAAAGATTTTGAGTTCGGCATCCGGCAAAACAACAGTTCCAATATCTCTGCCGTCCATAATAACATCTGTTTTTTGAGCAAGTCCGCGCTGAAGTTCCAAAAGCTTTGTGCGAACAGCCGGGATTCTTGAAACATCCGACGCAGCAACCGAAACCTCGGGCAAACGGATTTCAGTTGACACATCCTCGCCATTTAAAAAGACCTTTTGCCCGGTGTCGGAATGTGCAATTTCGACATTAACTTCCGGCAGCATTGCCTCGACTGCTGCAATATCTTTGTCAGGGTCAACGCCTTTTCTTATTGCAGCAAGCCCTATTGCACGATACATCGCTCCGGTGTCGACATAAACAATCCCAAGCTCCTTTGCCGCAAGCTTTGCTATTGTACTTTTGCCTGCGCCTGCAGGTCCATCTATTGCGATTTTAAAAGTAGCCATATCTTTTGTACCTCTTTTTTAGCTAAGCTTTTTCTGCAGCTCTTCGATCTCTGCATTAAGCTTATCAATGTCAGCGCACTTATTTTCGATAAAGTCCGCAACATTTCTGTCCTCTTTGCTTGCAAGATAGATTTCCTTGCCAATCTCGGTATATACTTTTTCGATTTCGTTCTTAAGGTCAAAAATCGAATATTTTGTCTTGGAGTCTTCTACAAACTCACCTGTCTTTTTTGTTACTGTATGGAAAGTATTTTCTGCCGCTTTTTTCAAATTTTCAACAAATTTCATAATAAACCTCCAATTTTTATTTATACATTAAATCTAAAGAGAATGATATCTCCGTCTTCTACAGTATATTCTTTTCCTTCGCTTCTGACAAGACCCTTTTCTTTTGCTGCATTCATACCGCCATTTTCCATAAGGTCTTTATACGACACAACCTCGGCACGTATAAATCCGCGCTCAAAATCGGTATGTATTTTGCCCGCTGCCTGAGGTGCCTTGGTCCCCTTTGTAATTGTCCACGCCCTTACCTCGGGTTTTCCGGCTGTAAGGTAGCTTATAAGTCCAAGAAGCTTGTAGCTTGCCTTTATAAGTTTGTCCAGTCCTGATTCTGTTGCCCCAAGTTCTTCCAAAAACATTACTTTTTCGTCTTTGTCAAGCTCGGCAATTTCTTCTTCAATCCTTGCCGAAACAACCATAACCTCGGATTTTTCACTTGCGGCAAATTCCGCAATCTTTTTAACATACACGTTTTCATCCATAGGTTTTGCATAATCATCCTCAGCAACATTTGCCGCATAGATAACCGGTTTTAAGCTAAGAAGCGAAACTTCCTTAAGCATCTCCTGTTCTTCATCGCTGAAGTCAAGAGCTCTTGCACTGATTCCTTTTTCAAGCTTTGTGCACAAATCTTCAAGGAAATCAATCTCGACCTGATACTTTTTGTCACCGCCCTTAAGCTGCTTTTTGAGTCTGTCAATTCGTCTTGCAATAATCTCAAGATCCGAGAATATAAGTTCAAAATTGATGGTTTCAATATCCCGAATCGGGTCAATACTTCCCTCAACATGCACAATATTTTCGTCCTCAAACGCTCTTACCACATGGACAATGGCGTCAACCTCGCGGATGTTAGAAAGAAACTTGTTTCCAAGGCCTTCGCCCTTGCTTGCACCCTTTACAAGTCCTGCTATATCAACAAACTCGATTACTGCCGGAGTAATTTTGTCTGGGTCGTACATCTCGGCAAGTTTGTCAAGTCTTTCGTCAGGAACAGCCACTATACCGACATTCGGCTCGATTGTGCAAAACGGATAGTTTGCCGATTCTGCACCTGCCTGTGTAATTGCATTAAAAAGTGTGCTTTTGCCTACATTGGGAAGTCCCACTATACCTAATTTCATAATATATCAAATACCTTTCTTTTGTTAATCTTCGTCTGTTTTACTTCATTTCCAAAATTCTTTGCGCCACTTTTATTCCGTCTACAGCGGCGCTCATAATACCACCGGCATATCCCGCGCCCTCTCCACACGGGAAAAGCCCCTTGTGACTTACACTTTCAAAATTTTCGTCACGCTTAATCCTGAGCGGTGCGGATGTGCGCATCTCGACACCTGTCAAAATTGCACCACCTGTGACAAACCCTTTTATTTTCTTTTCAAACTCGCCAAGCCCTTCTGAAAGCGTGTCCGCAATAAACTGCGGTAAACATTCTCTCAAATCTGCAAATTCAGTCTGCCCGGTAAATGAAGGTTTCACACCATCAAACGAATCTGAAACCCGATTTTTTACAAAATCGCAAGCAAGCTGAACAGGGCCCTTGCCATCGCATAAAGAATAAGCTGCACGCTCATACTTTCGCTGAAATTCCACACCTGCCAAGGGTGATTCGCCATCAAAATCCTCGGGTCTTACAGTCACAACAAGAGCGCTGTTTGAATTGTCTGCCATTCGTGCGTGCTCGCTCATACCATTCACGCACAGGCAACCACATTCCGACGAGGCATTTACCACAACTCCGCCCGGGCACATACAAAACGAATATACGCTCCGGCTTTCGCCGTTGTGGACAAGTCTGTAATCTGCCGAGGGCAAGAAATCCTTTTCATCACCTTCGCCATACTGCATTTTGTTTATAAACTCGCGCCTGTGTTCAATTCTGACACCTGCCGCAAAAGGTTTTTGCTCCATACAGATGCTATGCTCTGCAAGCATCTTGTAGGTATCGCGACTGCTGTGTCCCGGTGCCAGAATAATTGCATCAAAATCAATATATGACGAATTGTTTAAAACTGCACCTGTTATTTTGCCGTCTTTTACAATCAAATCGGTAAGACAGGTATCAAAAAACACCTGACCGCCCTGTTTTTTTATCTTCTCACGAATATTCTTTACGCACACCGACAAAATATCCGTGCCGATGTGCGGTTTCGAATCGTACATAATTTCTTTGGGTGCACCATTTTCGACAAAAGTTTTAAGAACAAATCCCTGCAGCTTGCTTCCTATCCGTGTGTTAAGCTTTCCGTCAGAAAATGTCCCTGCACCGCCTTCACCAAATTGAATATTACACTCGGGGTTTAAAATACCTGTATCCCAAAACCTTTGCACCTCTTTTTGGCGGGTCTCCACCGAACTTCCGCGTTCAACCAATATGACATCTGCGCCACCCAAAGTAAGAATATATGCCGCAAAAAGTCCCGCAGGACCGCTGCCGACCACCAGAACTTTTTTCACAGGCGTTTTTCTTAGTATCTCAAAAGTTTCAAGCTTTTCAAAAATCGATATTTCGGGTGGAAGTTTTTCCTCTGTACATTCTGCCTCCATCACCACCGAATACACAAAGTGTATGTCACTTTTTCGTCTTGCATCAAGCGATTTTTTATAAACATACGGATTTTTTACATTTATTTCTGCCTTTTGGGCAATGCTTGACGCAGCCTCAAAAACATCCGCCTCGGTATGACGAACCGGCATTTTAATTCCGCTTATAATTATCTTTTTCAAGAAATTACTCCGCCTTTCAGCCTCTCTTTTCAACCTTTACGTTGACTGTGTCCACACCATCACGCAAAAATACACCTTCAGGAAGTTTTATTTTTACACTCATCACGCCGCTTCCTGATATATCATCAAGATTAACCGGGTAGGTCAAAAGTTCATCAACTGTCTCTAAAATCTCGTTTTCTGAATAAATTGTAACATTTGCCGGCTGCACCGAAACCTTGTATTCATCGATATCCCCTGACACTTTGTAGTCAAGTGTAACCGGAACTGTCTTTTGTTTGTATACCCTGCATTCCACATCTACGGTTTCGATGTTTGTTGTTACGAGGTCATATATTTTCTCGTCGTCAGCAATTCTTTTTCCGTTTTCGTCAACAAAAAACAATTTTTCGGTATCTTTTATATCTGCTGCTCTGCCGTCAAAATTGAGTTCTGCGCCGACACTTGATATGTTTTCAATCATTGTCTGCGGACCTTTTACTTTGACAGAAGGAACCGACGAAGTGGCTGCCCCTGCAATATAATTATTTGCTGTGTTGCCGACAGTAAACACCTTTACTTGGCGTTCTGCCTCAACCACTTTATCGATAAAAATCTCAGCATTATACGGCTTTTTGCTTACAATTTCGTCATATTCATAAGGAATAGAAATCGCAATAGGTAGCGAGTATGTCCCTGTTTTGTTTATTGTAGCAAGGTCAACCGTTGCATAAATATTATTCTCTTCAATATTCGCTATACGTTTGCGGCTTCCTCTGATTTTAAGCTCTACTGTCGTTTTTTCGTCGCTTATCAGGCAAAGCCCCTTTGCCTTGATTAAATCTTCGTTTGTATAGCGAATAGGTATATCCTTGACAGTAACATCAACCGACGGGTCCACCACCGCAATAATATAAAACCAAAGGAGAAGAGCAATCACAAATGATAAAACTTTAAGAACAGAATCTTTCAGAAAAAAATCTCTCATTTGTTTTTCTCCTTTCTTGCAAAAATCGGCTTTTTGATTCGACTGTCTTTTTTCTTGATATCAAAAAGCTTCATAAGATTGTTTTCAAGAGCCTCGGCCGAAAGTCGCATATTAAGTTCGCCACCGCAAGCAATGGAAATTCCGCCTGTTTCTTCCGACACAATAACAACAACCGCGTCTGACTCCTCAGACATACCAAGCCCTGCACGATGTCTTGTACCAAGTTCTTTGCTTACATTAGGATTTTGCGAAAGCGGAAGAAAACAACTTGCAGCTTCGATTTTGTTGTTGCGTATAATAACTGCTCCGTCGTGAAGGGGAGTTTTGGGGACAAAAATGTTTGTCAAAAGCTCTGCCGTTACATCCGCATTAAGAACAATACCAGTATCGGCAATATCACCTATCTTAACCTCGCGCTCCATAACAATCAAAGCACCAATACGGCTTTTTGACATATTCAAACAGCTTTCTTTAACTTCCTTTATCAGCTTTTCTTTTTCTAAGTCGTCAGTTCGTTCTTCAAAGCTGAACCACTGTCCCATTGTGGTACGACCAAGCTGCTCAAGCGCACGCCTGAGTTCTGGCTGGAACACAATAATAATTGCAATAAGTCCAAGCTGCAGGGCATTGCTTAAAAGATAATGCACTGTATGAAGACTGACAAGCTGGCTGACCTGCATCGTCACAACAAGAACAACAAGACCTTTCAAAAGATGTACAGCTCTTGTATCGCGAATAAACTTGAGCGCCTTGTATATAAAGAATGTTACAATAAAAACATCGATTATATCAGTAAGCTTTATAAGTGCCAACTGATTTATTAACCCTTGGTAAAAGCTGTCAAACACGCCAAAATCCTCCTTTTTTGTTTATTGAATCATTTTTTAGTACGCCTTGCCCCAATAAACCAATTTTTTTGCAGGCTTGCCGCAACATACACAAGTCCCGGCAACGGGAGTCTTGTCAAACGGCATACAACGCGAAGTTGCTGACGTATCTGCTTTGATTTTTTCTTCACACTCCAAATCTCCACACCACATTGCCTTTACAAAACCGCCCTTTTCCGAAACAATTTTCTGGAATTCTTCATAATTTGTGGCAACACTTGTCTTTTCCTCGCGGTTTTTAAGTGCTGCATCATACATCTCTTGCTGAATTGCCTCGAGATGATTTTTAACCTCTTCTTCAAGATTATCAAGAGAAATGAAGAACTTTTCTCTTGTTGTGCGTCTTACCAATACCGCCTGATTATTTTCGATATCCTTCGGTCCGATTTCTATTCTCAGCGGAACGCCCTTCATTTCATATTCGCTGAACTTCCAGCCGGGTGACTTGTCGCTTGCATCAAGCTTGACTCTGAACTCACCGCTTAAGCGTGCTCTCAACTCTTCTGCTTTTTCCAAAACTCCTTCCTTGTGCTGAGCAACCGGAATGATAACTGCTTGAATTGGCGCAATTCTCGGCGGAAGCTTTAGTCCTGCATCGTCGCCGTGCACCATTATGATAGCACCAATCGAACGTGTAGAAACACCCCACGAGGTCTGATGAACATAGCTGAGTCCGTTGTTTTCATCCGAATACTGAATGCCAAAAGCTTTTGCAAACCCGTCACCAAAGTTGTGGCTTGTACCCGACTGAAGCGCCTTTCCGTCGTGCATAAGGCTTTCGATTGTGTATGTAGCCTTTGCACCTGCAAATTTCTCCTTGTCGGTCTTTCTGCCCTTGATAACAGGAATTGCAAGCTCGTTTTCAAAAAACTCTGCATAGACATCAAGCATACGAAGTGTCTCTGCCTCTGCCTCTTCGGCTGTTGCGTGTGCAGTATGACCCTCCTGCCACAAAAACTCTGCACTGCGAAGGAAAGGTCTGGTTGTTTTTTCCCATCTGACAACGCTGCACCATTGATTGTAAAGTTTGGGGAGGTCTCTGTATGAATGAATTATGTTTGAATAATGGTCGCAGAAAAGTGTTTCAGATGTCGGTCTTACGCAAAGACGCTCCTGAAGCTTTTCGTTTCCGCCATGTGTAACCCATGCAACCTCGGGAGCAAATCCCTCGACATGGTCCTTCTCACGCTGGAGCAGGCTTTCGGGAATAAACATAGGCATATAAACATTTTCGTGCCCTGTTTCTTTAAATCTTTTGTCAAGTCCTTTTTGGATATTTTCCCAAATAGCATAGCCGTACGGCTGAATAACCATACAACCCTTTACGCCTGAATAATCAACCAGTTTTGCTTTTTTTACGATATCGGTATACCATTGCGCAAAGTCCTCGCTCATGGAAGTTATTTCTTCTACCAATTTTTTTTCGTCTTTTGCCAATTTCCCCATTCCCTTCAATTTTCAGTTATTTTAATACCATAACGCCCCAATCTTTTTTAATTTTTGGGCATTTGGGTACATTTACACATTATGATTTAAGTATAAAGGAAATCTGCTTTTCTGTCAAGGGTTTGAGGCAGATTTTTACTTGGAATTTTGTATCAGAAAAAGCAAAACAGCAAGAGTTTAAATCACTCTTGCCGTTTTAGTCTTTTTATTGTATTTCAAGTACCTTGTACCCTTTTTCTTCAACTGCTTTTTTAAGCACATCGTTGCTAATATCCTTTTGACTTTCAACAATGGCCATACCTGTTTTGTGACTTACTTCCGCTGTTGTCACGCCCTTGATTGCCTCAAGCGTGCTTTTTACATTAGCTTCGCAATGCGGGCACATCATTCCCTCAATTTTGACTGTTTTTTTCATAAGCATATTCTCCTTTTTTTGATTTAGTTTAACAAAATTCAATCTCAAAGCATTGGATACCACCGAAAAGCTTGAAAGACTCATCGCCGCAGCTCCAAACATAGGGTTAAGTTCCCACCCGAAAATTGGTATAAACAATCCTGCAGCAAGCGGTATCCCTATTGTATTATACAAAAATGCCCAAAACAGATTCTGATGGATATTCCGGAGCACATTGCGGCTCAGTCTTACAGCCGTGCAAGCATCCAACAGGCTGCTTTTGACAAGAACTACATCCGCTGCATCCACCGCAACATCTGCTCCTGCACCGATTGCAACGCCTGTATCCGCAGTTGCAAGACTTGGGGCATCATTTATTCCGTCACCAACCATCATAACTTTCCCAAAATTCATCAGTTCTTTGACTTTGTCTGCCTTGCCATCAGGCAAAACCCCGGCTACAACTTCTTCAATATGCACCTTTTTTGCAATTGCAGCTGCCGTTTTTTTGTTGTCTCCCGTCAGCATTACAACCCTTATTCCAAGCTTTTTAAGTTCGTCAACCGCTTTGGGGCTGTCCTCTTTTATTTCGTCTGCTACCGCAATTATTCCCAAAAGTTTTGTTTCTTCGGCAAAAAGCATCGGGGTTTTTCCCTCGTCGGCAAGCTTTTCTGTCTCCAAAACTTCCTCTTTTGAAACCCTAATCACACGACTTACAAAAGACAGATTTCCAGCAATATATTTCTTTCCATTTATTTCTGCAGCGACGCCGTTCCCGGCAAAAGATTCAAACTGTTTGGTTTCAAAAAGTTCTATATTCTTCGCCTTTTCCACAACAGCCTTTGCCAAAGGGTGCTCGCTTTTTTGTTCCAAAGATGCGGCAATTTTCAAAAATTCATCTGCCGAAACACCTTGTAATGCAAGGACATCCGTCACCTCGGGCTTGCCTTTGGTGATCGTTCCTGTTTTGTCAAGTACGGCGATTTTTGTTTTGCCAAGATTTTCAAGAGCGGTAGCATTTTTAAAAAGTATTCCGTTCTTCGCTCCTACTCCGCTTCCTACCATAATCGCAACGGGAGTTGCAAGTCCAAGCGCGCAAGGACAGCTGATTACCAAAACGGATATTCCGCGTGCAAGAGCAAACCCAACATCTTTGCCCAATATCAGCCATACAAGCGCCGAAACAAACGCAATCACTATCACAATCGGTACAAACACGCCCGAAACCTTGTCTGCCGCTTTGGAGATCGGGGCTTTTGTTGCCGCCGTATCGGAGACAAGCTTTATAATCTGTGACAAAGTGTTGTCCTGAAAAGTTTTTGCCACTTCGCATTTTAAAAATCCAAACTTATTGATTGTTGCCGAGGTGACAAAATCGCCGCAAGTCTTGTCAACAGGTATACTCTCGCCTGTCAGAATCGACTCATCAACGGCGCTTTCTCCCTCAATTATAGTGCCGTCGGTTGCAATTCTTTCACCTGGGCGCACAACAAATATATCGCCAATTTTCAAAGTTTCTGCCGGGACAACAACCTCTTTGCCGCCTTTCAAAATCACAGCCGTCTTGGGCGCAAGTTCCATAAGAGACTTAATCGCCGCAACAGTTTTGCCCTTTGCGCGTGTTTCAAGCATTTTGCCAACCGTTATAAGAGTCAAAATCATTGCCGAAGATTCAAAATAAAGTTCATGAATCAAATGCTTTGCCGAATTTAAATCTCCGTCAAGCAAAAAAGCCGACATTGAAAACAGCGAAATCATACTGTATACAAACGCCGCCCCCGAACCGAGCGCCACCAATGTATCCATATTAGGTGCACCTTTTAAAAGCGCTTTTGTTCCGCTTGTAAAAAACTTTCGGTTTATTATCAAAATCAAAATTGTCAGCAAAAGCTGCAAAAGTCCCTGAGATATTGGATTTTTTGCTATAATTTCGGGCATAGGAAATCCCCACATATTATACCCCATTGATATATAAACAAGAAACACTAAAAATACAAGCGAATATGTGAGTCTGTTCTTAAGTGTTTTTAATTCGCCGTCCTCATTGTTTTTGCTGTCTGTTTCCGGCTCTTTTGTCTTTATTCCGTAACCGGCATCCTCAACAGCCGCCCTGATGTCATCGTCCAAGGCAGTTCCGTCAACGCTCATAGAATTTGTAAGAAGATTCACACTGCACGACGAAACTCCGTCGACTGCACTTACCGCCTTTTCGACCCTTGCGCTGCAAGCCGCACAGCTCATCCCTGTTATCTCAAATTTCTTCATTTTGCACCACCTTTTGTTTGTCAATATTACACATTTATTATACCCATTATCTTTTAAAAAGTCAATTTGGAAATAGCACAAAAAAACAAGACAATTTGCAGTTGCAAATTGTCTTGTCGCTTTTAAGAACAAATTATTTTCTGTTTGATTTAGCTTTTACAGCCGAATCCTTCCATGTTGCCCAAACCGAGCCTGCAATAAAGATTGACGAATAAGTACCAATGAAGATACCAATGATAATCGGAAGTGCAAATGCCTTGATTGAGCTTACACCCATAAGATAAACCATACCGATTGTAAGAAGTGTTGTAACTGTTGTGTTGATTGAACGGTTTATTGTCTGGTTTATGCTTGTGTTTGCAATTTCTGAATATGTCTGCTTCTTTGCGTGGCGTGTGTTCTCGCGGATTCGGTCAAATACAACGATTGTAGCATTGATAGAATAACCAAGAACAGTCAGAACCGCCGCAATGAAGTTTGTATCAATTGCAATTCTTGTGATTGAATATATTCCACAAAGTATCAATACATCGTGCACAAGAGCAAAAACAGCACATACACCCGATACAAATTCAAATCTGAATGTTACATAGATAAGAATTGCAAGTGCCGCGAAAATCGACATCCAAACTGCACTTCTTGCAAGTTCTTTACCTGTCGAGGGCGAAACGATATCTCTGCTTTTGAGTTCAACTCCCGAATAATTTTCGCTGAGTTTTGCTGTGATTGCTTCGATTTTTTCTGCAGCAAATGCAGCGCGTTCTTCGTCGTTTTTAAGATTGTTGTCATAGCCAAACTTGATGATAACTTCGTTGCCTTCTGACTTCTGAACAGAAGACGCTTTTTTGTTTACGCCAAGAGCGTCAGAAACAAGTTTTTCAACATCCTTAACTTCAAAATCGCTCTCTATTCCATAAGTTACAGCCATACCGCCTGCAAAGTCGGTGTCAAGGTTGAAGCCCTGAACTATAAGCGAAACTGCACTGGCAATCATCAAAACAAGAGAGATTGCAAAATAAATCTTTTTTCTTCCTAAAACATTAATCATTAGTTTGCACCCTCCTCTTTGTTTGATTTTTTGATGCCGTAAAGCCAGAGATTTTTAACATTCATACCAATCATCTGCTTAAGCAGGAATCTTGTAATGAATATTGCAGAGATCATGCTGACAATAACACCAATAAGGAGAGTTGTACCAAATCCCTTGATTGTACCGGTACCAAGCCACATAAGGATTACTGCTGCGATAATAGTTGTGATGTTGGAGTCAATAACAGCCGAAAGTGCTCTGTTAAAGCCTGCATCGACAGCACTGCGAACAGTCTTGCCAAGGCGAAGTTCTTCTTTGATACGCTCGAAAATAACAACATTTGCATCAACCGCCATACCTATTGCAAGAATGATGCCCGCAATACCCGGAAGGGTAAGGTTTATATGAAGATTTGCAAGAACAATGCCCTCGATTGCCATATATGCCAAAAGTGCAATGCTTGCCATAAGTCCCGGCAAACGATAAAGCAAAAGCATAAACAAGATAACAAGAATAAGACCGATAACACCGGCTGTAAGAGATGTCTTGAGGGCTGTGTCACCAAGTGTTGCGCTAACCGCTCTGAGCTCAACCTGAGCAAGCGAGAACGGAAGCTGACCTGAACGGATGTTTCCCGCCAAAGCCTTTGCAGTCTCTGCATCAAAGCTACCCGAAATAATGCAATCTTCGCTGTCAATTCTGGTATCTACTCTGGGAGCTGAAATAAGAAGCTCATCCATCATAATTGCAATATAGTTGTTTCCATCCGAAAGTGCCGAAACCCTAGCAGTTGCGTCAGCAAACTTCTTTGCGCCTTCGGGAGTAAGGGTAAGCGAAACGTAGTGCTGAGCAGAACCCATCTGGTCAACTGCACCGTATTCAGCAGCGGCGGTCTTTACGTCACTGCCGTTTAAAACTTCGGTTCCCTCATAGTCCACAAACTTAAGCTGAGCTGTTGCGCCAAGGCTTTCAGCCGCTTTTTCGGGGTCAGAAACCGAAGGAATTTCGATTCTTACTTTTTTTACGCCCTGTCTTGTAACGGTAGCTTCTGAATAGCCAAGTCCGTCAAGACGAGTCCTCATCATATTTGTTACTGTGTTCATCTGTTCGTCTGTCGGGTCATCAACCTGTGCTTCAAAAACGATTACCGAACCGCCCTTAAGGTCAAGACCCTGAACAACACCGTCGGGGTCCAAAATGCCCGGAAATCTTACTGAATCGGTAAAATCCAGTCCGTACAGTGCAACAAACAGAAGTGCTGCGATTACAGCGATTATTGCTGTAAATTTGATAATACTTCTTGACACTGTTTTTTCCTCCTTTGTGTCTTGTCGTGAAAAAATTTTTCACGACTTTTTATGTATGTTTTTTAATTATTTTTAAATTAGTGCATACCGTTTTATTATACTCATTTTTGTCTAAATAGTCAAGGGTTTGTGCAAAACTTTTGCACAGGTTTGATACAAGTTTTTTATCGTCTGTGCGTGTGTGCTGTGTTTATACCCGCAATTCCGCCCACTGCTCCGCAAAAAATCCCTATAAGAAGTGCTGTCAGGAATGAAAGTCCCAGATTAACCGTCCCCGAAATTATATTTCCGCCAATGCACAAAATAACGGTATACAAAATTCCGCAACCTGCGCCAAAAAAAATGCCTTTGCCCGAAAAATGCCGTCCTGCTGAAAATCCCGAAACAAGTGTCCCTACCGCTGTAACAACATTTGCAAGAATCGAAATCCCCATATTTGACATCGAACGGTAGTTTGCAAAAAGTGCCGCCAGAAAAAGAAGAACAAGTGATATTATGTACGAAAAAAACACTGTTTTAAGCATAAACAATAGTCCTGGGACGAACCCTCCGTCATTTGTCGGCTTTTGAACTGATTTTAGCAAAAAAATACCCCCTCTTTTATTTACCTTTGCGATAAATATATGAAAAGAGAGGGAGGTATATTACAAAGTATATTATTCTTCAGTCGCGTCTTCAACGATTTCGGGAGCAATCTTTTCTTCCTCGCCGCGTTTTATAAATCTGCTGACTGCGCTGCGATCAACTGTGATGTACGACTTGTTCTGTCCGATTCCTGATTCCAGAACAAACAAATCATCCTTGATTCTTGTGATTTTTCCGTGAATTCCGCCGATTGTTGCAACCTCGTCATTTACTTTGAGTGATGCAAGCATATTTTTAAGTTCTTTTTCTCTTTTCTTCTGGGGTCTCAAAAGAATAAAGTAAAAAACAAGAACCATAAGAATAAGCGGAAGGAACGAGCCAATCAATCCGGCAGGTCCTGCAGCCTGTCCTGTTGCAGCGGTTGCATAAGCAGTTGTAGTTAATGAAAACATTTTGTTTTGCCTCCTTAAGTCAAATTTATGTTATTATTGAGTATACCCTTTATTTCCTTATTTTTCAAGTACTATTTCAAATATTTACAATTTATTTAAATTCTTTGTGACAATTTGCCGATGTTTTCAAGCCGGAACTGTTCAAATCGGTCATCGTCAATTGCCTGTCTGATATCTGCCGCAAGCTTGTTATAAAAATACAGGTTGTGAATTACCGCAAGTCTCAGTGCCAGAATTTCGTTTGCCTTAAAAAGATGCCTGAGATAACCCTTTGAAAAATTGCGACAGGTATGACAATTGCAATTTCTGTCAAGTGGGCTGTCGTCACGCTCGTACTTGGCATTGTTGATATTAACAACGCCCTCGGATGTAAACAGCGTTCCGTGTCTTGCATTTCGGCTTGGCATAACACAGTCAAAAAAGTCAACCCCGCGATATACCGCCTCGATTATATTCTCCGGAGTGCCTACCCCCATAAGATACCTTGGCTTGTCGATGGGCGCAAACGGTTCCACCGCCTCGATTATATCATACATAACCTCAGCAGGCTCACCCACAGCAAGACCGCCTATTGCATAACCATCAAGGTCCAGGTCTGCTATCTGTTTCATATTCTCGACCCTCAGGTCCGCATAGGTGCTGCCCTGATTTATTCCAAAAAGCATCTGGTTGGGATTTATTGTATCTTCAAGCGAGTTAAGTCTGCCAAGCTCTGCCTTGCATCTTGCAAGCCAGCGCACAGTCATTTCTGCCGAAGCTTTTGCATAGTCCCTTTCGCACGGGTTCTCTACACATTCGTCAAATGCCATCGCAATTGTGGATGCAAGATTTGACTGAATTCTCATACTCTCTTCGGGCCCCATAAAAATTTTTCTGCCGTCTATGTGCGACGAAAAATATACGCCCTCTTCCTTGATTTTGCGAAGTTTAGCCAGCGAAAAAACCTGAAACCCGCCGCTGTCGGTAAGAATCGGTCTGTCCCAGTTCATAAATTTGTGGAGTCCACCAAGGGATTTCACCACCTCATCGCCCGGTCTTAAATGAAGGTGATAAGTGTTTGAAAGCTCCACCTGGCAGCCAATTTCTTTGAGGTCAAAGGCATCAAGACCACCCTTTATTGCCGCAGCAGTCCCCACATTCATAAAAACAGGGGTCTGAATTGTGCCGTGAACTGTTTTAAATTCACCCCTTCGGGCATTTCCGTCTTTTTTTAAAAGCTTAAACATTTGCTTAAAAATCCTTCCGTTATATAATTATCATTGCATCGCCAAAACTGAAAAATCTGTACCTTTCGGATATAGCCTCGCTGTAAGCCTTCATTATAGACTCACGGTCATAAAGAGCCGAAATCAGCATAAGAAGCGTAGACTCGGGCAAGTGAAAATTTGTGATGAGTGCATCAACGGTCTTGAACTTATAGCCCGGGTATATAAAAATCGAAGTGTCCCCCGACCCCGAAACCACAGTTCCGTCATCAAGCGAGCTGCTTTCAAGAGTTCTTACCGATGTTGTGCCGACACATACTACTCTGCCACCGTTCTTTCTGGTTTCATTTATCAAATCGGCGGTTTCCTTTGAAACCTGATAAAACTCGGTATGCATTTTATGCTCCTCGATTTTTTCAGCCGACACAGGTCTGAATGTACCAAGTCCGACATGAAGAGTCACAAACGCAGTTTTGATGCCTTTTTGACGGATTTTTTCAAGAAGCTCGTCCGTAAAGTGAAGACCTGCAGTCGGTGCCGCAGCAGAGCCCTCGATTTTTGAATAAACCGTCTGGTATCTGTTTTTGTCCTCAAGTTTCTCTTTTATATACGGCGGAAGTGGCATCTCGCCCAAAGAATCCAGAATTTCTTCCCAAATTCCATCGTACTCAAATCGGGCTATGCGGTTTCCATCACTTTTTACCTCAATAATTTCTGCCTTCAGTCTCCCATCGCCAAAAACAAAGCGACTTCCAACCTTCGCTTTTTTCCCGGGCCTTAAAATAAGCTCCCAGGTGTCAATATCAAGCCGTTTAAGAAGCAAAAACTCAATCTTGCCGCCGCTGCCTTCTTTCGAGCCATAAAGCCGCGCCGGAATAACCCTGGTGTTGTTCATCACAAGGCAATCTCCGGGGTTTAAATAATCAATTATATCAAAAAAATGCTTGTGCGAAATTTCACCCGTTTCTCTGTTTAAAACCATCAGTTTTGACATAGTTCGGTCTTGGAGAGGAGTCTGGGCTATAAGTTCGGTCGGTAAATCATAATAAAAATCTTTTATATCCAATGTCCTTGCTACCTTTCAGATTATTAATACGCTTTTTCAAGATGTGTGCCTGTGTAATAATGCTTCAGTATTTCGTCGTAAGTAAAACCTGCTGCCGCCATTCCTTTAGCTCCATACTGGCTCATTCCTACGCCGTGGCCCCAGCCCTCACCGGTAAATACAAATGTATCGGGGTCACCGGCAGTTGTTTCTGTTTTGTATTGTTTTTTTGATTTGCCGTTATAAGCCGCACAGTCATTCACCAAAGTTGATATATTGCCGTTTCCGCCAAGTACCGAAATCTTATTTGTATCGACAGTTCTGATTTTATCGCCATCTGTTATGACTACGGCAGGATAGGTTTTTGTCCCTCCGTTTGAAACGGTATATCTTTGGCTGTAGGTCGCCTCGCTGAATATTGTACGACAGCGTTCGCGCTCGAACACCTTGCTTCCCTTTGTGCCTGTAACCTGAAGTTTAAGTACGCTGTCTGCCTCAGTTCTTTCAATTACAGAAATGTTGGTTACATCACCTATATCATAACCACCTGTTTTCATAATCTCTGTCGCGCGTGCTTTTGTCAGTGATTTTGACCACTTCCCGTTATAAATATTCTCGGTATCCTCGTACGGATTTTCAACACTTACAAGATACGGAAAGTTCGAGCCCCAAACATTTTTTACATCTTCGGTCCGCTTGCCCATTGATGACGAATAAACGGTCTGCACCACTTCGTTATTATAGAATAAAAGCTCGCCACGCGTCTCATCAACTGCCGTGTGTACACTTTCAGAATTATCTGCTGTGGTCGAGTATGCCTGGCAGCAAACAGTGCGACACACATCAAAGCCGAATTTGCTGTGATAGTTAATTCTTCTTAGTGCAAAATTCCTTGCACAAACCGCCTGAGCCTTTAATGCCTCAACCTCCCACGACGGTGACATTTCGCGGCAAACAACGCTGTAAAGATATTCCTCCACCGGCACGACATTTACAACAGTCAGTTTGCCGCCACTTAAAATTTTGCTTTCAAATCCGCCGCGATAACTACCTTTTGCGCTACCCGAAATATTGAGAAGTGCGTCTTTATCCTCAAAATTTTTGCTGTAAACTGAAAGTCCACATTCTCCCTCGTCAACCACCAGCAACTTTTTGCCTGACACGTCTTTAAGGCAGGTTGCCTTTGCCGATACACTTACCACACTTCCTTTAACAGCCGCATTTTCAGCCTCCCAAAGTGCATCATTGTTATTCTTAAATGTCCCGCTCAAAATATGAAATTGTGAGTTTATGTATCCCGCAAAAGCGTCTATCCCCAAATTTCTTATTTCCAAAAGCTGGCTTTCCACCATTTCGGCATTTTCGCACGCCATGTATGATACATAAAAGTTTTCTGTGCCGTCTGCAGAATCTCTTTCAACCGTTACCGAGCTTCCCAAAACTGAAATCATCGGCACAAAATCCCTTTTTGCAACTATTCCTGCCGCAAAGCCTGTGTCTGAGTTCAAAGTCAGTTTATCAACCGTTGCAGAATCATAATATATCCCTACGCGCAAAGTGTCAGCGTATTCTGACGCAAAAACATTTCCTGCAGACAAAACAATTGTTGCCGTCAGGGCAAGCATCATAATCAACTTCAAAAACTTTTTCATATAAAAACCCTACCTCTCGGTAATGCATATTCTTCCTACTTTTTATTTTTCGACAAAAACCGCACAAATTCCTTTTGAATAAATGTTAAATTTATGTTACAAAAAATAATTGACAATCATCCTCCAATGTCATATAATATTTAGATAAATGAATTATCGGGAGGATTATTGATATGAAAAAATTTAATGTAGGTATCATAGGTGCTACAGGAATGGTAGGTCAGAGATTTATTTCGCTTCTGGCTGACCATCCTTGGTTTAATATTGTGCTTCTTGCGGCATCGCCCAGGAGTGCAGGCAAAAAATATATCGAAGCCGTAGGTGACCGTTGGGCAATGAGCTCGGAAATACCTGCAAAGGTTTGCGATATGATTATGTACGACGCAACAGCAGACATCGAAAAAATTGCCGCTCAGGTTGACTTTGTTTTCTGCGCTGTTGATATGAAGAAAGACGAAATCCGCGCTCTTGAAGAAGCATATGCAAAAGCAGAGTGTCCGGTAATTTCAAACAACTCGGCGCACAGACACACTAGCGATGTTCCCATGATTATTCCGGAAATAAACCCCGACCATGCAGAAATCATCGAAGCTCAGAAAAAACGTCTTGGCACAAAGCGCGGTTTTGTTGCTGTAAAGTCAAACTGCTCGCTTCAAAGCTATGTTCCGGCACTTCATCCGCTTATGAACTTTGGCATCAAGAACGTTCTTGCTTGCACATATCAGGCAATTTCGGGTGCAGGTAAAACATTTGAGACATGGCCCGAAATGGTGGACAATGTTATTCCCTTTATCGGCGGAGAGGAAGAAAAGAGCGAAGTTGAGCCTCTTAAAATCTGGGGCAAAATCGAGGGCGACAAAATCGTTGATGCAGCAACACCTTCAATCACAACTCAGTGCCTTCGTGTTCCGGTTTCGGACGGTCACACTGCTGCAGTATTTGTAAGCTTTGACAAAAAGCCTTCTATTGACGAAATCAAGACTGCATGGAAAAACTTTAAAGGTGCTCCGCAGGAGCTTTCACTCCCCTCAGCACCCAAGCAGTTCCTCAACTATTTTGAAGAAGACAATCGTCCTCAGGCAAAGCTTGACCGCAACCTTGAGGGCGGCATGGCAGTTTCAATCGGGCGTCTTCGCGAAGACAGCCAGTATGACTACAAATTTGTATGTCTTTCGCACAATACTCTTCGCGGCGCAGCAGGCGGTGCCGTTTTGATGGCAGAGCTTTTGGCAGCGAAAGGTTATCTTGACTAATTTAGTAGAATACGGCAGGGCGTGCGCCTTGCCGTATTGAATAACTTAAGGAGTACTTACAAATGATTAACATTCTTTTATGCGGCTCGGGCGGCAAAATGGGCAATGCTGTAAGACGAGTTGCCCAAAACGATAATTTTATCAACATTGCAGCAGGCTATGACATAAACAATTCAGGCTGCGAATTCCCTGTTTATGACAATTTGAACAAGATTACCGAAAAAATTGATTGTATAATTGATTTTTCGCATCCTTCGCTTACAGACAGCATTTTGGACTACGCAAAGGCAAACAAAATCCCGGCGGTTATTTGCACTACAGGTCTTTCGAAGGATCAGATTTCAAAAATAGACTTTTATTCAAAGGAAATCCCGATTTTCTTTTCGGCAAATATGTCAATCGGGGTAAACCTTATTATTGACCTTGTTCAAAAGGCATCAAAAGTGCTTGAAAGCAATTTTGATATTGAAATCATCGAAAAGCATCACAATCAAAAGCTTGACGCACCCAGCGGAACAGCACTCGCCATTGCAGATGCGATTGCTGATACCGTAAGCTACAACGCCAAATATACCTTTGACCGTCACGCAGTAAGGCAAAAACGCGATAAGGCAGAAATTGGAATTCATGCAGTACGCGGCGGAAACATTGTCGGTGAACACAGCGTTATTTTTGCCGGCTGTGACGAGGTTATTGAGCTTAAGCACTCTGCCACATCAAAAGAGGTTTTTGCGGTTGGTGCCGTTCGTGCAGCAATATTTATGAATGACAAGCCTGCAGGACTTTACAATATGTCAGATTTGGTAAAAGAATTTTAACTTCAGGGAGGATATTCATAATGAAAGCTAATAAGCTGTCATTATCTGCACTTTTTTGTGCGATGACCTTGATTGCCACAATGGCAATACAAATTCCGTCAGGACTTAATGGCGGCTACATAAACCTTGGAGATGTTTTCGTCTTGCTGTCACCATACTTTCTGGGGCCCCTAAACGGTGCGATTGCCGCCGCGCTCGGCTCGTGTTTTGCAGATATTTTTACAGGACACACAATTTTCGCTTTGCCGACACTTATAATCAAATTTTTCACTGCCCTTACGGCAGGCTTGGTTTTTAAAAAGTGGCATCGCAAAAAGTTTGGCCGTCTTATCATATGTGCAACTCTTGGTGAATGTGTTATGGTTTTTGGGTACTTCCTTGTGGACCTCATTCTCTCGCAAAGCCTCGCAACTGCTCTTGTCGGTACATATGGCAGCTTTATACAGGCAATCTTTGGCATAGTTGTCTCGTCAGTTTTTTATAAGGCAATTATGGATGACAAAAAAATTATAAAATATGTAAAAAATTTACGCAAATAAGTTTAAAACGCCATTGCCTTTGGGCAATGGCGTTTTGTGTCAAAAAAAGAAAATTTATTGACTTTTGGCTGATTTTGTGCGATAATTATAAAAATTTATTTTTTAAGGAGATTTTTTATGAAAAAATCAACAATTATCAAACTTATCATTTCTATTTTGGCTGTTGTTACAGTTGTCATCAGCGCGGTTTGTGTGAAAACTGACATAACAGCTATCGATTGCGCATCCTGCGAAGGTGCCGGCATGATTGAAAGTATTGCCTGCGGCGATTGCGACGGGTCGGGCAAAGTTGCTGTTGCAAGCAACTACTATGCGACCTTTGTTTCGTTGATGCCTCCGATTCTTGCAATCATTCTTGCACTTTTGACCAAAGAGGTTTACTCCTCACTGTTTATTGGTATTGTTCTTGCCGGTCTTTTCTCGGCAAACTTCAATCCGGTTGCCGCAATGGACAATGTTTTGGGGACAGGGCTGGTTGGCGCTGTTTCGGGCACAGCAGGAATATTTGTGTTCCTGGTTGTACTTGGAATCCTTGTGGCTCTTATCAACAAGGCTGGCGGCAGTGCAGCGTTTGGTGCCTGGGCAGAAAAGAACATCAAAAGCCGTACCGGTGCGATGTTTGCAACATTTATACTTGGTGTGCTTATCTTTATTGATGACTACTTCAACTGTCTGACAGTTGGCTCGGTTATGCGTCCGGTATGCGACCGTCACAAAATATCAGGAGCAAAGCTTTCGTATCTTATTGATGCAACAGCAGCTCCGATTTGTATGATTGCTCCCATTTCATCATGGGCGGCAGCAGTTGCAAGTTATGCTCCCGAGGGCGAAGGAATTTCACTCTTTATAAGAGCTATTCCTTACAACTTCTACTCACTTCTTACATTTGTTTTCATTATTGTGATATGCTTCAAAAAGATGGATTTTGGTCCCATGAAGCTTCACGAGCTTAATGCAATCCAGAACGGCGATCTTTATACATCAGGTGAAAGAGTTGACGGGGGCGAAGAAGAAACATTCTCGGCAAAAGGAAAGGTTGTTGACCTTGTTCTTCCCATACTTGCTTTGATTGTTCTTTGCGTGCTTGCGCTTATCTATGTGGGCGGTTTCTTCTCGGGCGAAAGCTTTGTAAATGCCTTTGCAAATACAGATGCAACAGTTGGTCTCCCCTGGGGCGCAATTATTGCTCTTGTTATTACAATAGTATACTTTATGCTCAGAAAACTCATCAGCTTTAAAGAAGCTATGGAATGTGTTCCCAAGGGTTTTGTTGCTATGGTTCCTGCAATATTGATTTTGACATTTGCTACAGCTCTCAAGAACGTAAACGGTCTTTTGGGATATGCAACTTATGTAGAGGCTGTCCTTGCCAACGCAAAAGCTCTCCAGAATCTGCTTCCTGCTGTTATATTCGTTGTTGCTTGTATTCTTGCTTTTGCAACAGGAACATCATGGGGAACCTTTGGTATTCTTATTCCAATTGTTACCGTTATCTTTGATGTAAACGACCCGCTTCTTATAATCGGTATGTCAGCTTGTCTTGCAGGTGCGGTTTGCGGTGACCACTGCTCGCCGATTTCTGATACAACAATTATGTCATCAGCAGGTGCTCAGTGTAACCACCTTAACCATGTGTCAACCCAGCTGCCTTATGCAATCACAGTTGCGGCTGTATCGTTTGTTTCGTACATAATTGCAGGATACATTCAGGATTGGCGCATAGTTCTTCCCGTAGGCGCAGTTCTTATGGTTGCAACAATGTTTGTTATTGATGCAGTTTCAAAGAAAAAGGCTGCTTAAAACAGATATCTTAAGATACAAAAAAGAGGTGCAATTCTGCACCTCTTTTTTTTGCGGAAATATCATTATACAAGTTCTTTTCTGAGTTCTTCGGGCGATTTTATGCTAAGCAGTCCCGGTGCAACATCAAGCACAGTTTTGCAGCCAAAATCCTTTTTTTCTGCCATGCGATAAACTGCACGAGCATAAGCCACAATTACTGACGAAGTAAACTCGGGATTTGAATCAAGCTTAAGGCTGTATTCAATAACGTGATTGTTTTCTTTATCCTTTCCGGTTTTTCCTGTGTGTATCACAAATCCGCCATGCGGTATACCGCTGTGGTCCCTTGCAAGTTCTGCTTCCGAAATAAAATGAACAATGGTGTCATAATCTGCAAAGTAATTGGGCATTGTTTTTATCTCGTTCTCAATTCTTTCAAGGTCTGCACCATCTTCTGCCACAACAAAACACTCCCTGAGGTGTTTTTCGCGTGTTGAAAGGTCCGGTGCTGCTCCGCTTCTTACCGCATCAAGAGCAGCGCCAATCGGGATGGTGTACTGTCTTGCATCCTTTACACCTTCAATCCGGCGGATGGCGTCAGAATGTCCCTGGCTTACGCCCTTGCCCCAGAATGTATAAGTCTTACCCTCGGGAAGAACTGCACTTGCATACAAACGATTGAGCGAAAACATTCCCGGGTCCCATCCGGCTGATATAAGTGCAACCTTTTGGGCGCTCTTTGCCGATTTGTCCACATTCTCAAAATGCTGCGGAATGTTTGCATGGGTATCAAAGCTGTCAATCACATTAAAAAGTTTGGCAAGTTCGGGTGTCTGGACAGGAAGGTCTGTTGCGCTTCCTCCGCAAAGAATCATAACATCAATTTTGTCGGTCATATTTTTTGCATCGTCAATATGACAAACACAAACGCCCTCTGTGTCAATCTTTACCGTTTCGGGTTGGCGCCTTGTAAAAACTGCTGCAAGCTGCATGTCAGGATTTTGTCTGATTGCATACTCGACACCTTTACCCAAATTACCGTAACCGTAAATTCCTATTCTTATCATAATGTATCTCTCCCCAATGTCAAAATCTAACCTTTAGTATATCACTTTTCGCAAAGTTTTTCAATCTTTTTTTAGAGCATTCATTCTTTCTGCCGAAAGTACTGTCAGGAGTTTTTCCTCAACCTTGAACTTTATCTCAAATCCCAAAATTTCAAATCCATAAATCCGGGTCTCATCGTTTTGATATGTCGGACGAGGGTCACCACTTAACACATCAATCAAAAACTGTTGTTTTTCCTGGGGAATTTTTTTCAGTATATCTTCGGGAATATTTACCGACAAAGACCTTTCTTCAAGTCCTTCGGTAAATCCTGCTTTGGCATCCGGAATGCTGTCACAATACGGAAGATATGGCTTTATGTCAAAAATCGGAGTTCCGTCAATCATATCGCAGCCCGACACAAAAAGAACGCATCCCTCGTTTTTGGTCTTTTCGATTTTTTCAAGTTTCAGCACCGAAAGTCCGATGCTGCTCGGTCTGAACGGCGAACGGGTTGCAAAGACACCCATACGCTTGTTTCCGCCCAAAAGCGGCGGTCTTACAGTCGGTGACCATTCATCACTTTTTGCTTTTGAAAATTCCCACAAAACCCAAATATGTGAAAATTCTTCCAATCCCACAAGCGCCGATTCGTTTCGGTACTCTTTTTCAAAAACAATTCTGCCTGTCGATGTTCCCAAAAGTCCGCTTTGCCTTGGTACGCCAAACTTATCTTTAAATTCTGTTTCTATGTGTGCTATCTTTTTCATTTCATCATTCCTCATCTGTATTTTAGCATACCTCGTTCCAATTGTAAATATATTTGATTTTTTATTGTTTGGTCGAAATTTTTATGTCGGTAACCTTTGCCCCGGTTTGCTCAACCACAATGTCCTTTATTTGTGCAACACCCGATGCCTCAAGCGAGTCGCTTTTTACCACCACTCTGACCCCACCTTCGTCAACAAAAGCAACACAATCCGAATAGCCTTTTGCTATCACCATATTTTCAATTGCTGTTTCATCCTCCATATTTTTTGCTGATTTTTCAAGCTTTTCGCGATTCTTTGCCGCAAGCTCCTCGTTTTCTTCACCGCCTGTATTTGAAACTTTCAAAAGTTCCGCTGCCTCGGTCCTTGCACAATCGCGTTCGTAACGCGCCCTTGCAAAATAATCACCGTTTTCTTCAGTTTCAAGCGTTTCCGCTTTCTCGGTTTCAACTACCTCAGCATCACTCATAACAGCCAGGGTATTACTCTTTTTGTCCACACTCCAGCGATAATAACCTGCAATCATAACCAAAACAGCCAGACCTGATACCAATATTTGTTTGCCTTTTACACCGCTTAAAAACTTTTTCATCAATACCACTCCTTTTTATTTTATACTGCCTTTTGCTATTTTTATTCTGTGCCCCGATATGCCATAAAGCGCCTTTACCGCTTCATAAATTTCGAGCCTGACACTCTCGTCACCCGCTCCGGTTGCCACCACCAGCACACCAGATGGCAACGGGGCCTTTTCTTTTACTACAAACGGTTTTTCCTCACTTCCCGAGCCATAAAGAATAGCTGTTTGCTCTTGCTTTGCCGTTTTTGACGATTTTTCGTTGTCATTTTGTTGATTGCTTTCACTCTTTTTATCTACTGCTATTACCTTTTCTCCGGCACTCTCAACCGTTATCATTGTTTTTACTTTGCCTGCTCCCTGAACAGTTGACAAAATCTCATCAAGCCTCTTTTCGTTTTCGGCTATGTATTGCTCGGTTAAATATTCATTTGAAGCGGTTTTTTGAGTTTTTTCTGCCGAGGTTTTATTTCCACCTGTTCCGCCAAACGCCAGAATGGCTATGGCTGCTATTATAACCACAATCAAAATCTTATTTCTTTTTCCAATTCCCCTTGGCTCAAGTTCTACATACTCTCTTTTTTTTAAAAAATCAAACATCCTGTTTCATCACCCCTTCCCGACAAATATAGTTATTCTATCCTCTTGTATGTCCAGTTGTTTTTCAAGATATTTTTTTATCTCTTCGCCTCTTACAACCTCTCCCTCCTCTGCCTCAAGTTTTATCTCTATTGACGCTATATTGCCAAAATTCTCTTTTTCCTCCGCATCAACATTTACCGTGCTTGGCACCTTATATCTTGTCATTATAAGTTTTTCAGTCTCATCAGCAAGTTTCTTTTCATAAAGCTCTTTTACAGTCTCTTTTTGTTTCGCGGTCATTTCGTTCGAAAATTCCGCTCCATACGCCGAATAATTTTGTTTAAAATCAAATCGATCTGTTATATCCCCCGAAAGCGGGCGGATTATTGCAAGAACAAGTACAATCCCGAAAATAGGTTTTATGTACTTTTTCATTGTCCCCTCAATCATAATCATATCGCAAAGCGTAAATAAAATAATTATTCCGGCTATCCTTGCAATCCATTCTCTAAGCAAATCCACAAAATCACCTCTACCGACCCATTAAAACAGCGGAATTTCCTATGTTTATAACAATGGTAAGAATAATAACAAACATAACCGCAACCGCCGTTGTCATCCCCAAAACAGTCGATATTGAATCTCCCAGCTCGGTTACGCATTTTCCGCTTTTTTCATCTGCAATCGGCTGAATCAACGCCGCGCATATCCTGAATATTATAAGACATGCACTGACCTTGATAAGTGGCAAAGCGACTATAACAATCACCGTAACTATCCCGACAACCCCGACTGCATTTTTTATTACCATGCTGCAGTTCATAACAGTTTCTACCGTCTCGGCAAGAAGTCCGCCAACCATAGGTATAAGATTTGCCGCCGCAAACTTTGTCACCTTTACACTAAGCCCGTCTGCACTTCCTGCGGCTATTCCCTGAAGGCCTGTTATTCCGACAAACACTGTCATCATAATTCCAACACCCCACTTGACCGTTTTGCCAAGCAGTTGCACCAGTTTTTCGGCATTCAGGGTTTTTGATATATTGTTTGCAATGCTGAGTGCAGCCGACATCATCACAAGCGGCAAAAAAAACTTTTCTACCATAAGCTCGCTTATTTCAATCACCGACATCAAAACAACCTCAAAGGTCGTGGCAGATATCGCGGCTCCGCTTACGGCAAGGCTTGCCAATGTTACCGGAACAAGTCCCCGCAAAAACATAGCGATATTTTCAATGGCACCCGATGCACACCGAATAGTCTCTATAAACGCTGTTGCCATAATTCCCGACATAACTGTATAGGAAACAAAAAAAGCTGTATTTGTCGCTCCCTTTGTTTGAAAATTTGTATTGAGCCCTAATATTGAGGAGTTAAGAATAGAAATTGCCGGTATAAAAATAAGCAAGCTTATCGCTTTGCGAATCTCCCCTGCCAGAAGTTCTAAAAGCCTTATAAGTATTCTGCCGGGTGACCATCCGCTTTTTCCGCTTGCAACCTCGCCCAAAAGGCTGTCCATACTGAAATCCGGCATAATCGACAATATATCTTCTCTGGCAGACTCCTGAATTCCATTATTCAGCTTTTCACCGTATATTTTTGTGTATTCTTCAATTATCGCGGTATATTCTTCTACCTCTTCGGCACAAACCGTCAGGCATAAAAAACACAACACCACTACAAAAACAAAATACTTTTTCATTTGCCTTATGCCTCATCATTCAAATTTGATTATCTCATTGACTACTTCCAAAAGGCTTGAAACAACCGGCATAGAAAGTGTCATTATTACAACCTTGGCGGCAAGCTCTATTTTTGTTGCTATTGCATTCTCGCCGGCATCATGGCAAAGTTCTGATGCAAACTGCGCTACATAGGCAACCCCTATTACCTTTAGTATAAGCTCTATATAAGCCGTCTCAATCCCTGCTCTATCTGCCAGACTTTCAAACATTTTTACAATTGCCGAAAGGTACGGAAGCACAGCTGAAAAGATTATCATCGCTGCCAAAAGTGATACTTGTATTGCAAACTCAGGTTTTTGATTTTTTATAAAAACCGCAAGCGCCGCTGCCGCAATTCCAAATCCTGCAATTTTAAATATTTCCATCTGTCTTCACCCCTAAAGGTCAAAAACCGACTTTATGGTTTCAAAAAGCAGGCTTATCTGGTCAATAACCATAAACAGCACAACCACAAGTCCTGCAAGAGTTGTCAGCATAGCCTGATCCTCGCGACCGCTTCGCACAAGAAGCTGATTGAGTACTGCCACCAAAATTCCAATAGCTGCCACCTTAAAAATCAAATCCACTCCGTCCATTTTCTATTCCTCCTTTGCAGGCCTTGTCAAAGCAAAACAATTACAATAAAAACCCCTGCCAAAAAGCCGAGTCCCCGATACATTTTTATATTTTTGTCAGCTTCACTCCTTGCCCGGTCCAATGCCATTTTAAGACGCATCTGGGCAAGCTTTATGTTATTCTTTTCTTTTTCACGATTTCCCTCGCCCAGTGTTTTTGAAAAATCAATCAAAATATCAATATCCTCTTTGCCGAGTGCCAAATCATATTGATATTTTGTTATTGCCCGCGACCAAAGTCCCTGCATATCTGTCCCGGGATTTTTTTTGAGTCTGTCCGAAACATACAAAAGCACACTTTTAAGTGGGGTTTCGATATTCCTTGAAATTCTTTCAAACGACTCATCAAGGGTAATATTTAAAAAGTCTATATCAAATTCAAGCTGCGTCATCACATTTTGAAGTTCTGCAAGCTGATTTACCCGTTCTTTAAACCTGCCCGAAAATACTACTCCCAGCGTCCCGCAGCCAAGCAAAATTACAAAACAGGCAAGAATGTGCAAAAACATCAGCCTACCACCCTGATCTCTCCGAAAATCTCGCTGTTTATTCCTCTTCCCTCTTTTTTCAAAACTATAATCTGCCCAAAGCCCGTTTTGCCAAACAACGGTTTCAAAAATTCGCGGGCTAAAACCTCATCGGCATCTTCCCCATGTGTACTTGCAATAACCGAAACGCCCATGCCAAAGCATTGCAAAAGCGCCTCGGCATCAGCCTTGCCCGAAATTTCATCGGTGATGATAAGTTGTGGAGACATTGTCCGAAGAAGCATAAGTGCCGCCTCAGCCTTTGGTGCATTTTCAATTACATCAGTCTGTACGCCTACATTGTTTTGGGGTACTCCCCTGAAAAGCGCCGCAATCTCACCCCTCTCGTCAGCAATTGCGGTTTTTATCCCCTTGTCCGAAATCTGTCTTGCCAAATCTCTGAGCACAGTCGTCTTTCCACCCATGGGCGGGGAAACAATCAGGGTATTTGTTATGCCGGTTTCTTTCAAAACATCATCCACAATCAAATTAGCAGCCCCCAACACTTCTCGTGCTATTCTTATATTCAGCGAGCTTATTTCTTTAAAGGTCTCTATGCGGTTTCCGTTTACACAAACACGACCGGTTATCCCAACTCTGTGTCCGCCCTTTATGGTAACAAAGCCCTGCCTTATATCCTCCGAAAAAGCGTATACCGAATTCTCGCAAACAGCACGAAAAATCTTTTGGATATCTGCCGAATCCGGTATGTAAGCACCGCCCACAGCAGGCGAAATTTTACCGTCAGGCAAGACCGAAAAGTTTCCGGTTTCCGTCCCTATTATAAGCGGCAGTTTATTTCGGATTCTGATTTCATATATTGTATCGCCCGTCAGCTCAAATGTTCTGCACATCATACGCCGCATATTTTCAGGCAGGTAATTAAGAATTTCTGCAGTTCGTTTGTTCATAAAAACCTCACTCCTTCGTTTAATCTTATGCCTATATATATGACACTTTGTCCACACTTAGAACACAATTTGTCCATAGAAAAAGACACTCCTTTACGCACGCAAAAGAGTGTCTTTTTCTTTTATTTTTTAACACATATATTCCTTAATCTTATCAAAATCCTTTATATCCACAAGAACAGCTGCAAAAATTCCGTCTTCGCGATACTCCTCCAAAAAAACCTTACCGGTTTGGCGAACTATGCTTAATACCCCCGCTTTTGTGTAAGGTATCAATACTTCAAGCCGTTTTGTCGTGGGCTTAAGCTCGTCGCAAATAGCCCTTAGAAGTCTGTCCAGTCCATATCCTGTCTTTGCAGAGATAAAAACTGCTTTTTCGCCCATAACGGCAGTTTCTTCGCCCAAAGTGTCGCACTTGTTTGCAACTGTAAGAATCGGGATATCCCCTCCTCCAAGTTCACCAATCAGGTTCTTTGTTATGTCCACTTGTTCCCTTGCCTCGTCCGAGGATATGTCACACACATTCAGTATAAGGTCAGCATTTACCGCCTCTTCCAAAGTGGACTTAAACGCTTCTACCAGATTATGCGGAAGTCTGCTTACCAGTCCGACAGTATCAATCAGCATAACCTCTCTGCCGTCAGGAAGTTCAAGTGCACGCGCAGTTGTGTCAAGAGTCGCAAACAACATATTTTCGGCAAGCACACCTGCCTCGGTAAGAGCGTTGAGGAGCGTTGACTTGCCTACATTGGTATACCCCACAATTGCAACCGTGGTTACACCGTCTTTTTTGCGTCGTTTGTGGGTATACTCACGGCGTTTTTCAAGATCACGAAGCTGTTTTTCAAGCTTTTCTATCCTTTGCCTTATATATCTTTTGTCTGTTTCAAGCTTTGCCTCGCCCGGACCTCTTGAGCCAATTCCTCCGCCCTGCCTTGACAATGCACTTCCCATACCCGAAAGTCTTGGAAGTCTGTACTTAAGCTGCGCAAGTTCTACCTGAAGCCTGCCTTCGGCACTTCTTGCCCGTTGTGCAAATATATCAAGGATAAGGGTTGTGCGGTCAATAACCGTTGCTTTTGTTTGCTCTTCAATATTACGCATCTGCGAAGCTGTGAGCTCATGATTGAAAATAACCATCTCTATATCATTGTTTTGGCAAAGTTCAGCTAATTCCTTGAGTTTTCCGCTGCCAATCAGAGTTGCTGCCTCAAATGACGGCGATTTTTGAACAAGATGAGCAAACACATCTGCTCCTGCCGTCTGGGCAAGACTTTCAAGCTCGTTCATGGAACGCTGCATATCAAATGCCCCTGTATCAACTGCGCACAGTACAGCCAGTGGTCTTTGTTCTTCATTGCTTATCTCAATAAGTTCTGCCATATTTCCACTCTTTCTTTTTCTAATCTATCAGGCTGAGATACTTCTTCATTACATTGCCAGCGATTGGTGCTGCGGTCGTTCCGCCGCTGGCTCCGTCATTTTCCAAAATTACTGCTATTGCAATTTTAGGGTCTTCAAAAGGTGCATAGCCTATAAACCACGAATGGTCCTTTTCTTTTTCATTTTCAGCAGTTCCGGTTTTGCCTGCAACTGTAACACCGTTTATGCGCGCATTTCCGCCCGTTCCGTTTTCAACCGCCTGCACCATTTGAAGTCCCACATAATTTGCACATTCTTCGCTTATTGCCTGTCCAAGTATTTTGGGAGAGGTCCTTTGAACAACTGAATTTCCTTTGGTAACGCTGTCCACCAAAAACGGTCTCATAAGCTTGCCGCCATTGGCAAATGTCGAGCAAATCATAGCCATCTCTATCGGCGTACAAAGGAGCTGTCCCTGCCCTATCGAAACCAATGCGCCATCTATGTCGGTCATCTTTTTATACTCGATGCGGCTTTTTGCTATATCAAGATCTGTTTCGATTTCATCATCAATTCCAAACCGTCTTGCTGCGTTCAACACCTTTTCGCTGCCCAAATCAAAGCCTATATTGCAAAAAACCTGATTGCTTGAAACAGCAAATGCTCTTTCAAGCGAAATCTCACCATATTCTTTCCCATTGTAATTTTCGACTGTTACATCCCCTGCCTTAAACTCGCCCACATCATCAAATGTTTTTCCCTGCATTCCATTTTCAAACGCCGCCGCAAGTGTAACAGTCTTGTATGTCGAGCCGGGCGGATAAAGCCCCTGAATCGCCCTTGGTATAAGCGGCGAATTCTCGTCCTCGACTATATTTCCCCACGCTTTCTCAAGACTTTTTACCTCAGGATCAAAATCAGGAAGGCTTACCATAGCAAGCACCGCACCAGTATTTGGATCCAACGCAACCAACGCCCCGCGTCTGCCGCGCATTTGTGAATAAGCATACTTTTGTACTGCATTGCTTATTGTCAGATTCAAATCAAACCCGCGTTTTTTGTCGCCCTGAAAAAGCCCTATGTCACCTTTCCCCAAAAGCTCAGAATCATATTCTCTTTCTAAAAGGCTTTTCCCGTAAACTTTTGAGTAATAACCTATAACATGGCTGTAGATCCTGCCATACGGATATTCTCGCACAGTATTTCCATCAGCGTCTGTTGTTGTCTCGGCAAGGACCACTCCGTTTGAGTCGTATATATTTCCCCTAGTAACATATCTTTCGTCATCCCATTGTCTGCGATTGTAAGGGTTGGTTGCAACGCTTTCGGCTTCGAACATATTGAAATACAACAGATGTGTGAGAAGTCCAAGGAACAAAGCGGAAATAACAATCAAAACCCGAATAATTTTTTTGTTTGTCATTCTTCCGTCCCTCCTTTTCTCTCTTCAAGAGCAGAAATTGCCTGCATTATGCCAAGCGACGCAAAACTTACTGCAATAGAAGTTCCTCCATAGCTGACAAAAGGTAGCGTTATACCCGTAAGTGGTATAAATTTTATTACCCCGCCGATAATTATAAACGTCTGAAGTGAAAACATCAGCGAAAGTCCCAGTCCAACTGCCTTGTTGTACGAATTCTGTGTGTTCAAGGTAATTTTAAAGCAACGATAAGCAAACAAAAAGTAAAGTATTATTATCGCAGCACCGCCAAACACTCCCATTTCCTCGCATACTGCCGAAAATATAAAGTCAGTGTGCACCTCAGGGATGTAATCAGGCGACCCATTGCCAATACCCCTGCCAAAATAGCCGCCCGAAGCAATTGCAAAAAGAGACTGCGCTATCTGATAGCCCTTGTTTGAAACATCTTCCCAAGGGTCAAGCCAGACCCCCACACGCACTCTGATATGATACAAAAACAAATATCCTAAGATCCCGACAAACGTTGCTGCCAAAATATTTGCCCACAAAAACCAGGATTTTTCTTCATAAACATAAATCATAAATATAAATATCAAAAATACAACAAGGATGGTCCCCCAGTCCCGTTGCAATACCAAAAACAGTATGTAAATATAAGTAACTATCCCCGTAACATAAGTCGGATGAACCTTTAAAAATGGTTTGTTAAAACTGCCCGAATATTTGCATGCAAGAAACATTATGTAAAGAATTTTTATGAGTTCCGACGGCTGAAACGAAAATGCACCAAAGCTTATCCAGTTTCGCGAGCCATTTACTGTTTTGCCAAACGCCAATGTCAATACAAACAAAGCTGCCCCGCAAAAAGCATAAAGAAGCCACAATCTGTTCCAAAATCTTATATTATAAAAAAAGCTGTAGCTTAAAAAAAAGACAATTGCTCCGACAACAATCCAGACAATCTGTCTCGCTCCCATAACTATATCAAGCCGGCACAGCATAAGAACACCAACCGTCATAAGCATAAATGCTATCAGCACCAAAAACTTGTCACCCATCCGGCAAAGAACAAGTATTGAATATATAAGAACAAAAAGCCCCAAAAATCCGATTCCTACATAAAGGACATTTGCCTGCCAGTCGTTTGCGGCACAAAGCAGCGTAAACCCAATTATGCTCATCGCTATCATAAGATATGCCGGCAATTTGTAATTTGCTTTTTTCATCATGATATCACCTCAAAAATAACCCTGAGGCCTCCAAACAAAAGTTCGTCTCCGTCATGTATGGGTTTTACCTTTTTAAGCCTGATTTCATTAAGAAATGTCCCGTTTTTGCTTCCCATATCAGCCACAAACCACCCGCCGTCATCGTACCATATCTGAAAATGCTCAACTGAAAGATACATATCCGAAATCGATATATCACAGTTTTTTCCTCTGCCTATTATTGCGCCTTTTTCGCTTATTTTATACGAAGATTTCATCTTACTCTCGATGCTTTCTTTGGATTTGACGGTTTTAAGGCGCGCCGAGGGCGGAACATACTTGAGCGTTTTTACTTCTTCATAATCTTCCTGATATTCTGTATCATCCTCGCTTTCATAATCCTCAAGCTCACGCTCTCCCCGATTTGCCTTTTTTATATCCATATAAATAAGTGCAATAACGCTGAATATAAAAAGATAAATTATCGCAGTAAAAATATAGCTTAAAAACGATGATATCAATGAATATACTGACATATTTTCCGCCTCCTCTCAAATTTAATTCTAAACACAGAGGCAATAATGCAAAAAGCATTATTGCCCCAAAACCTTCAAGCTACTGCGCATTTCCTTCGGTTGTTTCTTCTGAAGTCTCACTGCTTTCGGGCTGTTCTGGCTCACCAAAATAGAAATTAAGGTCTATTGTTACTCCCATTTTGTCATATACGCCTTTTTTGAGTCTTACAACAGCATTTTTCCTCAAATGTTCAATATAGTCATCAGCGCTTATTTTTCTTTCAATACGCTTGATTATATGATAACCATAGTCGGTTTCAACCAAGCCACTGATTTCGTCAATATTAAGCGCAAACGAAGCATCTGCAAATTCCTGAACCATAGTTCCGTCATTCGCAAAGGTATAGCCTTCGTCGGTAGCGCCTGGGTCTTCATTATATTCTTCAATCAGCTTGTCAAAGTCCTCGCCGCCTTTAGCCTTTTCCAAAACTTCTTCGGCTTTCTTTTTTGCTTCTTCTTTTTCCTCGTCAGTTGAAGCTTGAATCAAAATATGCTTTACTGTTATTTTGTCATCATCAATACCCGAGCGCATTTCGTCTGTGATATATTTGTCAGGATTGCTTTGAATATCCTCATAAACCTTTTGCATATACACATTTATGCACTGTACTTTATACAAGGTATCTTCGTCCGCATAGCCATTGTTTTTGATGATAAATTCAAAATCATCTCCCAAAGAAGCCTTTTGCTCGGCAATCCAGTCATTGACTCTTTTTTTGTCGGCATCGTCAAGCACAACACCGTTCTTTTCACCCTCGATTATCGCCAGGCAAATCGGTACAATACTTGTTTCGACCGCCATTGCTTTTGAGAATTCTTTGTGCGAAAGACCGGAATTCTCATCAAACTCGTCCCAGTCAAACGAAGAAACATCACTCACTAGTCCCGATTGCAAAAGCGAATAGAAATAATTTATAGCTGTAGAATTGATGTATGAATTAAATATATCCTTGTCAATGGCTTCGCCGTTTATTTTAAATGCTGCATCTTTGTTTTTGCCGATAAGCTTTTCAAATACCGAAACGACAGGATTCTCGTACTTAATATCATCTGCCTTAAGTTTTTCCCAAAATCCCATTTTTTGTTCTGCTTGAATTGATGCCATCGGTACATCTGCAATAGTTTTGCTGCCAAAGCCTTCGGTATAACAGATAAAGAATGCAGCAATCGCCAAAACAGCAGCAATCACGCCTGATATTATCAACCACTTTTTGCGGCGTTGCTTTTCAAAAACCTCAATTGCGGCAATTTCTTCTTCGCTCAGTTCTACTATAACAGGCTCGGCTTCAACAAATCCGTCAGGACGCCACTCTTCGTCCTCGTCCTCTTCAACATAAGGTTCGTCGTTTTTATCTTCTTCACCCGTATCTTCTTCCAAAGTTTCTTCATCTGCCTTATGCTCAGGAGTGTCAGGAATCCACTCTTCTGCCTCATCATCTTCGAAGGGTTCTTCTATTGCCTCTGCCATTTCCTCGGTGTCTTCAGCTTTTAAAGTTTCTTCTTTTGCTTCGGTTTCTTCTTCAAAACCGTCATTTCTTTTTATGTTTTCGTTTTCCATTACTTTGCCTCTTTTCATATTTAATTAAATAAAAATATAATCATAATTCCTCTAAACTTTATTATAAACCATATTTTATATTTTTTCAACAAAATCTTTTACAAGCTTCAAATACTCAGGTGCTGAATTGTTGCTCTGAATTTTGTATATGATTTTGGGTTTCTTTCCGCTTTTGATATCCACCTGTCTTTTCATAAACGCTTCACTTACCACAAGGTCCGAAAGATCAGGGGCATTGTCCGGGTCAAAAAGCAGCACAAGGTTTGTCTTACTTCCCCTGATTTCAGTAAACTTCTTTTCGGCTGCAATCTTTCGTATAAGCGAAATTTCCATAAGATTGTTAACTACGTCAGGGACTTCGCCAAATCTGTCCAGAAGCTCGTCATAGGCATCATGCAAATCCTCCTGATTTTCTATTGCGGCAATTTTTTTGTAAGCACCTATTCGCTGGGCATGTGCCGAAATATACCCATCAGGAATATACGCGCTCACCGGCAAATCAACTGTTGCGGTTGTTTCGCTTTCAGGCTCAACTCCTTGAATTTCGCCCACGCTCTCGGCAAGAAGCTTGCAATACATCTCGTATCCTACGCTTTCCATATGTCCGCTTTGCTGGGGGCCTATCACATTTCCTGTACCTCTTATTTCAAGGTCGCGCATTGCAATTTTAAAGCCCGAGCCAAATTCAGTGAACTCCCTTATCGCGCGAAGTCTTTTTTGCGCGTCCTCATTAAGAACCTTGTCGCGCCTGTAGGTGAGATAAGCATATGCAAGGCGATTGGAACGCCCCACCCTGCCCCTCAGCTGATAAAGCTGTGCAAGTCCAAGTCTGTCCGAATCCTCGATAATTATAGTATTTACATTGGGTATATCAAGTCCTGTTTCGATTATTGTGGTGCACACCAAAACATCGATTGCGCCGTCTGACATATCAATCATTATATTTTCAAGCTCGCGCTCCGACATTTTGCCGTGAGCCGTTGCAACCCGTGCTTCGGGAAGCATTTTTTGTATGCTTAGTGCTGTTTTTTCTATCCCTTGCACGCGGTTGTGCAGATAATACACCTGTCCGCCCCTGGCAAGCTCTTTTGCTATTGCCTCGCGGATTACATCTTCATCATATTCCATAACATAAGTTGCAACCGGATATCTGTCCCCCGGCGGCTCGGCAATTATGCTCATGTCCCTGATCCCTGTCATAGACATATGAAGTGTTCTTGGAATGGGGGTTGCTGACAAAGTAAGAACATCTATCTCTTTTTTCATTTCCTTTATGCGTTCTTTGTGCGAAACCCCAAATCTTTGTTCTTCGTCTATAATCAAAAGTCCCAGTTTTTTGAACTCAATTGTCTTTTGAAGGATTTTATGCGTTCCGATAACAATATCACATTCGCCACTTTTGAGCTGTTTGATGATATTTTTTTGCTGTGTCGGGGTCGAAAACCTCGAAAGGTTTGCGATGTTTACCGGATAATCCTTCATTCTTTGTCTGAAGTTGTTGTAATGCTGGCTTGAAAGAATTGTTGTGGGGACAAGATATGCGACCTGATACCCGTCCATAACTGCCTTGAACGCCGCACGCATAGCAACCTCGGTCTTGCCGTACCCGACATCGCCGCACAAAAGTCTCTCCATCGGGCATGGTTTTTCCATATCTGCTTTAACCTCGCTTATGCACCTGAGCTGGTCATCGGTTTCGTCATAGGGAAACGCCGTCTCAAAATCACGTTGCCATTCGGTGTCCTTCGAAAATGCAATCCCCTTTATCGTCTGACGCTGTGCATAAAGCTCCACAAGCTCTTTTGCCATATCACTGCAGGACTGCCTAACCTTTTGCTTTGCCCTGTTCCAGTCCTGTCCGCCAAGGCTGTTAAGCCTTACCTTTGCTCCGTCATTTGATGTGTGTTTGTAAATCAAATTAAGCTGGTCAGCAGGAACATAAAGTGAATCCCCGCCCTTATAAACTATCTTAAGATAATCCTTTTGCGCGCCTTCAACCGTCAAACGCTCGATTCCGGTATACTGTCCTATGCCGTGATTCTGATGTACGACAAAATCCCCTACAGAAAGGTCTGTAAAGTTGTCAATTTTATTCTTTTTGTCCACCTTAAAACGCCTGCGTTTTCGCCGTTCCCCACCAAAAATCTCTTTGTCGCTGATTACAACAGTCCGGATAAGGGGATATTCAAACCCTCTGCAAAGTCCACCCTTTGCAATAAGAATACTTCCCTCCTCAGGAAGCTCTTTGACCGAATCAGAAAAGCTGCACAAAACACCTTCGTCTTCAAGCTGCTTTGCAAGGTTTTGGGCTCGGTATTCACTTCCTGCCAAAATTAAAATTCTGTACTTATTCTTTTTGTAAAAGTTGAGCGCATCATAAAAAAACTCCAGTTTACCGCCATACGAAGTAAGGCTTTTGACCGAAACATTTACCGCCCTCTGTGGTTTCAGTTCGCCGCCGGCGTGTGAAAGCGGGCACAGATTTACCGCTCCCATCTGCTTTATTCTTTTTGCGGCATCCGAAAAATCAAGGCTATAGCACACTTTATTTGCTGACAAAATGCCCCTTTCAAAAAGGTCCTTTATATTTTCCCCCAATCTGCTTGTTTCTCCTTTTACCGTTTCATATATCCTTGCCGGGTCATCTGCAAAAACGAGATAATTATCGGTCAGATAGTCAAGAATTGTCGGGATTTTATCACCATAAATTTCAGGAATATACTTATCCCGTGACGGAAACGCTACCCCCTGCTCAAATCTTTCGATATCCCGCTTAAGTATAGCTTTTTGTTTTTCAATGCTCTCGTCGGATTCGTCCTTTGCCTCAAGTTTTTTAAGGCGTTTTTCAAGAACTTTAACAACATTTTCTCTTGTTTCCTTGTCCGCAACAATTTCATCGGCAGGTGTAATCCTTGCCAAAACCTCTTCACCGTCATCTGCTATTGCACGCTGGGTTTCGACAGAAAAATGTCTTATTGAATCAACCTCGCAATCAAAGAATTCTATTCTGACTGGCATATCGCCAAAGAACGGAAAATAGTCAAATATTCCACCTCTTATGCTGAACTGCCCGGGTCCCTCCACCATATCCTCGCGGCGGTAGCCAAAATCAACCATTATCTGTGTCAAATCGTCAAACTCGATTTCGTCACCTATCTTCAAAGTTATTGACTTTTCTGCATAGGCGTTTTTTGGCACAGTAGCACTCAAAAGCGCCGAAACCGTTGTGACAACGGCATATTCCGAAGGGAAACGAACAAGCTTGTCTATTGTTTCAAGACGCTTTTTCTTTATATCTGTCGCAGATGCTTCTATGTCATAAAAAAGCAAATCCCGGTTTAAAAACAAAAGGGACTTACCTTTGTAAAAATAGCTCAGATCATCAAAAATCATTCGTGCCTGTGCATCTGTTGTCGTCACAAAAAGAGGTAGCTTCTTGCACTTTTCACAAATGCAATAAGCCAAATGTACCCTTGCCGAATCGGATGCCCCGACAACACTTACAGGGGACTCTCCGCGAAGGAGGCCCCCTGTTATTTCTTCAACTTCTGCCAGATTTTCCAAAATGCTTAAAAATCCATTCATTTTTTCAAAACCTTTTTGAAAATTTAATTAAATTTTGACATTGCCTTTTCGCAGCCGTTTCTAATAATCTCACCAACTGCATCAGCGGTATTTATTGCCGTTTGTATAAGCACTTTTACCTCGTCTTTTGTAAACTTTCCAAGCACATAATCCGCCAGGTCAAAATCGGGGTTTTCAGGACTTCCGACCCCCAGCTTTATTCTTGGAAATTCATCAGAATTAAGCTGATAGATTATACTCTTCATCCCGTTGTGTCCGCCTGCGCTGCCTTTTTTACGAATTCGCATTTTCCCGACAGGTAAAGATACATCATCATATATAATTATTATTTGCGAGTTGTCGGCCTTATACCAGTTCTTAAACTCCCTGACAGCATCACCGCTTAAATTCATAAAAGTCTGCGGTTTTATAAGTACAACCTTTTCGCCCTCGATTGTACCTTCTCCATAAAGAGCATTGAACTTGGACTTTTTTATGTCAATGTTATACTTTGCCGCAACAGCATCAAGGGCTTCAAACCCCATATTATGTCTGGTCCCCGTGTACTTTCGGCCCGGGTTGCCAAGCCCTGCAATTATATACATAAAGTGATTTTCTCCTCTTTATCTTACTGTGCCTTAACCTTTGTCCAAAGCTCTGCACAATATTTTTTTGTTTCGCTGTCCTGATATCTGAAAAACTCGTCTTTGTCACCGTTTTGTCTTGGCACATACGCCTCGACTTCACTGTATACAGTTTCTTTAAGTTCTTCAAAAACAGGCTTTACCGGCGAAGAATATCCGACCATTTCCGAATTTGCCATTGCATTTTCAGACCTTGTCATAAAATCAATAAATTTGTGCGCAAGGTCGGTATTTTCTGAATCTTTCATAATAACCATACCATCAATCCAGAGATTTGTCCCCTGCGTGGGCTCAAAATATCTCATATCGGGGTTTTCGGACATAATATATGCAGCATCGCCCGAATACACAATTGCCATTGCCTTGTTGCCCGAAATCATACTGTCAATAACCTCATCACCGACATATATCGGGTTCATTATCTCTTTTTGCTCTATCAGCCATTCATAAGCTTTGTCAAGCTCGGCTTTGTCGTGTGTATTGAGAGAAAACCCAAGTGCTTTGAGAGCAATCATAAACGAGTCACGCTCGGAATCATACATATAGATATCTTCTTTGTATTTTGGGTTTTTAAGAATTTCCCAGCCATCTTTCAAATCTTCTGCCGAAACCTTGGTGCTGTCATAAAGTATCCCTACCGACCCCCAGAAATACGGTACCGAGTATCTGTTTTCGGCATCAAAAGGCTGCGACAACACATTGTCCATAATTTCGCCGTAATTCGAAAGTTTGTTCTTGTCAATTTCCTGCAAAAAGCCCTCTTTGGCAAGTCTTTCTATCATATAGTCAGACGGAATAATAATATCATATTTTTCGCCACTCATAACTTTTGTATACATAGACTCATTTGAGTCAAAAGTTTCATACACAACATTGCAATTATTCTCATTTTCAAAATCCGAAAGGAGTGCCGTTTCTATATATTCACCCGCATTGTATACCTTGAGAGTAGGTTTCTCCCCGCCGCAGCCAAAAAGAACTGCCACTGCCACAATACAAATTGCAAAACTAAATATTTTTTTCATTTATCTTCCTGCCTTTCTTATTCTTGAGTTTTGGAATAACATTCACCACAAGCACCGCCACAAATATAACCACAATAACTATGGTCGAAAGTGCGTTGATTGTGGGGTTTGTCCGTTTGGTCATATTGTAAACAATCATTGATATATTCATTACACCGTTGCCACTGACAAAATACGAAATCACAAAGTCATCAAACGACATTGTAAATGCAAGCAGCATACCGGCGGTTATGCCCGGCTTAATCATAGGCACTATTACCTTTGTAAGCGCCTGAAACGGCGTTGCACCCAAATCCATAGCTGCATTCGCTATGTTGACATCAAGCCCACGCACCTTTGGATAAACGCTTGTTATCACATAAGGCGTACAAAACGAAATATGTGCAAGCAGCATTGTGAGATAACCTTTTTCAAACTTCATTGCCGAAAACAAAAGCATAAGACCGATTGCCGTCACAATTTCGGGGTTCATTATCGGTATATTGTTGATATTCGTCAGCCATTCCTTGATAATCTTCCGGCTTTTCGAAAGACCTATAGCGGTAATTGTTCCAAGAACAGTCGATATCGCTGTTGCCAGAGCCGCAACGCTGACCGACACCCAGACTGCCGACATAATTTCGGAATTTTCAATCAGCTGAGTATACCATCTCAGCGAAAATCCCGTAAACTTGGTCAATGACTTTGACGAATTGAACGAAAATATCATTGTAACAAAAATCGGTGTATAAAAAAACGCAAAACACAAAAGCACATACAGTCCCTTTGAAAGTCTGGCAATTCGCCTCACAAGCACTCACCTCTCTGTCTTAAAGATTTTATTTAGTTCTCTCCTGTATCAATCTTCTTCATCCATTTTATTGCAAAAAGGATTATTCCTGCAAGAACAATCGACAAGGCACTGCCGAAATTCCAGTCCCCCACCGACACAAACTGGCTTTCAATCAGGTTGCCTATCAGGACATACTGACCTCCACCCAAAAGCTTTGGTATTACAAATGTCGAGATTGACAACAAAAATACCATAATTATACCGTTTAAAACACCCGGTATGGACAATTTGAATACCACCTTAAAAAAAGTCTGCACGGGGTTTGCTCCCAAATCGTATGCCGCCTCGACATAGGATTTGTCCATTTTACTGAGCGAAGTATGTATCGGGATTATCATAAACGGCAAAAAGTCACAGATTTGTCCAATCATAACTGCAAAATCCGTATACATCATTTTTATCGGACCTATGCCAAGCTTATCCAAAAAAGCGTTTATAATACCATTGTCCGAAAGCAAGCTTATCCATGCATAGGTACGAAGCAGCATGTTTATCCACATTGGTATGGTAACAAGAAGTATCAGTATCCCCTGTGTGCTTTCTTTAAACTGCGCAATTATATATGCAAGGGCATAGCCAAGCACAAGGCAAATCGCAACAGTAATAAGTCCTAGTTTGATTGATTTTACAAACACACTCAGGTACACAGGCTCGGTAAATCTTTTAAAATTCTCGAATGTGAACTGGATGTTGACAAGTGAATTGCCGCTGTTTGTGATTGAATATAAAAGCATCATAAAAATCGGTATAACAATCATAACAGCCGACCACGCTATGTACGGTTTGACGAGATTCTTGAAATATCTCACTTAAAATCCCACCTTTTAAAACAAAATTAAACCATCTTCCACATTACATGGATATCCTCGGGCCCAAAGGTAAGACCCACATCAAGACCAACCTCAAAAAAGTCGGTAGTATGTATCATATAGCTGCGAAGCTCGGTCCTGACCATAATTTCATAATGAACACCCTTGAATACAACGCTTTCTACCGTTCCTTTGATTTTGGCGTTTTCGGGTTTTACGATATCTATATCCTCGGGTCTTAAAACCACTTCAATTTCTTCGTTTTCCTTAAATCCCTTATCAACACACTCAAATTCAAACCCGTCAAATGAAACAAGGCAGTCTCTTATCATTGTTCCTTCGATTATATTTGACTCACCGATAAAGCTTGCAACAAATCTGTTTTCGGGCTCATTATATACATCGGTCGGTGTGCCTATCTGCTGGATGTATCCGTCATTCATAACCACAACTGTGTCAGACATCGAAAGAGCTTCTTCCTGGTCGTGTGTGACATAAATGAATGTGATGCCTACTTCTTTCTGAATTTTCTTAAGTTCGGTCTGCATTTCTTTGCGAAGTCTTGCATCAAGAGCGCCCAAAGGCTCGTCCAAAAGAAGCACCTTCGGCTCGTTTATAAGGGCGCGGGCAATTGCAACACGCTGCTGCTGACCACCCGAAAGCGATGTTACATCACGCTTTTCGAAGCCGCTTAAGCCAACAAGCTCAAGCATTTTTTCCACCTTTTGCACAACCACAGTCTTGTCTGTCTTTTTTATGTTAAGTCCAAACGCGATGTTTTCTGCCACATTAAGATGCGGAAACAGTGCATATTTCTGAAAGACTGTATTTACCTCACGTTTGTAAGGCGGAAGCTTTGAAATTTCAATTCCGTCAAACAAAAGCTCGCCGCTGTCGGCCTCGTCAAAGCCTGCAATAATACGAAGAGTGGTCGTTTTTCCGCAACCCGAAGGACCAAGAAGAGTCAAAAACTCGTTCTCGTTTATTTTAAGGTTTATACCTTTTAAAACCTGCTGGTCATCAAAGGTTTTTGTTATGTTTTTTAATTCAATCAAAGTATTCATAAGCCTTCTCCAATCCATTTAAGCTAAAAGATTGCAAAATACACTCATCATTATACATAATTTTTGCAATTTAATCAAGTATTTTCTAAAAAATACCCCAAAATATGTGTTGCAAAACTCATGCAAAAATGGTAGAATATAGAATAGACTTTTTACAGGGAAGTGATATATATGATAAGCAAAAACCAACTCGACCTTTTGTGCGAGCTTTCAAAGCTCTATCTTTCAGACGAAGAACTGGCTGAATACGGCAAAGAAATGACCGATATCATAAAACTTATGGACACCATTGGTGACTCGGATTTTGAGTATAATCCCATTGACACAAGCAACGCCGTGCCGTTTTCTTCACTTCGTGAAGACAAAACCGAAACTTTTGAAAATATGCAGGGTATTGTCAAAAACGGACCCCGGACAATCGAAAATCAGTTTGTTGTTCCCAAAATAGTGGACTAAAAGGAGAGCTTTTATGAATACAATTTCAACTTTACGAAAACAGCTTGACAAAAAAGAAATCTCTTCTGTCGAGCTGACCCGAGAATACCTCAAAAATATATCGGCAAATTCTGACCTTGGCGCATTCAACACTGTATGCGAAGACGAAGCAATCCGTGCGGCACAGCTTGCCGACCAGATGATAGCAAGTGGAAATTCTGCACCTTTGACCGGTATTCCCCTGGCAATAAAGGATAATATCTGTACCAAGGACATAAAAACCACCTGTTCGTCAAAAATGCTGGGCGATTACAAGCCGCCGTATAATGCAACCGTTATCGAAAAACTCGAAAAACAGGGCTTTGTTCCGCTTGGAAAAACCTCTATGGATGAATTTGCAATGGGCGGTTCGTCACAAACCTCAGCTTTTGCAAAGCCGAAAAATCCGTTTAATACCGACTGTGTCCCCGGTGGCTCGTCGGGCGGCAGCGCGACAGCTGTTGCAGCAGGTCTTTGCGCGGCAGCACTTGGCAGTGATACCGGCGGGTCTATCCGCCAGCCTGCAGCGTTTTGCGGAATTACCGGCATAAAGCCAACATA
>JAZNKA010000066.1:0-2997 GCA_045578305.1 Clostridia bacterium | reverse complement strand
GAATATGTCGAAAGAGCGATTGAAGATGCTTATGCAAGACTTATTCAGCCGGCGATAGAACGCGAGGTAAGAAATGAACTTACCGACATAGCGCACGAGCAGGCGATGCAGGTTTTCCGCGAAAATCTGAAAAATCTTCTTATGCAGCCGCCAATCCGTGGACAGGTTGTTCTTGGTCTTGACCCGGGATACCGCACAGGCTGCAAGGTGGGCGTTGTTGACCAGACCGGCAGAGTTCTGGACACAGGGGTTATTTATATCACACATTCTGATGCTCAGCGCGAGGCGGCAAAGACTCTTCTTAAAAAGCTTATCGAAAAGCACAACATAACACTTGTGTCAATAGGCAACGGAACGGCATCAAAAGAAACCGAGATTTTTGTTTCGGGACTAATAAAAGAGCTTTCAGGCAGAACTATCAAATATATAATGACAAACGAGGCAGGGGCATCGGTTTATTCAGCATCAAAGCTTGCGGCGGCAGAATTCCCTGATTTTGATGTGACGCAGCGAAGCGCAATTTCGATCGCAAGGCGTGTTCAGGACCCGCTTGCCGAGCTTGTAAAAATCGAGCCGGCAGCAATCGGCGTTGGTCAGTATCAGCACGATATGAATCAAAAACGCCTTGACGAAGTTTTGGGCGGCGTGGTCGAGGATGCGGTAAACAGCGTCGGCGTCGACCTTAATACTGCATCGGCACAGCTTCTTGGCTATATATCGGGCATAAGCAAAACCATTGCCGAAAATATTGTCAAATACCGCGAGGAAGAGGGCAGCTTTGCAAACCGCACTCAGCTTAAAAAGGTGGCAAAGCTTGGACCCAAAGCATTTGAACAGTGCGCAGGATTTTTGCGGATTCCCGGCGCAAAAAATGTGTTTGACAACACCTCTGTCCACCCCGAATCCTATGCGGCGGCAGAGGGTTTGATTGCAGAGCTTGGTTACAGCAAAGAAGATATAGAAAACGGCAAAATCGGCGATATTGACGAAAGAGTCAAAGAATTGTCGATTGACAAGCTTGCGGAAAAGCTGGGGGTTGGTGTGCCGACGCTTAAGGACATTGTTGCCGAAATCAAAAAACCCGGCAGAGACCCGCGTGATTCGGTCGAACAGCCCTTGCTGCGCGAAGATGTTATGTCAATGGAGGACTTGAAACCCGATATGATTCTGACGGGAACAGTCCGCAATGTAATTGACTTTGGTGCATTTGTGGATATCGGCGTGCATCAGGACGGTCTGGTGCATATTTCGCAGCTTAGCGACCGGTTTGTGAAACATCCGATGGATGTGGTGGCAATTGGTGATATTGTAAAGGTCAAAGTCTTGGATGTCGATGTTGCCAAAAAGCGTATTTCACTTACGATGAAGGGCATATAATGCTAAAAACTGGAAAAATATGTAAATTTGAGAGAGGGTAATTTGGTGAAGTCGATATACAAGAGTTTTTTCTGGCTTATGATACCGATGGCGCTTAAAGAGCTGATTGCGGCGTTTATCAATCTGTTGGACAGCGTTATGCTTGGCGGCTTTGGAGAGGATGTTATTGCCGGGGTCGGCAGTGCAAACCAATGGTTCTTTTTGTTTGCGGTTGTGTCGTTTGGCGTGTGCGGTGGTGCGGGTGTTTTTGCCTCGCAGTACTGGGGCGCAAAAAACTTCGGGCGGATGAGAAAGGTTTTGGGACTCAACATTATGCTTGTGGTTTTTGCAACCATTATTTTTGCTGTCCCCGCTATCCTGTGCCCCGAGGTTATTATAAAAATTTTCAGGCGTGACGCGCTTGTGGTCGAGTATGGCGCTAAGTATCTTCGGATAGCTGGCTTTTCGTATGTGTTTTCGGGCCTTACCTCGGCTTATGACATAAGCCTTTGCTGCAGCGAAAAGGCAAATCTTTCGTTTATCTCGCGTGCAATAGGCCTTTTGGTAAATCTTGTTGCAAATCAATTGCTTATATTTGGCTTTGGGGCAATCCCTGCCATGGGCGTGGAAGGTGCGGCAGTTGCGACGATAATCGCTCGTGCGGTCGAACTTTCGATTATTCTTGTTGCAGTTTATGCGAAAAAATACATACAGTCCGCCCCACTCAAAGAGCTTTTTTCCATCCCAAAGGATATGATTGGCGGATATTTTAAGGCGGCAATCCCTGTAATATTAAACGAGGGTGCCTGGGCGCTTGGTACGACTGTTTATTCGTGGGTGTTTTCTCAAATCAGCACCGAGGCAACGGTTATAATGGTAATTGTTTCAAATATAGAACGGTTGCTTCTTGTGTTTTTTCATGGCGGCGGCAATGCCACCGGAATTATGGTGGGCAAGATGATTGGCAGCGGCGAATACGAAAAAGCTTATTCGGTTTCGAAGAAACTTTGCATTTTAAACACGGTGTTTTCGCTTTTGGTGTCGGCAGCGTTTGTGTTTGTAAGACCGCTCGTGCTGATCCCTTATGATGTTGCACCTGCGCTTTACAACGATGCACTTGATGTGCTCTTTTTGATGGCAATCCTGATGAATGTCAAGTCTCTTACCTTTTTGTTTATTGTCGGCATTTTCCGAAACGGCGGTGACCCAAAGGGCGCAGCGCTTATTGATATAGGGTCGGTATGGCTGGTTGGTGTGCCGTGCGTGTGTTTTGCAGGACTTGTTTTAAAGCTTCCTATCACGCAAATTTATATGGTTTTGATGATTGAAGAATTTGTAAAAGTAATTCTTTCAATCCGTCTTTTCAGAAGCAAAAAGTGGATAAAAAATCTGGTTTCGGCAAAATAAGACAGAAAAACGACAAATTGTTTCATGTGAAACACTTCTTTCAATTTGGAGGAAGTGTTTTTTCAATTTATTTCAAAAAAATATTGAGTTTTGGCAAAAAAGGTGGTATTATATATAAAAGAAGAAATCTGGAATCAGGAAAGGCTGTAAAATGGGAAAAGTAATTGCAATTGCCAACCAAAAGGGCGGTGTGGGAAAGACCACAACTGCCGTAAACCTAAGCGCGTGCCTTGG
>JAZNKA010000065.1:0-2765 GCA_045578305.1 Clostridia bacterium | reverse complement strand
TTTCTAAGTTGAAAATGTCGGACATATCATATCCCTTCCAAATTTGCGGATTTGAAATATTGGATTACAGCTCACGCGGTTATCAAAAGGATTCACGATTCTTTGTGAACGATTATGAAGACGGAAAACTTTCTTTTTTCTGCGAGAATTTTGAAATTTTTAATGCCAACAGATAAAATTGAATGGCATCTTTTTTGTCAACACATGCCAAAAAGAAAAGCACTGCGAAGGGGTGCATTCCATAAAGCAGATTTTACCTGCCGAAACACAAAAGGAGTACGGATGATTTGTTCGTACTCCTTTTGCATACTGTCGGGTGGTGATGAGCATTTTTATATGTTCATATGTGGCTTGTCAATTTTCCTGACAAGCACTGCTTATGTGGACACAAAAGCGAAGCCTCGCGTATGGGGGAATAAAAGCACTTATAGCAGTTTACTAAACTTGATTTTTGAATTTTGCTCATAAATGTGATATCCAGAATTGGAATAACAATTTATAGCTGCGATATTTTCTTTATCGGTTTGAATATTAATCGTATTAAATCCGAGCCCCTTAACATATTGCTCCGCATAATTCAGTGCAAAAGATCCAATCCCTTGGCGTTGGAAATCTTTTGCAACAAATAACATAGATACCCATGCTATATCTGTATTCAGCAATCCATTAATTTTCATGTAAGCAATAGGCATTGCACCCTTGCATACTAAAAAATGCTTTTCATCCGGATCTTCGACAGAAAGAATTTCCCTCCATTCGCTTAGAGATATATTTCCGGAATTCAAAATATCTTTGTTTTGTGCAAAAAGAATTCTCACAAAATATGCCTCGTTTTTTGTTGCTGGGATAATAGTTAAAGAATTTGGAATGTCTAATTCATACATGATTTCACCGTCATTTGTGAAATCATTAAACGATTCAAATGGCTTTTCTAAAAAACATAATGACATTTGAAGGTTGCGACTTGGAATGTTGTCGGGCTTGACATAACACCGAAGTGTTGTTGCTCCCATTTCAGATAAGTGATTTGTCGCCGCGTGAATCATTTGTTTTGCTATTCCTCTTCTTCTGTATTCCGAAATTACAAACAAGTCACCATAATACCAAAGATGAGGATTGTTTTCATTTTTCACGCAATGAATTCTGCCGATGACTTGATTTTTTGCAGTGGTGGCAATTACCCCAAAGCAATTGTTGCTATTGACAAGCTCGTCGAAGATATACTGTCTCAATCGGTTTGTAAGCTGTGGGGTTAATGCTTTCCATTGACTTTGAGCAATTTGTTCCACAAGTTCGTTAGTTAAGAATTTGCTGATTTGAATTGTAATGATTTCTTTCATTTTGTTACCTCTTTCTCAAAAAATAAAATGCTCTCGATAAAATCAAGAGCATTAAGTCAAGACGTAACAATATAAGTTAGTTTGCGGACAAAACGGCAATTGATTTTATCAGTGTTAAGTTTGTCATTTTGTCCACCTCCTTTAAGTATCAATTTTGTACTTTTATTATAGCACAATATTTTCCATAAGTCAACATCTAATATGTCAACTATTAGTTGTTATAAGAAAATCTTGGCGCATCTGCTTTATCGCAGGCACTACAATGCAGTGCTTTTCTTTTTGGAGGCGCCACCCCTCATCTAACCGCGCTCGGCGTTTCAAGCAAAATCGGGCGCACTTCTCTTCACTTTTTCATCTGACTGCATTGGGAATCACAATGTAGCCGAATCCGGTCCGCATTCGCCGCTCGGAGATCGGCAAGCTCGCTTGCCAGGCGGAGAGCGAGCGAATATTCGTGCAACGCGCGAAATTCCGGGGATCATTCTTATTGACTTTCCCTTTGTAATATGCTATAATGAAACCCCAAATCAATAATCCCACACTTTGTAAACTCTTGTTGCGGAATTGTAAAGTTGATGCGGTGGTATTTTGAAGCTGATTTTGCTATAATGAACTCACCAGATCAAGGAGGTTTTATTATGAAATTGTCAGACAAACTAATCACGCTCAGAAAAGAAAACGGTTGGTCGCAAGAAGATTTTGCGGAGAAGCTCGACGTATCGCGCCAAGCGATCAGCCGTTGGGAAAACGGGACGGCACTTCCGGATGCGCAAAATATTCTGCAGATCAGCAAGCTGTTTGGCGTGACCGCGGACTATCTGCTGAACGATGATCACGAAGGCGAATCAGACATTTCTGAAGTTAAAGAGACCGCAGAAGATGCAAAGCCTTTGGTTCGAAAGAAGAAAAGTCTGCATTGGCTGTCGAGCTGTTTGATCGTCTTATTGTCGGCTTGTGCAATAATAGCGGTATTGTATCATAAACCGCACACCCATCCCGAATTGACCCGCGTTGTAGAGAACGAGATCGCTCCCACCTGCACCGCGGAGGGCTCATACGAGATCGTTCTTTATTGCACAGAATGCGGCGAGGAGGTCTCGCGCATACGCATAAGCAAGGGAATGCCCTCTCACCAATTTCAAAATGAGAAATGTATAGTTTGCGGTGAAGATCAGCGCGAAAGGGATTAATATGCTTTTGAGGCACCTTTTTGCCGACTCACGTCAAAAAAGAAGCCGATCCGAACGGATCGGCTTTTTTACAATAACACGCACGAAAATTTCATTTTCTATTGACTTTTCTTCCCTTTTATGCTATAATATTAATGTTAATGCGGATTTAGCTCATTTGGTAGAGCGCAACCTTGCCAAGGTTGAGGTGGCGGGTTCGATCCCCGTAATCCGCTCCAGAAAAAAAGCACATCTG
>JAZNKA010000064.1:0-19778 GCA_045578305.1 Clostridia bacterium | reverse complement strand
GAATCAATAACAGCATTTGAAGGCGCAACAACCGAAAAACTTGCTGGTGTTCTCAGCGAACACAACGATTTGTATAATTTTGACTTGGATAATGAATACGGTTTTGCTATCAACTTAAACAGCGAGAATAAAGAAACCTTTATGACTGCTGTTAAGACAGCACTTCTGGAGGCATCAAAGGAAGATGTTACAGGAAATAAATTGGTTCTTAACACCAACACTATGCCAAGTGAGCATGATGTAGACGCATTTGATGATGCTGTTAATGATATGTGTGACGCATTTGACAAAGAGGTTGCACTCCAGAGTGTAAATCTTGGCGCATGGGAAGATATGGATCTTATCCTTGCGGCTCAAAATGCACAACTTGGTGTTGATCTTGCAGGATCTTATGCAGCACTTACACCAAACCAAAAGACACAGCTTCACAAAGCAATATTTGCAGATACATTTGCAAGCATTGCTGAGTTCCGCAGCGAATTCCCCACACTTGTGGCAACTGCTGCAGCAATTAAAGATCCCGTTCCCGAAACTCCCGGCCTTGGCGGCGGCGGAGGTGGCGGAGGCGGTGCCGGCGGTGGCGGCGGTGGCACACCATCACCCTCATTTGGCGGCAACTTCGCAGATTCATCCAACACAAACGAATCTGCAGGCGGTCAGAGCACTGCTTCGGGCAACTTTAAGGATGTAAAGAGCAGCCACTGGGCATCAGACTACATTGCAAAATGTTCTGAGATGGGCATCATCAAGGGTTACACAGACGGTTCGTTTGCTCCTGAAGCATCCATTACCCGTGCAGAGTTCCTTGCTATTATGCTCAGAACACTCGGAATTTCATCAAATGATGAAATCGAACTTACATTTGCTGATGTGCCTCAGGATGAATGGTTCTTTGATATTGTAAAGATTGCAACAGCAAAGGGTATTGTTACAGGGGCGTCTGCAACAGCATTCAACCCCAACAACAGAATTTCAAGAGAAGAAATGGCAGTTATGACATACAGAGCTATGCAGGCAGCAAATCTTTCAACTACTGCATCTTCAACCGGCGCTGCTTTCTCTGATGCGGAAAGTATATCAAGCTTTGCAACAGAAAGTATAAAAAACCTTACCGGACTTGGTATTATCAATGGTATGGGTGACGGAACATTTGCACCCAAGCAGGCAGTTACAAGAGCTATGGCGGCAAAAATTGCTTATGAGCTTTTGAAAATATCATAAGGTTTTATGGAGGACAAATATATGAGAAACAGTTTTAAATCAAGCTTTGTTGCAAGACTTTTGTCCTGCATCATGGCTTTCAGCCTGGTTCTTAGTCTTGGTGCTCCTGCCGTAATGGCAGAGGAGGCAGTGGTGACAACCGCTGCCCCACTCACCGAATATGAGCCAAGTGTTGAATATATCGAGGCGATAAACTTTCTTTCTGCTTTGGGTATCTCAAACGACGTGCCTGAGGATATTACAAAGAATGTAAGCCGTGGATTGTTTGTTGATATGTATGCACGCGCACTCAACCTTGGTACGATTGACCAGGAAGCTCGTGCGTTTGCGGATGTAATGAGAAACCATCCCTACTATGATTCAATCACAACGGCCTATAATGTAGGTCTTGTTTCAGGTGTAAGAGCAGGTTATTTTGAACCCGATACCGAAATAATGTACGAACACACAAAAGCACTTGCTCTCAAGGCTTTGGGTGTTACAGATACTACTATCAATCACTATCATTTTGTTAAAGCACTTAATGTTCCAAGAAATGGTGACGGCATAACATACGAAAATGCTGTTGTACTTCTCTACAATATGCTCAAGAGCAATGTTATTGATGTTACCTACACAAGCAACGGAACAAGCTTTACCTACAACAAGGACACAACACTTTTCAACTATCTTTGGCAGGTTTACGAGCTTAAGGGACTTGTAACATCAACCGAAGTTGCGTCACTTGGCAGAACAACTGCTTGTGCGGAAGGTCAGATAGAGATTAACGATGTTGCATATTTTACAGACCTCGAAAATACCTATGATTTTCTTGGCTACAACTGTATTGCTTTTGTATCATACAAGGACAAGAATGCTCCCAGAATAATCTCGCTTGCAAAGAAGATAGACGAGAGAGTTCTTGAACTTAACTCACTTAATCTCGAAAAAAATTGCTATGATGGCAAGAAACTTTACTACACAGACGACAACGGCAGAGAACGCGAAGTAAAAGTTTCGCCAACAAGCTATGTGCTTTACAATGGTGCATTTGCAGGCTCGCAGTTTGAAAAGAGCATTTTCAACTTTGACCTGGGCGAAGTTACTCTTATTGATACAGACGAAGACAAAGTTTATGATGTTATCAAAATCCTGGAATATAAGTATCTTCATGCTTCGGCAATACCCTCGGGTGATTTGATGATACTTCAGGACAAATTTGAACCGGGTGATTATCTCCAGCTTAAGCCGGCATCAAATGACCTTATTCTTGACATAGAGATTGACGGCAAACCGGCAGAAATTGGGCAGATTGTCGGAGAAGACCTTGTTGCCTATGCAAAGAGCCCGAAGGGCGCAAGCGTAAATTATCTTTCGCTTAAGATAAACCGCGAGAAGATAACAGGCAAATTGACAAAAACATCAAAAAATATCTGGACAATCAACGATCGTGATATGATTGCTTCGGACTTTATCCGTCAGGCAAAGATTACAAAGGGCGACATCCCGTCGATGGGTGTGCAGGGTACCTACAGCCTTGACTTTTTGGGAAGACTTGCAATCTTTAATGCAGTGGCAACAAGTGATTACAACTATGGTATGCTTTTGGAAGTTGCCAATATGGAAAGCGCTTTTTCAAGCGGTGTAAAAGCAAAATTCTATACCTCGGGCGAGTCTGTGGAGGTTTATGAAGCACCAAATGGTGTGCGTATTGACGGTGTAAAATACACAAGCGGTGACGCTGCACGTGCATACCTGAGTGCTACTGTTCTTGAACTGTATGACAGCAATGCAACACTTTGTCAGCTTGTCAAGTACAGAATTGACGAGGATGGTCACCTTCATTCAATTTATACTGCATACGAAGGTTCAAGCGAGGGCCAAAACGAGAATGCTCCGCATAAAAGCTTTCCGCTTAAGCAAAGATACCACCGTTCAGCTCATGACTATGTGTTTGGCAACGAGGTTCGTGAGTACCGAGCAGGAAACGCAACTCTAATATTCACAATTCCTCCTGCACTCACAAACGGTGGAGTTGATGAAAATCAGTTTAATGTTGTAAGACGCGATGTTTTGGATTCTATTTATGGTACCGGTCAAAGAAATACAGCAGCGTATGACTGCGGTCCGACTGGTGAGGCAAGCGCAATTATTTTTGAATATCAGTTCGCAGGCTCTGTGCCTGACAATCCAAACTATCAGCTTGTTGTAAATAAGTATCTCAAAATAGGTGCCAAAGGTGAGCTTGTATATGAATTTGAGCTTATGAAAGCCGGCAGCATTCTTATCTATGAGACAAGACCTCTTAATGAACTCAAATCACAACTTTCAGACGACGAATATGCACTTCTGGAGGATATTGCGGTTGGTGATATCATTTGGTTCCAGATTGACAATGACAACGAAATTATGTACTTTGGCAGACGCTTTGACCTTGATGCACCAAAAATTTTGCATGGTATAGTTGATGGAAACACAACACTGTTCTCGGGCAACCGCACAACAGTTGGTTATCTTGAAAGCTTCTACGAAAGTTATGGATATGTAACATATGATGCATCAAAATCTGCTGACCCAAGTGTTGAGGCATTCCGCAACCTGGTTCAGCTTGGTGGAACATATTTCAATGTATTCTATGTAAACAGCGGCAAGGCGGAGGCAGGAAGTATTGTTGACCTTCCAAACTATGTTTCGACCCAAAAAGGTCAGGACGTTCTGCTTGTTATAGTTGAGCATAATGCTATTGCTCATTATACCTTCTACATTTACGAATAGGAGGCGACAGAATGAAAAAATTCAGACGATTTTTAAGTTTGCTTCTTTGCTTCGCACTTCTTTCAACATCTCTTCTCGGCGTTTTCGCCGAGGAGGAGATTCTTGAAGAGGAAGAACAACTTGAAGAAGAGATTGTTATGGATGACGCCTACTTCGAAGCGCTTTACGAAGAAACGATGAAAGAATTTGAGACAGGTTATGGCACCGGTCTTGAAACCGATACTATCACTGCCAAAAACGTCAAAACAATGGATGATTTGATTAAATTTGTAGAACAGCAGTCCCCTTACAAGCCTTATGACCGAACCGGTATGGACGATTTAGAGATTATCCTCAACAATATCAGCGGTTATTATGGTAAGTACAGTATTACTACTGCTCTTAATACAATCGAAAACGAGATGCATTATCTTGACGGATATATTGGCAACGGTCGTTTTGAGGGCTTTGACTATGATACCTACAGCGGTATTACCGGACTTTCGTCGTCAAGAACCTCGCGTTTTGCGCAGTGTCTTGCAACGGCGTATAATTACGAGGGCTGCAAGTACTACAAAAGCCCCGAGATAAAGCAGGTTATCATCGAAATTATGCAGAATCAGATTAATCTCCGCTCGCACAGATTTGGATTTTCGGATCCCTGGCACAAAGAAAACGGCGGAAACTTCTGGTCATGGACGATTGCTCCGTTTAAAACCTGGACTCAGGTTATTATGATGATGTATGACGAGCTTCCCGAGGAAATCCTTAAAGGCTTTGCTGAGGTTATGCTTTATATGCCGTACGAGATTATTGACGATTGGAACACAGGTACAAACGCAGTTTGGTACGCGATGCAGGCTGTTCTTCGCGGTGCAATTTTGAAGGATGAGGAAATTCTTCTTTACGGCATCAACCGTATGAATGAACTTTCGATTCTGGCGGGTCTTAAGCATAAGACTGCTCAAATGGCCAATACCAGCGAAATGACACAGCCTGACGGCGGCTACCACATGCACGGCCCGACACTTTATATGTCTTATGCGACAGAGTCGATGACAGAGACATCTCTTTTAGCAACCTTCCTTGAGGGTACAAAATATGTAAAAATGTTTGAAGGTGCCGAAAATCTGTTGTTTGCAGCACTTGCTTCCAGTTATCTTTCAAGAAGCGAGCGTGCGGCAAACTGGTTCTATGGAAGAGATGCAGCCTCTATGATTGAGCACACCTCACTTGAGATTAGAAATATCCTTTGCAGGTTTTATCCATTTTTTCCTGAAAGACAGGAAGAAATACTGACGGCAATAAGAAGTCTGTTGCCTGAAGCATCTCCGATGTATTTGCCTTACGAAGAGTCAAAATACTTCTTCCGTTCGGACTCTCTTGCTGTTCACCGCAAGACATGGTCGCTTTGGATACGTGGAAAATCTACACGCACCGCCGCAATGGAGTTTAACGGAGACGAGTCCTACAAGACATTCTGGGGACACAACGGCACAACTCAGGTTGATGACGGCAAGACCCTTAATGTAGCGGCAAATCCGTTTATGGACTGGACACTTTACAACGGTGTTACAACTGCAAAGAATATATACGAGTGGAGAAACTCATCATCAGTTTCTGCTCCAAAGGAGCAGTTTTGTGGAGGTGTAACAGATGGATACTTTGCTTCGATGTCGTTTAAGATGAACGAAGAAATGGGAACCTCGGCAAAAAAATCGTGGTTTGTATTTGATGAGGGCTATCTCTCGATTGGTTCGGACATCAAATCATCGCATTGGGCGGATATAAACACCACAATCGAGCAGGAAAAGCTTGACGGCGAGGTGTATATCAACGGCGTACAGATTCCGCGCGGCGAAAAGCAGTACAGCAATGTAAAGACCGTTTTCCACGGCGGAAACGGATATTACTTCCCCAAAGCTGATGATGTATGTATCAAGAACAGAACTCAGGTTTCACGAAGCATGGACAACACGCGCAAAATAAGACAGAATGGCGCACCGAATTATGGCGAGGAAATAGAGCAAAAACAGGATATGTTTGCGCTTTATATTCCGCATGGCAAAAGACCTGCAAGTGATACGTATGAAGTTATGGCACTTATAAACACTACACCCGAGATTCTTGCTGAATATGCGGCAAATCCGCCGGTAAGTGTTGTTGCAAACACAACCAAAATTCATGCGGCTTATCACAAGACGGATGATATTGCTTTTGCAACATTTTTCGAAAGCGGAAGTGTGACCTTCCCCAACGGTATGGTTGTAAAGGTGGATGCACCTTCGATGCTTCTTATAAAGCATGTTGACGGCAAGCTTTCGATTTCGGCAAGCAATCCCTACAACCATGGAACCACTCTTAATGTAATAATTACCGAAAACGGAAAGGTAAAGACTGTCAAGATGAAGCTTCCCGGAATTAACGAAGAAACTCTTGATTATGGCGGCGATACCATTACAACAATTATCTAAAAAAATCCCCAAGGCGGCGCCAAGTCGTCGCCTTGACGGGAATTTGTAATGAAGAAAGGATTGCAAAGCGATGAAATCTATTTTGAAAAAAATATTGTGCATTTTGTGCCTTGCAGCATTTATGCTGAGCACAGTACCAATGTCTGCTTTTGCAAGCGAATGGCAAGATTCAGATTTTGACCTTGTAACAAAAAGATTTTTTGACGATTTTTATGACAACTGGGACTCATATGGAATTTCACACTGTAACGACTATCTTAGCAAGCTTGATTTTGAAACAGGCAAGTTTACAGATGTTGTCTATGACGACGAACTGATAAACAGGACAAAAACTGCAAGTGAGCATTATACCAGACTTGCAGTTATGATGGGTTGTCACATAAACGGCTTGGTTTTTGAGAGAAACGGAATGTCAAATGCAGACATACTCAACCTTCTTGTTGATGCTTGGTATACAAACAATCCACCTCCGCTTGATGAAAACGGAACAAGTGTAAACTTCTCAAACAGCAGCTGGACGTCATGGTGGATGGATTCGATTGGGCAGCAGCTAACATTGATGCACATTATTGTTATGGGCGAGAATGTTTTAGGCGATGAACAGATTGAAAAGCTTCTTGAATATCTTTGTGACCATATGGATATGAGAAAGTACCCCGAGAACCTGACAGGTGCAAACCTGACATGGTACACAACGCAGGGTATTATTGATGGGCTTATTACACATGATTATGACAAAATCAAAAAATCGCTTGACCGCACAAAGCAGGAAATTGAGATTGCGACTGACCCCTCAAAAGAAGGTATTCAGGCAGACTACAGCCATCATCAGCACGGAAATCAATACCTCAACAGTTACGGAACCTCCCTTATAGCTGACCCGCTTGAATTTTTTTCCAAATTCAGAGGAACAGCATTAGAGGATAAAGAGGTTTATGAATTGTTGCAGGAACGTATTCTTGAAGGATATCGCTGGGAAAAGTGGGGACTTGATGTTTCGCTTAACATTGCAGGGCGCACAATTTCTTATGAACACAGCGGACCGAGTACAAAACCTGACTCTGCTGCCGATGCTATCAAGCAGTTGATTGACGTATATCCTGAGGGAAGAGTGGAAGAACTTCAGGAATTTTATAAATACCTGACAGATTCAAAGGGCAAGTATGCATCAGCCCCCCCGGTTATTGGAAACCGGTATTTCTGGTGCTCGGATTATATGGTACACAACCGTTCAAATTACAGTGTGTCTGAGTTGATGGTTTCAGAACGTACCGGTGTTGCTGAACAGTCCAACTCCAGCAACTACAAAGGACAAAACATTGGATTTGGATCGGTGTTTATGTCAAAAGCGGGTGATCTACAGTTTGGAAGCCCCGTTCTTTGGGACTGGACCAAAATTCCGGGAACAACCACCTCGGATGTTCTTTATACACTCAAAGCAGGAAGCCGAATCTGGTCACAGAACTCGGATTTTGTAGGTGGTGTTTCAAACGGAACTTATGGTGCAACTGCTATGGAGCTTTCGTACAGAATGACCGAGGCTAAAAAGGCAATGTTCTTCTTTGATGATGAATATGTTTCACTTGGCAGCGGCATTACATCTGCCGAAAATGGTGTTGCAACAACTGTTGACCAGCGTTTCAGACTTGGCGAGCTTTATGTAAATGGTGAGCTTAAGAAAGAAAAAGGTACTACTGAATATCAGAATGTAAGTACTGTTCTTCAGAACAACATTGGCTATGTATTCCCGACCGCGACTGCTGTAACGGTCAAGGACGAGTCGGTAACAGGCAAGTGGACTGATATTGAGGGTACAAGCTCAAATACTAATGACATAACAAACGATATGTTTGCACTTTGGCTTGATCATGGTAATCAGCCAAGAAGAGAGTCATATGCCTATATTACTATTCCTGAAATAACAAAGAATAATTTGTCTGCTTATGCAGCTGATATTCCCATTCAGGTTGTTTCGAATACCGATGATATTCAGGCTGTTTATCACAAAGACCTGAAGGTTGGTGCTGCGGTATTCTACAAAAAGGGAACTGTTTCGATTGGCGATGTTACCGTTACTGTGGACAGACCCTGTATCGTGATGATTAAAAAGACTGCTTCGGGCTACGAAGTTTCGGCTTCAAATCCCAAGGCAGAAGCAGCTACACTTAATGTAGTGCTTAAGACTTCAGGAAAAACAAAAACCGTTACTTTTGACCTTCCAGGAAGCCCCCAGGGCGGAGCTGAGATGGGGGGAAGCACTGTGACAAAGAGTGCTTCTATGTAACAAAAAATATAAACTAATGAGGTGTAATGTGATTTACACCTCATTAGTTAGATTTTTGTATTTTTTAATATGACTGACAAGGAGAATTTAAAATGAATGTTTTTGTAATGGTAGACATTGAGGGTATAAGCGGAATTTATACAAAGGAGCAGGTTCTTCCAACAAACTCGCGTTTTGACGAGGGAAGAAAATTTATGACCGAAGATATAAATGCCTGCGTTAAAGGTCTTAGGGCAGCAGGCGTGGATAAGATTTATGTAAGAGACACTCATGGCGGAAGCTATACACTTGATTGGGAAAACGCAACGAGTGATGTTGACGGATATATTTGTGGAGTTCACAGAGATATGCGTTTTCTTGAAATTGAAGATTTTGACGCTGTGATTTTTCTTGGCTATCATGCTATGGCAGGTCAGGAGGGTGCAGTGCTTGAACATACATACAGCAGTTTGAATTTTGAGAATGTTTTTGTAAATGGCGAAAAAGCAGGCGAGATGCTGATTGACGCCGCCATATTGGGCGAAAAAGGCAAACCGGTGATTATGGTCAGTGGCGATGATAAGGTTTGTGCCGAAGCAAAGGCGATCATTCCGGGTATTGTTACAGCCGAAGTCAAAAAGGCGCTGGATATCGAGGGTGCAGTTCTTTTACCCAAAGAAAAGGCACACAAGCTGATATACGAGAAGGCAATAGAGGCGGTAAAGAATTTTGAAAATGTAAAACCGTTTAAGGTAAAGACCCCGGTTGAATTAAAGGTGGAGCTTGTTGAAAGACGTGAACTCCCAAATTCGCTCGGCAGGCCATACATAAAGATTTTGGACGGACATACATTTACTATAAGTGGCGACACCATGGAAGAGGCATTGTTCAGATTGTTGTTTTAAAAAAGAATAAAAGTTATTATATAAAAACATATCAGAAAACAAGGGGCAAAGACAATGAAAAAAGAGCAAAGATATGACTTTCAAAAACAACTTTTGTGTATTCACGAAGCGGATATCCGCGATTTTTCAAGAAAGGCAAATGAGGGAGAGTATCAAATCCCTGAAAAAGTAACAATCGCAGCAGGAAATGGCGAGACTCTTCGCACAGCGGCACTTGATTTTGCAGACTTTTTAAAGACATCAATGTCGATTGATGCAAAAGTAGTTGATTTGAGCGAAAAAGCAGAAATAACAGTGGATTTGGCAGAAAATTGCGGCGCTGATTTAGGCGATGCTGCATCATATCGTGGATTTTTGATTAAGACTGACGAAACAGGCATAAAGGTTATAGGTCACGACGAAAGAGGCGCAGGTCAGGGACTTTATTACCTTGAGGATGTAATGACATTTGCAAAAGCACCTGTTGTAAAATTTGGCGAAGTAAGCAAAAGACCGCTTTTCTCGCCGCAGATGATACATTCGGCATATTACCTTGACGAATATCCCGACAATTATCTTGCAAGGGTTGCACACGAGGGCAGAGACGCGATTTTGGTGTTTGCAACCGATGCAAATATGACCCCATACGGACCGCTTGACTTCAATGAACTTATTGGACGTGCGTCAAAGTATGGTCTTGATGTGTATGCATACAGTTATTTAAACAGCGAACGCCATCCCGAAGACCCCGATGCAGAAGAATATTACGAGGGTACATACGGTAAGCTCTTCCGCGAATGTCCGGGACTTAAAGGCGTTACTTTGGTTGGCGAGTCTGTTGAATTTCCAAGCCGTGACCCGCGTGTTTCTCCGGGAAGAAGATGCGACACGGCAGTTGATGGAATTCCGACAGGAAAAATTACAGCAGGTTGGTTCCCTTGCAATGACTATTATAAATGGCTCAACTTTATAAAGAAAATCATTACAAAATATAACAAAGATGCAGACATTGTATTCTGGACATACAACTGGGGTGGTCAGCCGGAAGAATTGAGAATTGAACTTATTGAAAGTTTGCCCACAGATATCAGCCTTCAGGCAACTTTCGAAATGGCGGAGGTGCGCGACTATGGTCCCTGCTCGGGCAGATGTTGTGACTATACCCTTTCGTTTGAGGGACCCGGCAAGTATTTTGCAAGCGAAGCAAGAGCTGCCAAGAAACGTGGCATCAGACTTTACAGTATGACCAATTCAGGCGGCAGAACATGGGACTTTGGTACAGCGCCTTACGAACCGTTCCCACAGCAGTGGATGCGCAGATATGAGGCAATGCGAAAAGCAAATGAGGATTGGGGACTTTGCGGTATTATGGAAGGGCATCACTACGGCTTTACCCCGTCGATTATAAGTAAGCTTGGAAAGTGGTCGTTCTGGACTCCGTATGAGGATATGAACGAAGTTTTAAGTAAAATTGTTGGTTCGGAATATGGTTTCGAAAATACAGATACTGTTACCAAGGCTTTGGATTTGTGGAGTGATTCCATCCGTCTTTATACTCCTGACAATGATGACCAGTACGGTGCATTCCGCACAGGCCCGTCGTATCCCTTCAACCTCGAGAATATATGTATATTGCCTAACGACGATGGAGCGATATTTGGAAGCGGAATTTGCAAACCCGAATATAAGCCTTCACACTATTATTATCAGACCCTTGAGGGAATAAGAGTTCCTCATGAAATCGAGAGACTTACCGAGATGAGCAATTTGCTTCTTAAGGGTATCGAAATGCTTGAGGAAATTGAAAACAAGAATGACAAGCTGCTTAAACTGATTAACCTTGGCAAATTCTTGTGGCGCACAGTTTTGACCGGTATTCGCTCGAAACAGTGGTTCTTATACAAGAGTCAAATCAGGGTTGAAAATGACAGAGAAAAGCTTGCAAAATTGTTTGATGATATGGAAACTCTTCTTCGCGATGAGATCAAGAATGCCGAGGAGACAATTCCGCTTGTTGAGGCAGATTCGCATCTTGGATTTGAGCCGTCGATGCTTTATATGACAGACAGACGCCATCTTGAATGGAAAATCCGCCAGGTTAACTATGTGCTTGATAGCGAACTTCCAAAATTCAGAAGAAACATCAAATAGCATAGTGTATAAAACAAGGGTACGACTTGCATTTGTCAGGTCGTACCCCAAATAACAAAGGGTTGAAGACAAAGATTTATTTTTTAAATAAAAGGAGTTAAAAAAATGAAAAATTATTACAAACTTTACAGCGATACTTTAAATAATGAGGTTATTCCTTATTGGCTTAAATATTCAAAAGACGAAAGCGGTGCAATCAACAACTGTCTCGCCGAAGATGGTACACTTTTGTCGAAAGACAGATACATATGGTCACAAGGCAGAGCTCTTTGGACTTTTTCTGCTATGTATAATCGTATTGAGAAAAAACAGGAATATCTTGATATGGCAAACGGACTTTTTGGATATCTTTCTAAAATAGGAAGAAACCCCGACAAGTCGTGGAATTATCTTTATGATGGAAACGGAAAAATGCTTGAAGATAACATAAGCATTTATGTTGATGGCTTTGTTCTTGCCGGAATGACCGAGTATTATATTGCAACCAAAAATGAAGAGGCAAAGGCAATTGCAATCGAAATTTTTGAAGAGACCTACAAAAGAATAAATACCCCCGGAAGCTACAGGGTTGCACCTTATGTGATACCTGATGGCATGAAGACTCATGGCATAAATATGTCATTTTCGTTCTTTTATACCCATCTTGCGCGTGCAACAGGTCGCGATGACATAAGAGAAGCAGGCCATAAGCTTGCAATGGAAGTTCTTGATAGCTTTTATGTAAAAGAAAAGGATGCGATTTTGGAATTTGTAAATGCTGATGGCTCGTTTTCAGATACTCCCGAGGGCAGAAGTTGTGTGCCGGGACATGCTATTGAATGTATGTGGTTTTTAATCGACATTTTTGAAGAAACTGGTGAAACAGAAAATATTCAAAAATGCTGCAGATTGATAAAACGTCATATTGAGATTGGTCTTGACAAAGAAAAAGGTGGACTGTGCTTAGCTCTTGATATTGATGGAAAAGAACCAGTCTTTTGGGGAAAACCAACATACAAACCGTGGTGGGTACAGGTTGAGACATTGGTTGGAACTGCTTATGCTTATAAGCACACCAAAGACGAATGGTTTAAGGATATTCACGAAAAGGTATCTGAGTTTGCGTTTGCAAACTATCCAAACGGCTATGGCGATTGGATAAACTGGCTTGATAAGGACGGAAAGCCTGGCGAAACGGCGGCTCTTCCTGTTAAAGATCCGTTCCATCTTCCCAGAGGTCTTATGTATCTGACACAACTCTTTGAAGGCGGCAAATTGTTTTAAGGGATGAAAAATATGGGCAAGAAATGTGGGCAAAAAATAAGAGTGGGTCTTTATGGACAGAATGGACATCAGATACATAGAAAGCTTGTTGATCATCCCAATGCAGAGCTTGTTGCTGTTTGCGGGATGAAACCAGAAACTTTTGCCGATAATGAAAGATACAAGTCGGGACAGGTGAAGGTTTATAATTCTCTTGCCGAAATGCTTAAGGATAACGAGATTGATTTGGTAAGTCTTTGCTCACCTATGCGTTCGCATCAGGCAAAGGATGCAATTGATTGTCTTAATGCAGGAAAGCATGTTTATTCCGAAAAGCCGGCGGCACTTTCCGAAAAGGAACTTGACGAAATCCTTGAAGCAGAAAGAAAAAGTGGCTGCGAATTTCACGAGATGGCAGACTCAATATTTGTCGAGCCGTACTGGACGATGAGTAAGCTTGTGAAATCGGGCAGAATAGGCGATGTTGTGCAGGTGTATGTGCAAAAGTCCTATCCGCTTTGCATTGGCTCAAGACCACAGGATGAAGAAACTGACGGTGGACTTATCAGATGGGTAGGAATCCACGCAATGCGGTTTTTGGAGCATATCACTGGTGTTAAGGTGAAGGACGTAGAAGTTGTGCAGACACATCTTGGCAACAGCACCCCGGACAAAGGTCTTTATACAGCTTCATCCTGGTCAATGACTTTGGAAAATGGCGGTGTTGCATCGGCTTGTCTGAACTATCTTGCGAAAAATATGGCGTTGACAGCCGCAACAACATAGGCAGCTATGTGGCGATGCGTGCTCTTGAAGCTGGTTACAAATATTGCATTGAAAGATTTAATCTTAAAAAAGAAATATTTGTCTTTGGAGCTTCGATGGGTGGAATATCAAGCTCGAATTTTGCGCTTACAACCGATATCCCCATTATTGCGCACTTTGCATATTGTCCTGTGCTTGATACTTACAATCAGATATTCCTGCACCCCTGGACAAATGGGCTTCCCAAGACAGCACTCGGTGTTTTTTACCGATTTGACAAAGATGAAAAAGGCGAATATATCTATGACGAAGAGAAGGTTTTGGGACTCAATCCTGCCACAAACAAAAAAGCACTCGAAAACTATCCCGTGCCGCTCAAGTTCTGGCAATGCCTTGATGATGAGGTCGTGGCGTGTGATGTGACACAAAAGTATGTAGAAAAAATTAAACAATCAGGCAGAATTTAACCGGGCAAGAGCTTTGTTCAGTAAAGCCTTACCAGAATATGATTTCAAAATTTTCACCATAAATACCTGGTTGCTCTCGCCTGAACTTCCCGAAATTTTGAAGCCGACTTCCAACATTATGGGATTTCAGAAGATGTTTAATACATACCCGATGCCCGGGAAAGGATTGTCAGTTTTCAACTTCGTATTCAATATTATGGCAGGTTCAATGGAAGAAGTCGAGATTGATGCACTCAGTGAAGAATCTTCGCTTATGAGGGGAATAAAAGGGCTTTATAAAAACGGCAGATTTATTCATGAATATGGCGGTCACTTTTTGTTTTAAGTAAATTTAACCCAAAAGGCAGTATTCTCTTTGAATGCTGCCTTTTATAAATCGCAAAAAATGTAAAGAAAATAAAAACTTTTTGTATTTTAACTGTACTTTTTGACAAGGTTGTGCTACAATAAATTCTGTGATAAAATGTAAGCAATTCAAGGAGGAAAAATAATGGCTTCCACTACAGAAAATGCAGTAATTGAAATCTGTGAATTAACTAAAAAATACGGCTCAAAAAAAGCTGTTGACAATATCAGCCTCAGCGTTAAAAGAGGTGAAGTTTTGGGCTTTTTGGGCCCAAACGGTGCAGGAAAGTCTACAACAATGAACATCCTGACAGGATACATATCCGCAACATCGGGCAAAGCCCTGGTTGACGGAACGGATGTTCTTGAAGACCCCAAAACAGTCAAAACAAAAATCGGTTATTTGCCCGAAAATCCTCCACTTTATTTTGATATGACCGTACTTGAGTACCTTAACTTTGTATACGAACTGAAGAAGGTCACATTGCCGCGAAAAAAGCACATTGAGGAAATAATGAAGACCGTAAAGATTGACGGCGTTGCGGACAGAATGATAAAGAACCTTTCAAAAGGTTACAAACAAAGGGTTGGTCTTGCTCAGGCTCTTATCGGCAATCCCGAAGTTCTTATTCTTGATGAACCCACTGTTGGACTTGACCCCAAGCAGATAATTGAAATCCGCGATGTTATAAAGGTGCTGGGTAAAGACAGAACTGTTATATTAAGCACTCATATCTTGCAGGAGGTTACCGCAGTTTGTGACCGTGTTGCAATTATAAATCACGGAAAACTGATTGCAATGGATTCGCTCAAAAATCTTTCGGCAAGATTTGGCGAGAAAGGCATGTACCTTATACGCGCACTTGGCAAAAAATCCGAAGTTAAGGAGCTTCTTGAAAACGTAGAGGGACTCAGATCCATAAGGTATCTTTCTTCGGTTGAACACGATACTGTTGATTTTAAGATTGATTTTAAGGAAGGGCTTGACCTCAGGAAGAGAATATTCGAGGTTTTTGCATCAGCAAATCTTCCGATTTTGGAATTTAAGTCTCTTGACCTTACACTTGAAGAAATATTTATAAAGGTCACCAATGACGAAAACCTTGCACAGGTTACGGCAAAAAATGAGGAGAAAGGGGCAGAAGAAGATGAAAGCAATATTTAAAAAAGAGTTAAAGGCTTATTTTCTGTCGCCGATAGGTTATATTTTTGTCGGTGTATTTATGGCGCTTTGCGCATTGTTCTTTTTAAACAGCGCGATTGCTTATCAGGTTGCTGATATAAGCGGAATGTTTGCCAACATAAACGTTGTATATTTGTTTTTGGTATCCATATTAACAATGCGTCTTTTTGCAGAGGAACGAAACAAAAAAACCGACCAGTTGCTTTTGACAGCACCGGTCAGCATAACCGAAATAGTTCTTGGTAAGTACCTTGCTGCTATGGCTGTTTTTGGTCTTACGCTAATTGTGTCATTCAGCTTCCCTGCGGTGCTGTTTATGTTTGGCGAGCCGTCGTTTGGCGAAATCTTTGGATCGTATACAGGCGTTGTTCTTTTGTGGGGGGCATTTATTGCAATAGGCATTTTGATTTCGGCTTTGACCGAAAGCCAGATGATTGCGGCAGTTTCTACATTTGGAGTGCTTTTGCTTATTTACTATATGGACGGAGTTGTTGCAAATATAGGAACTCCGTGGATTGCCAAAGTTCTTGACTGGTTTTCACTTTTTAAGAGGTACAATGAATTTCAAAGTGGTATACTTAATATTGAAAATATTGTCTACTATTTGAGCTTTATATTTATTGCACTGTTTATGACTGTTCGCACAATTGAAAAGCGCAGATACAGCTAAGGAGGGGATGAGGCAATGAAAAACAATACCAAGCTAAGTATAAATGCTGTTGTAATTACAGCGTTTGTTATTGCGGCAGTTATTCTTTTGAACGCAATATTCTCTGTGGTAGCATCAAAGCTCCCTATGAAAATAGACCTTACAAAAGACAAAGTCTATGAAATTTCGGATTATACAAAAGAGGTTATGAAATCCATTGATGACGAAATCTTGGTTTATGCTCTTTATCCTTCAAATTCGAGCGGCAACGAGTATATAACATATGCTGAGGAATATCTGAAAAAATACGAAAACCTTAATAAGAATTTTAAGGTGACATATATAGACCCATACGAAAATCCAGGTTTTGCAAAAAAATATGAGCAGCAGGGACAGACAATAAACGCAGGGTCAATTATATTTGAATGTGGTCAGCGTGTGAAAATTGTTGATATGGAACAAATGTATTCGGTCAACTCCTTCAGTGGTGAGAGCCAAATAGATATGGAAAAGAAAATTACTGCAGCAGTAATGGATGTAGTCGGCAAAAGAAACAGTACAAAAGTGTATTTTACTGAGGGTCATGACGAATATAATTCTGTCCAGCTTGCATCAGCACTTGTTGAAGACGGCTTTGAAAGTGAGACTGTGAACATCTCACGTTCAGGCATTCCTGATGATGCGGATATTATTATTATGATGTCACCCTCAAAGGATTTGACACAAGAAGCAAGAGACTCACTGGAGAACTATCTTGACAATGGCGGAAGAGCATTGTTTGTTTTTGAGCCGGGAAAGGCAAAACAGCCAAGACTTGATGAATATCTTGCCGACTGGGGAATTTCGATGAATTACGATTATATAATTGATTCGGATTCGGATTATGCATTCCAATTCCAAAACGGTCTTACCATACCGGCGCCCAAACTTGCCAAACATAAGATAACTGAAAAGCTAATAGACCAAAAGCTTGTGTTTATGGCACCTGCAGTCAGCAGTATGACACTGAATGAGAACAATATAAACTATGCAGATATAACACCACTTCTTACAACATCCGAAAAATCATGGGGAAAGATTAACTTCACTTCAAATGTGATGGAAAAAGAAGAGGGAGACACGCAGGGACCTTTGACTGTTGCAGCTCTTGCCGAGCGGCAGGGTAGCGATGCAGGAAAGATAATGGTTATCGGCTCTCTTCAGGCACTTGAACTTGACAGTATTTTAAACGAAACAAGCTATGCAAATGGTGATTTTATACTCAATTCTGTAGGATATCTGACAGAAACAGAGACAAGTATGGATATAAGGGCAAAGGTAATCAGTGCGGCAAGACTTACAATGAGTCAGGCACAGGTATCAGCAGTATGGATAGTGTTGCAATATCTAATTCCCATTGCTGTAATCGCAATTGGTTTGGTTGTTTGGTTTAAAAGGAGATACAAATAATGACCATAAATAAAAAAATGATTATAAATCTCACAATCGGCGTGTTGGTTTTGGCTGTTCTTGGTGGTGTTTACTTCTGGGCGACCGGTTGGCAACCGGATAAATCGGACGAGAAACCCCTTGAAAATGGTGAAATTTTGCTTTTTGATGTTGACGCCGATGATATTACCGAGGTGTTAATAAATAACGAAAATGCCGAATTTGTTATCAGAAAAACTGATAATAAAGAGGAAAACTGGGCTGTCCAAAATTATCAGGGAATTGAATTTTCACAGACAAAAATACAAAATTTGATTGAAAATCTGTCCAGAATTTCGGCAAACCGCAAGGTAGATAGCAATGGCAAAAGTTTGGCTGATTTTGGTCTTGAACTAAGCAAAAATACAGTTACCGTCTGCACTGTTGATGGTGATAAAAATACTTTTGTATTGGGCGGAAGACCTACTCAGGATTCGGATTATTATCTGATGAAAAATGGTGATGCCGGGGTATATACAGTTTCTGCATACAAGGCAGAGGCGCTTTTGAAAACACCAAATGATTTGCGCGAAAATGTTATTGCAACTGTCGATACCGAGAGTATACAGGCACTAAAAATTGAGAAAAGTGGCAAAAAATTAATGGAAATTTGCTACAGCAAAGATGCAGATGACGGAACCTACAAGGCTTCGCCCTATTTGATGACTTATCCCTACAACGAGGTTGTAAATCAACAAAGGTTTAAGGACCTGGTGGCTGTTTTCGGCAGAATCGAATCTGCACAATTTGTAAGCGACAGTCCCTCAGATGCTTCAAAATATGGACTTAATGATGGTTACAGAGTTCAATTTGATGAATCTGGCAAAAAACACTCTATAGTTTTTGGCGATACTGATGAGTCTGGAAATGTGTATGCTATGTATGGTGACAAAGACTTTATATTCACAATAACGCCGGATTTAAAAAATGCAATAACAGATGTCAATCCTTTTGACTATATAATTAAATTTGCTCATATATATGCATTTGACAATGTTTCATCTGTTACAGTTGATTACAAGGGAAAGAGTTATAAATTGGCTCTTCAAAGAGATACAAACGACGAGAATAAGACTAAATACCGGATAAATGATCGCTCGATAAACGAAGAAAAATTTAAAAAGCTATATCAGGCGGTTATAGGTCTTACTATTACCGATATTCCGCAAAATCAGGCTGAGGGAAAGGAAGTTTGCACCATTTCTTTTGATTTGCTTGACGGAGAGATACAAACCGCGCGCTATTATGAATATGATGAGCGAAATGTGATTCTTAAACGCCACGACGGAAAAAGATATGTTATGCTTAAAAAACATCTTGAAGAAATGATTAAGACTTTGGATGAAGAGGTTAAATAAACAGGAAGGCCGCGTAAAGCGGTCTTTTTGTTGTGTGCCCGTACCGGCGCTCGAGTTCAAATCTTACCACATTAACATAAAAAAACAAAAGCACCCACGTATGTGGATGTTTTTGTTTTTGGCGGAGAAGGACCACAGCCAAATCAGGGTGTGAGATTTAACCCAACCATACATTATGTTCCGTATGAAATAGTGGAGGAAAGAACCAAAGAATATTTGGAAATATAAGTTTGCTCTGGACTTTAAACTATTCTTGTGATATTGTTTATGTCACAGGAGGTGATGTAGATGGCGCAGTATACATTAAAAGGCATTATGTATGGCGACAAATATGGAATTGAAAGTGCTGTGTTTACCGAAGCATTCAGAATGGCTGAGCAAGGAATGAATTCAAACGAAATCAGAGAAAAATTAAATATACTTTATGTTAAACATACATTACTTGCAGTAAAGAAACTATATAAAGAGGACGATTGTATTCGTGATAACGAAATTACAATCGCCTTTTAAAACAAATAAAATATTTAACAGTTATATGTTTTCTTTATCAATTATGCCCAATGCTTCATAAAAACT
>JAZNKA010000063.1:0-17449 GCA_045578305.1 Clostridia bacterium | reverse complement strand
AGGAGTATGTAAAATGGGGAAATTTTATTCTAAGGAAGAAATCTATAAAGCCAACGGGGTTGACATTGCTCAGCTTTTGATGAAAAACGGAGTAAAAATTAAAAAAGCAGGCAGATATTTTACAACTGAAAAACACGATAGTATTAGAATAAAAGGGCATACATTTGTTTGGTATAGCAGAGGAATTAGCGGCCATACAATAGATTTTGTCAAAGAATTTTACAACGTATCTTTCTGTGATGCTATAGAATTTATATTTAGGAATGAACCAAGCTTTATTGATATTGAAGAGGGCAAAGAATTTCATTTTAAAAGCAATAGAAATGTTTTGGAAGAAATACAAGAAAATTATAATGAGAAAAATGCGATTGCCTATTTGTGTCAAAAAAGAGGTATTTCTTACAAAACCGTTAAACTGTTGCTTGATAAGGGTATTTTAAAGCAGGACGAATGCAAAAATATTGTGTTTAAAGCATTTGATGATAACGGAAAGTTTGTAGGAGGAGAAATAAGGTCTAGCCAAGATTATACAAAATACAAAAGAGCATTAGGCGGCAGTGCCTCAGGATATGGAGTTAGCTTGTGTTTAGGAAACCCGCAGAAGGCTTATTTCTTTGAAGGTGCTATTGATATGATAAGTTTTTATGAATTGTATAATGAGAGTTTAAAAGATTGTGTCCTAATGAGTATGGGCGGAATTAAGGACATTGTGATTGATACAACAATACAAAGATATGGATTAAAATATAAAGATGCATATTTATGTGTTGATAATGATGAGGCAGGGTGCAACTTTGCAAAAAAAGTTAAAGAAAAACACAATGAAATAGAATCTATAATATTAGAGACAGTTAAAGATTGGAACGAGGCTTTGTTAAAGAAACGGTTAGATAAAAGATGCTAGACGTGCAAAAGGTGTTGTAGCAAAACGGTGGTTCCATTCTGCTTCTTTAAATCCTACAAAAACAAAGTTTTTACCTATAAGAAGAGGTCGTTTGACCAACATTCCGTCTGTGGAAAATTTTAAACAACATGCCTGACATCATTTTTAAGTGGTGTCAGGTTTTTGTTCTCTCAAGCCCTTGCGTGCCAAGGATTTCCACCTGTTGCCAGTGTTTCGACATCCCATTGGATTGTGAAGTGTCCGGTTTCGCGCATTGTGCTGACAACTTTGTTGTCATAGTCGCCATAGGGGGCGCGGAAGAGGGTTGGCTTTTTGCCGGTTATAGCTTCAATTTTTTTGTCACACGCTTCAACTTCCTGTTTCATTTTTTCGACCGATATTTGCGTCATATGGGGGTGGGTGTCGGAGTGGTTCATAATCTCGTGGCCGGCGTCCGAAAGCTGTTTTACAGATTCGGGGAATTTGTCGACCCAGCCGCCAACCACGAAGAAGGTGGTTTTTACCTTGTATTTGTCCATAATTTCGATTAGCTTCCCGGTATCCTCGTTTCCCCAGGCGGCGTCAAAGCTGAGGGCAACGACTTTGTCGTTCTCGCTCTTTTGAACACAATAAATCGGCAAGTCGCGCTTTGTGCTTGATGCAGGCAGAAGCTCGGCTTTTCCTATGTATATAAGTGAGAACATCAGTGCGAGTGTTACCGCCAGGGCGATGCCTGTTTTTTTGGTTATTACGAAAATTTTCATTTTCAAAGTCCTTTCTGAATGAGTCTTTTGATTAAAATATATTCAAAAGAAGAAGATTTAGAATTTTTTAAGTAATTTGGGGCAAAATAAAAGCTGTTCTAAATAACCTTTGTGCGAATATAATTTTAATATACAAAAATTTACCGAGGACTTAGGGAGTGAATTATGTTGAACACATCAAACTATGCAGAAAACAATCGGGTGCAGCTTTGCGGCACTGTTTTGAGTGAACCGGAATATTCGCACGAGGTTTATGAGGAAAGCTTTTATACCTTTATGCTTGATACGCCCAGACTAAGTGAAATAAGTGATAAAATTAAAATTACTATATCCGAAAAGTTTTTGGCAGGAGGCAGTTTTTCTGTCGGCGACAGGGTGCGAATTGACGGCCAGTTCAGGTCTTATAACAACTTCAGCAATGTTGGGAATCGCCTTATTCTGACTGTTTTTGTAAAGAGTATAGATGTGATACAGGACGAAGAATTTGAGGAGAATATAAACTCGATTTATTTAAACGGATACATATGCAAACAGCCCGTTTACAGGACCACTCCGTTTGGTCGTGAAATTGCAGACGTTCTGATTGCAGTAAACCGTTCGTACAACAAGTCGGATTATATTCCCTGCATTGCGTGGGGACGCAACGCGAAGTTTGCCGAAAGCCTGAAGGTTGGCGACAACATAATTGTCAGGGGCAGAGTTCAAAGTCGTGAATACCAGAAGAAAATCAGCGAGGACGAGATGGAAACAAAGACTGCATATGAGGTGTCTGTTTCGAGGCTGGAAGTGGCGGAAAAGATTTTGTTTGAAGAGAATATTTAGTATTTGAATAAAAGGAAATATTGACAAAAGGAGCACAGAGATATTATAATAATCCTGAGGAGGGGATTATTTGTGATTAACAGAATAGCTCTTAAAAACATGGCAAAGGAACAGATAAAGGGAAATGTAGGGGTGTTGTTTGTTGTACTGCTGATTGCACTTGGTGTTTCGACTGTTGCGGCGATGATTCCGGTGTTTGGCTGGTTTGCGTCGGGGTGGATTGTTGAACCTGCATTTGGACTTAGCCTTTTTATGATTTATCTTGATTTGTCTAAAGGGATAAAGCCGCAGATTTCGCGCGTGTTTGACGGGTTTTATGACCTTTGGAGCAGTATCAAAGTCAGCTTTTTTGTGGGCATTTTCACCCTTCTTTGGTCGCTTTTGTTTATAATTCCCGGAATTGTAAAGGCTTATTCCTACTCGATGGCGTATTACATTCTGGCAGAAAACAAGGGCATGCCGGCACTTGAGGCAATCCGTCGTTCGCAGGAAATGACGGACGGGCACAAAATGGATTTGTTTGTGCTGTCGCTGTCGTTTATTGGCTGGGACCTTTTGGGTATTATAACCCTTGGGATTGGATACATCTGGATAGTTCCGTATGAACTTGCGACACTGACTAATTTTTATAATGCAATAAAAAACGAGAAGTTTCCTATAGCTGTTGAGACAGATAATTTTGTTGTGGTTGATGCACAAGAGGAAACAGAAGGATAATTGTTTGAATGATGTTCAGCCGTTGGTTGAAATGATGTTTGAAACTGAGTTTCAAGATGATGTAGTGTCCTTGCGGTCACAAACACAAAAAAAGCACTCACAAAGAGTGCTTTTTTTTGGAGGAGAGGATGGGATTCGAACCCACGGTGCGCTATAAACGCACACAGCATTTCCAATGCTGCGCCTTAAACCATCTCGACCACCTCTCCGAGACTAAAACAGTATACTACAAACTTTGAAAAAAATCAAGAGGTTAGTTTAAAAATATTCTTTTGGGAATAATAATAATAAAAAACCAAAGGAGAAACCTGTTTTATGAAGGAATTTGTGTATAAGATATGTGACAGCGTGGGGATTCATGCAAGACCTGCGGGAGAGCTTGTCAAAAAAGCGTCTGAATTCAGGGCGGATATCAAAATTAAAAAAGGCGAAAAGGTTGCGGATGCAAAAAAAATTTTTTCTGTTATGACTTTGGGTGCAGTACAGGGTGATGAGATAATCGTCACTGTTGACGGCGCAGATGAAGATTCGGCATTTGAGGAGATTAAGACGTTTTTTGAGGAGACTTTGTAAAAAAATATCCACCCGACAGGGTGGATATTTTTTTATATGATATTGATTTCCTGTGCAATCTTCAGCATTTCGGCATCGGTTGCGGCGATTACATCGGCACATTTTTTGAGGCGAAGAGCCATTTCTTCGGAGTTGGGGATATCTTTTTTGTATCTTACCTTATGCTCAAGGCTTGCCCAAAAGTCCATAGCCATTGTCCTGATTTGAACTTCGACGCGCATATACTGCTTGCGGTCCGAGAAGAAAACGGGGATTTCGATTATCATATGATAACTGCGGTAGCCGTTTTCTTTTGGCTTTTTTATGTAGTCCTTGACCTTGATAAGATGGATATCGTCCTGGCTTGTAAGCATTTTTGCAACGGTGTAGATATCTTCGATAAATGAGCAAATCACGCGCACACCTGCGACGTCGTTGAGGTTTTGCGAAACCGAATCAACAGACACCTCAAAACCATTTCGGGCAAGCTTTTCGGCAATACTTTTTGGCTTTTTGATGCGGAATTTGATTGTTTCGATAGGGTTGCGGTTGTTGCGTACTGACATCTCGCGGCTCAGGACCTCGAGCTTTGTTGTGACTTCCTGGATTGCACACTGATACATCATCATCATTTCTTCAAAACGATGAGCAGTTTCGGCAAATATGTGTGCTGTATCTTCGGGGATGCTGATGTTGGCAAGCACCGCTTTGCTTAGTTCTTTTTCCATTTGTTTTATCCTTTCAATCTGACACTTTATCTTGTCTGACCATTGCCGCGGATTATATATTTGGTGGTGGTCAGTGCTTTAAGTCCCATCGGCCCTCTTGCGTGGAGCTTTTGGGTACTGATTCCTATTTCGGCTCCAAAGCCGAACTCAAAACCGTCGGTAAATCGGGTTGAGGCGTTTACATATACTGCTGCTGCGTCAACTTCGGTAAGAAACTTTTGCGAATTTTCGTAGCTGTCGGTGATGATAGCTTCGGAATGACCGCTGTTATATTTGTTTATGTGCGAAATTGCATCGTCGATTGAATCCACAACCTTTACGCCGATTTTAAGGTCAAGATATTCTGTTTCCCAGTCAGTATCAGTTGCAGGTATGACATCGGGATATGGATATATGCGGCAGGTTTCGTCGTCGCCGATGATGGTTACACCTTTGTTTGAAAGCAGCGGAAGTATCTTGCAAAGGGCACATTTGGCAATATCCTTGTGAACAAGAAGCTTTTCGGCGGCGTTGCAAACCGACGGGCGCGAGGTTTTTGCGTTGATAACTATATCTTTTGCCATATCAAGGTCGGCTGTCCGGTCAATATAGATGTGGCAGTTTCCTGTGCCGGTCTCGATTGCCGGAACGGTTGCATTCTCGACAACCGCGCGAATAAGACCTGCTCCGCCGCGTGGAATAATGACATCAAGATAGTCATTAAGCTTCATAAGGGCAACAGCGCTCTCGCGCGAGGTGTCTTCAACCAGCAAAACCGAGTCTTTGGGAAGTCCGGCTGCGAAAATAGCATCCTGAATAACCTTTGTGATTGCCATACTTGATTTGTGAGCCTCTTTGCCCGAGCGAAGTATGCAGGCGTTTCCCGATTTGATGCAAAGTGCGGCGGCATCGGCTGTCACATTTGGGCGTGCCTCGTATATAATGCCACATACGCCAAGCGGAACGCGCATTTGGCCGATTGAAAGCCCATTTGGTCGTTTCACTTCGGATAACACTTCGCCGATGGGATCGGGAAGGTCGGCAATCTGGCGTATTCCGTCGGCAATTGAGTTGATGCGTTCGGGCGTGAGAAGAAGACGGTCAATAAGGCCGTCGCTCATGCCATTTGATTTTGCTGCGTCAATGTCTTTTTTGTTTTCTTCCAGTATATAATTGGTGTGAGCGACCAATGCGGTTGCTGCGCACACAAGTGCAGTCTTTTTTGTGTCGGATGATGCTGCAGCAAGCTTAGCCGCAGCAGCTTTTGCAAGTTTTCCTTTTTGAATGAGTTCTTCCAAAGAATATCACCTCTCCTAAAATAAAGTATATCACGCACCGGGGGAAAATGCAATAATTCTACAATTTATTTATATATTGTTAAAGAAAAGTTAAAAAATAAAACCGCGAAATTCGCGGTTTTTACATTTTGGGAATAAAAAAAACAGAGGTGTTTAAATTTGAATATTCCCGCAACTTAACAGTCTGTGCATTTTTACACAGTCAAATCAGCCCGTTATGCCGAGGTGTTTCATTTGCTCTATATCAAATTCTTCGGGTGAATAACTCTCGATATAGTCAAGCACTTGGGCAGGGGTATCAAGGATTTGGAAAAGCGAGAGTGAGTTTTCACGCATAAAGCCTTTTTCTGCTGTTGTTTTGAGTACATTGCCAATCGCATCATAGTAGCCGTTTGTGTTGAGAAGAACAATTGCCTTGTTGTGACGGGCAAGCTGTTTGAGGGTCAGGATTTCAAAGAATTCATCAAAAGTGCCGATGCCGCCGGGGCTTATGACAAAAGCGTCGGACATTTCTTCAAGGAGTTTTTTGCGTTCGCGCATATCCTTGGTGCGGATAATTTCGGTGCATTCGAACAAAACTCCGTCGCCTGAAAAGAATGACGGAACAATGCCGATTGTTTTGCCGCCGCTTTTTGTGATTCCTCTTGCCACAGCGCCCATAAGTCCGTTTGCGCCTGCTCCAAAGACAAGAGAGTGGCCGCGCTGTGCCATTTCTTCGCCCAAAAGCTCGCCCGCGAGGATATAATCTTTTTCTATTGCATCGCTTGATGCACCATATACACAAATATTCATCAAATGAAACCTCCAATCACAAAAGTATATTTGGCGTCTTTAATGAGTATACCATATTATGAGAAAGAATTCCAGTCCATTTATTGACAAAATATGCGAAAAATAGTATAATTCTTTAATAATACGGGGGAATATTTTTATGAAAAATCAAAATATATACAAAAGTATGGGCATATCCGACGAGTTGTTTGCTTTTGGCGAATCGGTGCTTTTGGACCTTGAAGAAAGGTTTAAACAGATTGACAAAAATGCCGAATACAATCAGATGAAGGTTATTTCGGCGATGCAGAAAAACCGGGTTGATGCGGCGTGCTTTGCCGAGTCGACAGGCTATGGATATGACGATGTTGGCAGGGACACTTTGGAAAGAGTGTATGCTGATTGCTTTAACACCGAGGATGCGCTTGTCAGACCGCAAATTACCTGTGGGACCCACGCGCTCAGCCTTGCACTTTCGGCAAACCTCAGGCCCGGTGACGAGCTTTTGTCACCTGCCGGCAAACCGTATGACACGCTGGAGGGTGTTATTGGAATCCGCTCTTCCCCGGGGTCGCTTGCAGAATACGGGGTTTCGTATCGTCAGGTTGATTTGTTGCCGGATGACAGCTTTGATTTTGACAAAATCCGCGAGGCTATAAACGAAAAGACCAAGCTTGTGACAATTCAAAGGTCAAAGGGATATCAGACACGCGAGACATTTTCGGTTGAAAAGATTGCGGAGCTTATAAAATTTGTAAAAGAAATAAAGCCCGATGTGATCTGTATGGTTGACAACTGCTACGGCGAATTTGTCGAGACGGTTGAACCGTCGGATTTTGGCGCGGATATGATTGTCGGTTCGCTGATTAAAAATCTTGGCGGTGGGCTTGCACCATCGGGCGGATATATTTGCGGAACAAAAAAATGTATCGAAAATTGCGGATATCGCCTTACTGCTCCCGGACTTGGCAAAGAGGTCGGGACCAACATGGGAATGATGCGACAGTTTTATCAGGGGCTTTTTATGGCACCGACTGTTGTGGCAGGGGCACTTAAGGGTGCGATATTTGCGGCAAATGTTTATGAAAGGCTTGGCTTTAAGTGTGTGCCGAATGCTACAGAATCAAGACACGACATAATTCAGGCGGTGGAGCTAAAGACGCCCGAAAATGTGATTGCGTTCTGCAAGGGAATTCAGGCAGCGGCGCCGGTTGACAGCTATGTAACACCTGTGCCGGGGGATATGCCCGGGTATGAGTCGCAGGTGATTATGGCGGCTGGCGCGTTTGTTCAGGGCTCGTCAATTGAGCTCAGTGCCGATGCACCGCTCAGAGAGCCGTACGCGGTTTACTTCCAGGGCGGAATAACCTGGGCACACGCGAAGCTTGGGATACTTAAGTCGGTTCAGCAGATGCTTGACGACGGATTGATAAATTTTTGAATTTTAGAAGGAGATAAAAATTTATGTGGTTAGTAATAGCAATAATAGCAATGCTCTGTTGGAGCGGTTCGGACTTTTTCAGCAAGCTTGGCTCAAAACCAAGCGACAAGTACAGCCATTGGAAGATGGTTATGGCTGTGGGACTTGTTATGGGAATTCACGCGTTTTATGAAATAGCGACAGGTACAAAAATCACTTTGCAGGACATAATATACTACCTGCCGGCATCGTCAATGTACATACTTTCGATGGTGTTTGGGTATATGTCGCTTAGATATATCGAACTTTCGGTTTCGTCGCCGATATGCAATTCGTCGGGTGCGCTTGCGGCAATTCTGTGCTTCCTTGTTTTGGGACAGACGATCGACCAGCTTTCGACCATTGGCGTTGTGATAGTATCAATCGGTGTAATCTTTTTGGGTATTGCCGAATACACCGAGGACGACGAGGCAAAGGCACTTCGTCAGCTTAAGTCAAACAGAAAGTATACAAAAAGCGTTCTTGCGATTTTGCTTCCGGTTTTGTACTGCCTTATAGATGCTTTGGGTACATTCTTTGATGCGCTTATCCTTGAAGAAGGTAATACATTTTTGACAAATATCTTCCATTATCTTGATGAAGATGTTGCCAATGTTGCATACGAGCTGACATTCCTCTTTATGGGAATTGTTGCGGCGATTTATGTATTTGGTATAAAGCGTCAGAAAATTGTTGATGTAAAGGAAGAAACACCAAAGGGCATCGCGGCAATCTGCGAAACCGCAGGACAGTTTGCATACGTTTATGCTTTGGCGGCAAATCCGGTAGGCGCAGCACCGATAATCTGCTCGTACTGTGTTTTTTCGTCACTCTGGAGCGGAATATTCCTTAAAGAAAGACTTTCGTGGAAACACTATGCATCACTTGTTGCGGTGTTTGCGGGAATAATAATTATGGGCATAGCCGAAGGCCTTGCGGGGTAGAGCTGTGAAAAATTGCGCACAATGCACAAACCTCACCGCTTGGCGTACACAAAAGTACGCCGTCGGGTAACCCCTTCGGGCACGGTTTGCACATTCTGCATCAATTTTTCTTCGCTCTTGAGCTGTGAAAAATTGCGCATAATGCGGGCGAACATAGTTCGCTCCTACAGAAAAATTACGGGCGGACTATGTTCGCCCGATTGTTTTTGAGGTAAGTGTATGAAAAATGAAATTCGCAAAGCAAACAAAGAAAGACGCGCGAAGATGAGTCGCGAAGAAGTCGCCCGGAAAAGTTTTGACGCATCTAAACTTTTTTTAAGCAGTCCAATTTACAAAAATGCCATACAGATTATGCTTTATATGCCGCTTGGAAACGAAACGGATACATTGGAGATTATAAATGCGGCGTTTAATGACAAAAAGACGGTGGTTTTGCCGGTTACAGATAAAGCAAACGGTGAAATAACTGCATATGAAGTGTGCAAAGAAACTGCTTTTGAGAAAGGCGCATTTTCGATTCTTGAACCACAAAACGCAAAAAAAGCGGATATGTCAAAAACAGATGTGGTACTTGTGCCGGGCATTGCTTTTTCAAAAAGCGGTGCAAGGGTAGGCTTTGGCAAGGGGTGTTATGACAAGCTGCTTGCTTTGTCCAATGCGGTAAAGGTTGGTTTTTGCTATGACTTTCAGCTTTGCTATGGAATAAAGCCCGAATGGCACGACGTAAAAATGGATTATATTGTGACCGAGAATGAAATTATTGAATGTAAATGTGAATAGTAGGGGACGTTCACGAATATTCCTCGGGCGAACACAGTTCGCCCCTACGGCATTCACCCGATTTTTTTGATATTGGCGGTTGGCAAATCGCCTTTTTTTTGTGTTCTTTTGTCGCATAAGGTGATTTTGCGAAGAGGGAAATCAAGCTGGCTCGAAATTTTGCATAAATCTGCAGATTTTGCATATGGAAAAATTTGTAATTTCGAAAACCTTGTGATAAAATGGGGGAGCAGAGAATATGTAAAAACTTTTTTGGAAAGGTGATGTTTATGTTTGCAGAAGAAAAAAGTTTGAATGTGCAGATTTTGCCGATAAATTCGATAAGGTCCAATCCATATCAACCAAGGCGTGAGATGGACAAAGAGTCGCTTGGTGAGCTGTGTATGTCAATTCGAAAATACGGACTGATGCAACCGATTGTGGTGAGACAGATAAACGGCAGAGAGTTTGAGTTGATTGCAGGAGAAAGAAGGCTCAGGGCGTGCCGTATGGCAGGAATGGAGGAAATTCCTGCGATTGTGACCCGTGCAGGCGGAACTGACAGTGCAGTTATGGCGCTGATTGAAAACATACAAAGAGAAAACCTTGGTTACATAGAAGAGGCGGAAGCATTTTGTTCGCTTGTGTCGGAGCATGGACTTACTCAGGAAGAGCTTGCTTTGAGGCTTGGGAAAAACCAGTCAACCATTGCAAACAAAATAAGAATCCTTAAACTGTCGCCCCAAATCCGCGAGGTGCTTCGCGAAAATGCTTTGAGCGAAAGGCACGCAAGGGCGTTGCTGCGTTTGAATGATGAAAAAACGCGCATTAAAGCACTTGACACAATAATAAAGCGCGGACTTAATGTTTCGAAAACCGAAGAGTTGATAGAAGAACTTCTGGGGAAAAATGAAACGCAGGACCCCAAATCTGAAAAAAAGGATATCCGGGTTTTTCGGGATGTCAGAATTTTTTCCAATACAATAAAGCAGGCGGTTGAGCTTATGAAACGGTCGGGGATTGAGGCGGAAACACAAAAGACCGAAAGCGAGAACTTTATTGAATACACAATAAAAATTGCCAAAGGCGTAAAAAGTGCATGAGCTTTGGTATAAAGCAAAAATTTTGGGCAATACTTCCTTATGTGGAGGTGTTTAGCTATCAAAAACAAGAAAAAGGAAGTTAAAAAAAGTGTTTTCAAAAAAATAACCATGAGCAAAGGCTTTTACATAGCCGTATGCTCGGTTGTGGCTGTGGTAGGATTTTCGGTATATTCGGCGAAATTGAGGGCGGATATAGGCAAGCAGGTCGTTTCGTTTGAGGCCGCCACCCCGGAAGAAACAGAGAGCCTTGAGGAGATTGAGGTAATAGATGTGGATGGTGCGACTTCTGAAACGGACAATACCAAGATTGTAACGGGTTTTGAAAAAGTTCCTGAAGTTGTCGAAACGGTTGCCGAGGCAAAGCCAAAGACCGAAGAAGCGAAGTTTGTTATGGACCTTCCGTGTAAGGGCAGTGTAATTGCTGAATGTTCGATTGACGAGCTTGTGTACTCGGAGACGATGAAGGACTGGCGGACCCATAATGGCATTGACATTGCGGCAAAGGTGGGAGACCAGGTAAAAGCTGCCGAGTCGGGAGTTGTGTCAAAGGTTTTTAAGGACGAGCTTTTGGGTGTTGTGGTGACAATTGACCACGAAAACGGAATTTTGTCCACCTATGCCAATTTGCAGGATGCTGACTTTATAAAGGTTGGAACAAAGGTAAAAAAAGGTGATATCATTGGCGGGGTAGGCGAATGTGGTGCGCTTGAAAAGAATCTGGAGCCACATCTGCATTTTGAAATCAGCGCTGACGGCAATTTCAAAAACCCCAGGGAGTTTTTGAAATATTGAGTTTCTTTGCTTTGGGCAGTCTGTGGCTGTGACGGAACATTTTTGTTTCGCCACAGCCTTTTTTGTGGGGCAGCAGGCAGGACAAATTTTGCGAAAACTATTGTAACAAATGAAAAACTGTGATAAAATGATTTTGTATGAGTAAAATTACATAAAAACTGTTCTTTTGGAGGAGTACTTATGTTTTTAGCTGAAATATTGAGGACTTTTGTCCTGGGCGTTGTCGAGGGAATAACCGAGTGGCTGCCCATAAGCTCGACAGGGCATATGATTCTGGTCAACGAATTTTTAAAGAATGAAGAAAGCTTTACGGCGTCGGACCTTTATCTTTATGTAATTCAGCTTGGAGCGATTCTTGCGGTGGTTACACTTTACTTCAAAAAGCTTAATCCGTTCTCTTTGTCAAAGAGCAGGGAAGAGCGTCTTGAAACATGGAATATGTGGGGCAAGGTTTTGCTTGCCTGCATTCCTGCGGCGGTTATCGGACTTTTGCTTGATTCGTTTATGGAAAGCTTTGAAAATTGGTACACGGTTTCGTATATGCTGATTATATACGGTATTTTGTTTATTGTGATAGAAAAACGGAAGAAATCTTTTTCGGTTGAAAGTATAAGTGATATGACCTACAAAACAGCACTTTACATAGGACTTTTTCAGGTGCTTTCGATTATTCCGGGAACTTCGCGCTCGGGTGCGACAATTCTTGGTGCAATGCTTGTCGGATGCTCGCGAGGGGTTGCGGCAGAGTTTTCGTTCTTTCTGGCGATACCGGTTATGTTTGGTGTCAGCCTTTTGAAAATTCTGAAATACGGACTTAGCATGAGTGGTCAGGACGCGGTGGTTTTGCTTTTGGGAATGTTGGTTGCATACATTACTTCTATGCTGTCAATCAAGTTCCTTACCAATTATGTAAAAAGCCATGATTTCAAGTTCTTTGGCGTTTATCGGATTGTGTTGGGGGCTATTGTAATTTTGTATTTTGGAATAGGTCAGGTGCTTAATCTTGCTGCACTTGCGGCACTTGTTATGAGAGGGTGGTAGGATAAATTATGGCGGACAAAAGAAAAACAGGCACGGCAAAGAGGTCGACACGGAGCACAGCTTCTTCGGCAAGGCGGTCAAAGACGGCTGCTGTGCGCACCAAAAAGCGCAGTGCTGAGATAAAGGGTATTGTCCTTATTGCTTTGGGAATATTTATGGCGCTATCGCTTTGGGGCAACGCAACGGGAATCGTGGGCGAGACCTTTAAGAGCGTTCTTATGGGACTTTTTGGCGGTGCGGCGGTTATCTTTTTTGTGTTTATAATATGGACCGGTATAAATATGTTCCTTGAGAAAAAGTACGAAAACACCGGATATAAGCTGTGGATACTTTTTGCCCTTATGGTGGTTACATCGGTCATCTGGGCGGTATGGCACGGTGATACCGAATGGAACTACCCTGATTTCTGGACCGGAATAAAGTCAATGTATGCCTGGGGCAGCGACGGAAGCTCGGGCGGGGTGATAGGCACCTCGATTTGTGTTTTGTCGGTGAAGTGTCTTGGCATTTCGGGAACGGCGGTTGTATTTATTGCGGCGGCGATGATTTTGCTGCTTATTTTGACCGAGGTTTCGCTTGAAAAGATGTTTAAGGCGATTTCGCTCTACATAAAACGCAACCGCGAGCAGATGTCTGCGGCTTTGGACGAAGAAGTTGATATGGAAATTGATGAGAAAGAGCCAAAACAGAAAAAATTGAGACGGAAGAAAGATAAGGCAAAAAAAGAGCCGGAGGCAGAGGGTGAAAGCCCTGTAGCAAAGGCACAAAGCAACGACTATTTTGATGTTTATTTTAAGAATGATGATATTACATCTCTTGCCGAGGACAAGGGCAGAGAAAGAAAGCCGGCAAAATTCAAGTTTGAGGATGAACCTGAAGAAGAACTTGATATTTCGGACATAGCGTCGGAGGTGATTGCGGCGCACAAGCAAAGTTCCGAGAACCCTGCACGGAAGAAGTTTGAGATAACCGAGGTAAATTCGGGAGTTCTGACCCCTATGCCTGACGAAAACGGAGTATTTAAAGAAGAAAGCGACGAGTTTGAGCCGCCGAGTCTTGTGCAGCAACAGGAAAAAGTGGACATAATGACTCAGGAGGCGCTTGACAGAGGCATCCCGATTGACCGTGCGGTTGAGGCTGGAAAACGCATCAAGCACGAAGAGGCAGAACTCGCAAAAGAAAGTATAAATATAGTAGCAAAAGAGAGTATCGAGGCGACAAAGATTATAAATTACAAGCTGCCGTCGGTGTCACTTTTGTCAAAACCAAAGCCAAAGACCAAGAGCCGTGCCGAAGTAAAGCGCGAGCTTGAAGAAAAGGCAAACAGACTTTTGGAGACGCTTTCAAGCTTTAAGGTTGATGCGACCATTATGAACATAACCCAGGGCCCGACTGTTACCAGATTTGAACTGCACCCGGGGTTTGGAATCAAGGTTTCGAAGATTACCAACCTTGCCGACGATATTGCACTCAGCTTAGCTGCATCGGGTGTTCGTATCGAGGCGCCGATACCCGGCAAGTCGGCAATAGGCATTGAAATTCCAAACGAGGAGCCGAGTCCCGTGCCAATACGTGAGGTTATTGACACAGATAAGTTCCGCGACTTTAAGTCAAAAACCGCCTTTGCGCTGGGCAAGGATATAAGCGGAAATTCGGTCATTGCGGACATCGCGCAGTTCCCACATGTTCTTATTGCGGGGGCGACCGGGTCGGGTAAGAGTGTTTGTATAAATTCGCTTATAACGAGCATACTTTATAAAGCAAAACCCAACGAGGTCAAAATGATTATGATTGACCCCAAAATGGTGGAGCTTGGTGTTTACAATGGAATACCGCATCTGCTTATTCCGGTGGTTACTGACCCAAGACATGCGGCAGGCGCACTCAACTGGGCGGTTGCCGAGATGAAAAACCGCTATCAGCTTATGAAAGATAACAAGGTGCGAAATCTGCAGGGTTACAACGCACTGATGGAGGAAAACGAAACTCCCGAGAATAAGCTGCCCGAGATTGTGATTATTATCGACGAGCTTGCAGATCTTATGCTTGCTGCCAAAAACGAGGTTGAGGACGCAATAAACAGTCTTGCTGCGCTTGCAAGAGCTGCCGGAATGTATCTTGTTATTGCAACCCAAAGACCGTCTGTTGATGTTATTACAGGTGTTATAAAGGCAAATGTTCCGTCAAGGATTTCGTTTGCGGTTTCGTCGCAGGTGGACAGCCGTACAATTCTTGACTCGATGGGCGCGGAAAAGCTTCTGGGCAAGGGTGATATGCTGTATGCGGCGCGTGGCGCAATCAAGCCGGTGCGTATTCAGGGCAACTTCATCTCGGACAGCGAGATTGAGAATATCATTGAGTTTGTCAAAAAACAATATGTTGCCGAGTATGACGATTCTATCCTGGAACACATCGAGCGTGAACAGGAAAGCCGCGACGCTGTGCACGAAGAAGAGACCCACACTCGCGCGGGTGAAAAAGATGAATTGTTTGTAAAAGCGGCAGAGCTTGCCTTTGAATCGGGACAGGCATCGGTTGCGATGCTTCAGCGAAAGTACAAGATTGGTTATCAAAGAGCGGCAAGAATCATTGATCAGCTTGAAGAAAACCGCATAATCGGTCCCTACGAGGGGACAAAACCGAGACAGGTTTTGATTACCCGAAACGAGCTTAATGAGATGATTATGAACAATTCTGACTAAAAAATGCTTCAAAATGCCCAATGTAAAGCGTATTTAGCACAAATAAGCAACCAAAATTTTGTGCAAAGTAACGAAATTGGGAAAAAATACAGAAAACTATAGAAATTTATAAAATTATGTAGTAGAATAAAGCTATCATTATGAAAAAGCTTAAAAAACAATATATTTTAAGAAAAGGAGTTTTTAAGAATGAATAAACAGGAATTGATTTCAGCTATGGCTGAAAAAGCTAATCTTTCTAAGAAAGATGCAGAAGCTGCTCTTAACGCTTTTGTTTGCGCAGTAGAAGGCGCACTCGCTAAGGGTGACAAGGTACAGCTCGTTGGCTTCGGTGGTTTCGAAGTTAGAGAAAGAGCTGCAAGAACAGGCAGAAATCCTCAGACAGGTGCTGAGATGAAGATTGCTGCAGCTAAGGTTCCTGCTTTCAAAGCAGGCAAGGCTCTTAAGGATCTTATTAACAAATAATAAGCTTTAAGCTCTTAAAAAGAACGCTGCATAAGCGTTCTTTTTTTGTTCTTTATTTCCGGAAGACAAAATGAGGTAAGTGGAGGGATTTTGAAGATGAACAGTTATTCATACAAAACAAGCGGTACTTGCTCAAAAGAGGTGAAGTTTGACCTTGACGGTGACATCGTAAAAAATGTAAGGTTTGTTATGGGTTGCAACGGCAACACCCAGGGCGTTGCGCGCCTTGCTGAGGGGATGCCGGTTGATGAGGTCATAAAAAGACTCGAGGGAATCAACTGCGGCGGCAGAGGAACCTCTTGTCCGGACCAGCTTGCAAGGGCGCTTAAAGAGGCTAAAATAAGCAAATAAGTACCCCGGCTTGTAAAAATTGTCCTATATGCTGATAAAATGCGGCATTATTTTGTGGAAGATTTTGAAGAAAACGCCTAAATTGTACTTGACAAAAGAAAAAAAAGTTGGTACAATAAGATGATTTTTAATATTGGGAGAGTGCGTTTTTTTGCACTTGACCACGCATTCAAAATGCAAGGTGAAAGAATGGAACGAATAAAAACAAGCCCCCATGTGGCAGGACTTAAACAGACAAAAAAGGCTGTTGAAGCAGGAAATGCCAGGGTGGTGTTTATTGCACGCGATGCCGACGCGCACGTGGTGATGCCCATTGAAAAAATGTGCGAGGGCAAGGAAATCGAGGTCGTTTATGTGAACAATATGAAGGAGCTTGCAAAGGCTTCGCATATCGAGGTGCCGACCGCGGTGGTTTCAATTGTTAAAAACGCGTAATTTGCGTTTTTATATACCTATATTATATACAGGAGGTGAAATTAATTGCCAACATTTAACCAGTTAGTAAAGAATGGCAGAAAGACTGCTGAGAAAAAGTCAACAGCTCCCGCTCTTTTGGATGGTTTTAACACTATCAAGAAAAAGCATACTGAGCAGGCTTCTCCGCAGAAGCGTGGTGTTTGTACTTCGGTTAGAACAATGACACCCAAAAAGCCTAACTCGGCTCTCCGTAAGGTTGCCAGAGTTCGTCTTACAAACGGTATTGAGGTTTCAGCTTACATCCCTGGTATTGGTCACAACTTGCAGGAGCATAGCGTTGTGCTTATCCGTGGTGGTAGAGTAAAGGACCTCCCTGGTGTACGTTACCATATTATTCGTGGTACTTTGGATACTCAGGGCGTTCAGAAGAGAAACCAGTCCAGGTCAAAGTACGGTGCAAAGCGCCCGAAAGACGCAAAGTAAGACAAAAATTTTAATTAGAAATTTGATTTATAGTGCGTATTACTATTTTATATATAAAAGACAGTGCGTCTTTCGTGTGATAGTTAGTACAGCACTAGCAGTATCCAAAAAGGGTATTGAGTACCTTGTGGATAGCATTTACCACAAAGAATGGAGGGAAGATAAGTGCCAAGAAAAGGACATGTTGCACGACGTGATGTGCTGCCGGACCCGATGTATAACAGCAAAACTGTTACACGTCTTATAAACAATATCATGCTCGACGGTAAGAAGGGCGTTGCTCAGGCAATTGTTTATGATGCATTTGAAATCATAAAGGAAAAGACAGGTAAAGATCCTGTTGAAGTGTTTGAGGAAGCTATGAATGCCGTTATGCCGGTATTGGAAGTAAAAGCAAGACGTGTGGGTGGTGCCAACTA
>JAZNKA010000062.1:0-10587 GCA_045578305.1 Clostridia bacterium | reverse complement strand
CACTAGTTCGAATCTAGTTACCGCTACCATCAAAAAACCCACGACGAAAGTCGTGGGTTTATATGGCTCCTTGGTCAAGTGGTTAAGACTCCGCCCTCTCACGGCGGCTACAGGGGTTCGAATCCCCTAGGAGTCACCAAAAAGAAACGACAATTTTCTTACCGAAAGTTGTCGTTTCTTTTTGTACTCTTATCTTTTCACTTTTCTCTCTTCGCTCTTCACTGAAAATTGTCGTTTCCAGAGAATAGAGAAGAGAAAATGCAGTTTTGCTTCCCATAAAGCATAAGCTTTCTATTTCACTAACCTCGCCCCCCTCACCAACTTTTCAAGCCCATCATATACTGACATAAAGGGGGTGAAATTTATGCGTTGTTCAAGATGCGAATGTGCATACCTGTCAATAATCATCGGCATAGTTGCCGGTGTTCTTTTGGGTGTACTCTTTGCTTTAGGTTTTGTTGCAACCGGAATAATATTCTGGGCACTTCTTGCCATAGGTGTTGCGAGCGTTTTTCTTGCGCCCCTGTATGCAGCCAATACCACCTGTCCGGGAACCGAACAGTGTTTTTGCAATTACCGGAAGATATTTCTGACGGCTTCGGCAGGCACAATACTGACTTCAGTTGCAGGACTGATTGTCGCTCCTCTTGGCTCAACTGTGGCTACAGCAATTATCTTAGGTCTTGCGACATTTTTTGCAGTAACACAGCTTGTTTCGACAATATGTCTGGCAAGATGCTTGTGCAATAACTAATACAAAAAACCGGCAAGCTTTAAAACTTGCCGGTTTTAGTTTGTCATTTAAGACAAATCAACAACATTTATTGTTCGAACACCATCGTCATTGGCTGCCTTTTCGCGAGCATCAAAGAACTTCTTTGCTACCTGCGGGAAAAGCGCATAGCTGAGCACATCTTCCTCGCTCTTTGCAAAATCCTTTGTCTCCTCGCGATACTTCTCAAGCTCGGGCGATATAAGGTCTGCCGGTCTTACGGTGATTACTTCTTCATCACCAATAGCCAGCTTTCTTACATCTTCGTTCACTTTGCCTGGAAGCTTTCCGTATTCACCACGAAGAAGGCCCTTGGATTCCTTTGAAATCATCTTGTATCTGCCCATCAGGACATTAAGAACTGCCTGAGTACCAACAATCTGGCTGGTGGGTGTAACAAGCGGGGGATAGCCAAAGTCCTCACGAACTCTGGGAACTTCGGCAAGCACTTCATAGTACTTGTCCTCGGCATTTTGCTGCTTAAGCTGCGAAATCAGATTCGAAAGCATACCGCCCGGCACCTGATAAAGAAGTGCATTGGGGTCAACGTTAAGAACCTTGGGGTCAAGTGTGCCGTCTGCCTTAAGATTTTCGGCAATCTTGCGGAAGTGTTCTGCCGCTTTTGAAAGCTTAACCAAATCAAGACCTGTATCGCGGTCTGTACCCTGCATTGTTGCAACCATCGCCTCGGTCGAGGGGTTTGATGTGCCGTTTGCCAAGGGCGAAAGTGCACAGTCGACAATATCAATGCCTGCCTGAGCAGCCATAAGGTTTGTCATATCGCCCGTGCCGGCTGTGTTGTGTGTATGAAGATGAATCGGCACCGAAACATTCTCCTTAAGCTTTTTAACAAGGCTGTAAGCGTCATACGGCAGAAGCAGGTTTGCCATATCCTTGATACAAATGGTGTCTGCTCCCATTTTTTCCAAAGTCATTGCAAGCTTAACAAAATAATCCTCGTTGTGAACAGGGCTTGTGGTATAGCTGATTGCAGCCTCACACATACCGCCGTATTCCTTAACAAACTTGATTGCTGCCTCTAAGTTTCTGGGGTCATTAAGTGCGTCAAAAACACGGACAACATCAATACCGTTTTCGATTGATTTTTTGCAGAACTGTTCAACCACATCATCAGCGTAATGCTTGTATCCCAAAATGTTCTGACCGCGGAACAACATCTGAAGCTTTGTTTTGGGAAGATGATTCTTAAGAGTGCGAAGTCTTTCCCAGGGGTCCTCGTTCAAAAATCTCATACACGAGTCAAAGGTCGCGCCGCCCCAGCATTCAAGCGACCAATATCCAACATCGTCAAGCGCCTCGAGGGCAGGAATCATATCCTCAATTCGCATACGCGTTGCGGCCTGTGACTGATGCGCATCACGAAGAATTGTATCTGTAATGTGTAATTTTGCCATAATTACTTTTTTCCTTTCTTGTAATTAAAATACCATTAAAAATATTCGGATGTAGGGGCTGGCGTCCTCAGCAGCCCGCAAAGGGGATGTCCGGGAGGCCGTCCCCTACAAATTGCCCTAAATATTAACCAAACAGGGCGATCAACACGCCTGCCGCAATCGCCGAGCCGATAACGCCTGCCACATTGGGGCCCATAGCGTGCATAAGCAAGAAGTTTTGCGGGTTTTCTTTTTGTCCCACAGTCTGCGATACACGAGCCGCCATAGGAACAGCCGAAACGCCTGCCGAGCCCATAAGAGGATTGATTTTGTTCTTAAGGAAGAGGTTCATAAACTTAGCCAAAAGAACGCCGCCCGAAGTACCAAATCCAAATGCTACAACACCCATAAGAATAATTGCAAGTGTTCTGAACTGAAGGAATGTATCTGCTGTCGCGGTTGCACCAACCGAAATGCCAAGGAATATTGTAACAATATTCATAAGCTCATTTTGCATTGTTTTCGAAATTCTGTCAACAACACCGCATTCTTTTGCAAGGTTTCCAAGCATCAAGCAGCCAACAAGCGGACCTGCCGAAGGCACAAGAAGTGTAACAAATACTGTAATTGCAATCGGGAACACAATCTTCTCGACCTTTGACACCTCGCGGAGCGGTTTCATAACAATCTGACGCTCCTTTTTGGTTGTAAGCGCCTTCATAATAGGTGGCTGAATTACGGGGACAAGCGCCATATACGAATATGCCGCAACCGCAATCGGGCCCAAGAGGTGAGGTGCGAGTCTTGTAGTAACAAATATCGCAGTAGGACCGTCAGCTCCGCCGATTATTCCTGTAGATGCAGCCTCGGCTGGAGTAAATCCAAACAATACACTAACACCCACATAGGTTATAAAAATACCAAGCTGAGCCGCAGCTCCAAGAAGAAGGCTCTTGGGGTTTGCAATAAGCGGACCAAAGTCTGTCATAGCACCAACACCCATAAAGATAAGACAAGGATAAATGCCAAGCTTTACACCAAGATAAAGATAGTCAATAAGTCCTGGAGTAAAGTTGTTTGACGCTGTAAACAACTCCCAATGTACATGTCCGTCAGCGAAAAGCTCCTCGTGGAACATTTCCGCTCCCGGAAGGTTGGTAAGAAGCATTCCAAATGCGATGGGAAGAAGCAGAAGCGGTTCAAATTTCTTGACAATTGCAAGATACATAAGTACAAAAGAAATAAGAATCATAACCGCAACCTTCCAGTTGTCAACAATAGCCTTAAAGCCTGTCTGACCAAGGAAGTTCATAACAGCCTGCATAGGTGTCACATCATTTGCAAAAATATCTTTGCACACAACCATTTTTACCTCTTCTGCCTGTGTAAGGTCCAAAGACGTCTCGCTTGTTTCAAGGTATTGAAAGCTAACATCTATTTGCGGTGGGTTTTTGGGGTCAAATCCGCTGATATCAAAGGGAACAGCAATTTTAACCTCTCCCCCTGCACCTACTGTCATTGGTGCAGGATCCCTTTTAAGCTCACCCATTGCAATTTTTGTCTCATCGTACTGAAAATCGGCTATCGCAAAAAGAACAGAAGAATCTGATACATTTGCAACAACAAAATTGAGAGTTTTTGTTTCTGCATCATATGTAGGGGTCTTTACGATAAGAATCTCCGCCCCGCCTTCTGCAAAACAGGAAAGCATCGACATAAGAACAACTACCGTCGCAAGAAGACCTGTGAATATTCTCTTTTTCATAATATTTTCAAAGCCTTTCTGCCCACAAATTTATCTGTCTTCATTCTGTCGTGGGCAGACAGAAATTTTCTTTTGTTTTTATGCGATTGTGCAAAGAGCAGTGCCTGCATCAACAGTCTGACCTGCATTTACCGAAACTGAAGTAACTGTTCCGTCTGCACCTGCCATAATTTCGTTTTCCATTTTCATAGCTTCAAGAATCATAAGAACCTGACCCTTTGTTACTTTGTCTCCTGCCTTAACATTAACCGAAACGATTGTTCCGGGCATAGGACTTGCAACCAATTCTCCCTCGCCTGTCGCCGCCGGAGCAGGAGCTGCTGCGGGAGCAGGTGCGGGTGCCGCTGCGGGAGCTGCCGCAGGTGCAGGTGCCGCCTTTGCCTCAGCTTCGCTTACCAGTTCGATTTCAATTTCATAAGCTGTACCGTTTACATTTACTTTGTATTTTTTCATTGTTTTTTCCTCCGAATAATTATTTTTTTAACAAACTTCCCAAAAAATTATGCTTTTCTAAATGATAAAACCTTTATGTTTGATGCATCTTCGCCAAGCTCTTCGGCAATGCACGCACAAACGCCTGCAACAATTGCAGATTTTTCGGCAGGTGAAAGCGTCATTTCTGGCGCCGCAACCGCTGCCGGTGCTTTTGGTGCGGGTGTCGCTGTTTTATCATTCTTCGCAAAGCCATTTAAAACAATGCTCAAAAGCTTGCATATAAGAACAATACAAATAAGTCCGATAAAAACAGTTCCCATGCCCATAACGCAAACAAATGTGTTTGTCATCCTTTGTTCTTCCTTTCTTTCAAATAATCTTATGCCACAAAAAAGGCAGGGGTAACCACTCCCCGCGGCTTTCCCCAACCTTTTAATAATTTACAAATTAAATAAGAAACTTATCATGAATTGCCTGAACAGCTTTTTCAGCGTTCTTGACATTGATAAGAACCGAAATCTTTGTCTCGGATGTAGAAATCATATGAATATTTATTCCAGCATCATAAAGTGCCTCAAACATGGTAGCAGCAACGCCGGGGTTGTTGACCATACCCACGCCAACGATTGAAACCTTGCTTATGTCCTCGCGGTGTGTAATCTCTTCGTATCCAAGGCTATCCTTTTCAGCCTCAAGAAGGCTGAGCGCTTCCTGCATATGATTTTTGGTAACAGTAAACGAAATATCCTTCTTGTTCTCTCTGCCGATTGACTGAAGAATAATATCTACATTAATACCTTTTTTCGAAAGAAGGGAGAATACCTTGAACGCAATGCCGGGTTTGTCCTCAAGCCCAATCACAGCAATTCTTGCAACATCGTTGTCCCTTGCCACACCTCTGATTAACATTTTTTCCACTGAAACCGCCTCCTTAACAATTGTTCCTTCTACTTTTTTGAAGCTCGATTTAACCTCAAGTCTCACGCCGTACTTCTCTGCCATCTCAACCGAACGGTTGTGAAGAACGTTTGCGCCAAGGCTTGCAAGGTCAAGCATTTCGTCATAAGTTATTTCGTCAAGCTTTATCGCATTTGGTGCAATGCGCGGGTCTGCCGTATATACACCATCAACATCGGTATAAATCTCGCACTTGTCAGCACGGATTGCCGCCGCAATTGCAACCGCCGATGTGTCACTTCCGCCACGACCCAAGGTTGTTATGTTGTCATACTTGTCAAGACCCTGAAATCCTGCAACAATAACAATCTTCTTCTGGTCAAGCTCTGCCATTATTCGTTCGGTATTTATTTTGTTGATGCGGGCATTTCCTGCATTCGAGTTTGTCGAAAACCCTGCCTGCCAACCGGTAAGCGAAACCACCGGAACGCCTATTTTTTCAATCGCCATAGCAAGAAGAGCAATTGAAATCTGCTCGCCCGACGAAAGAAGCATATCCATCTCACGCTTTGATGGATTTTTGTTTATCTCGTGCGCTTTTTCAATCAAATCGTCTGTTGTGTCACCCTGAGCCGAAACAACCACTACGACACTGTTGCCCTCGCGATAAGTTTCAACAACACGGTTTGCCACATTTTCTACCTTAGCAGCATCTGCAACCGAGCTGCCACCAAACTTCTGAACTATAATAGCCAAAGTCAAAACCTCCCTTAAATAATTCTCATAATTGACACAGGTTTACAATTTTCAAGTGAATTTACAAACTCATCAAGCTGTTTTTTATTTTTAGGCTCGGTCAAAACAGCAAACTCATTCTCGCTGCTTTCCGAAAAAGCCACAACACTGCACCCGGAAACATTTGCAGGAGCAACACCCGAAAATCTTACATAATATGCATATGCCAAAGAATCACCCTGTGACTGATTTTCTTCTTTGTACTCATCCCATTTTATGACAATGTTTACATTTTGGTGTTTGATTGCATCAACAACATCAGCAACAACCGCATTGGCTGTCGGAAGCTTGCCAGCTCCTCTGCCATAAAACATTACATCGCCCAGGTCGTCGCCCTTTACGATTATGCCGTTGAACACATCGTTTATTCCGGCAAGAGGATTATCCTTTGGAACAAACGCCGGGAACACCCCTGCGTAAACACCGTCATCCAGTTTTTTGCAATGTCCGATAAGCTTGATTGAGTATCCAAGCTTGTCGGCATAAGCCACATCCTCGGCCGAAATTTTGGTAATACCCTCGGTCGAAACCTTTTTATAATCAATAGCTTTGCCAAATGCAAGTGCTGCAAGTATTGCAATCTTGCGGCAGGTGTCAAAACCTTCAACATCAGCTGTGGGGTCAGCCTCGGCATAACCCTTTTGCTGTGCTGCCTTAAGTGCGCTTTCAAAGCTTTCGCCGCACTGGAACATCTGTGTCAGGATATAGTTTGTGGTACCGTTCAGAATACCAAAAACATCTGTTGCCTCGCCTGCAGTCAGGCACGAATACATCGGTCTTATAATGGGTATTCCGCCGCCCACGCTTGCCTCGAACAGATAGTTTAAGTTTCTTTCTCTTGCTATTTTTAAAAGCTCGGTGCCATGAGTCGCAACCAGCTCTTTGTTCGAGGTAATAACCTGCTTGCCTGCAAGCAAAAGCTTTTTGGTGAAGTCATAAGCGGGATTTACGCCGCCCATTGTCTCGACTACAACACCAACCTCGTCATCGTTTAAAATATCATTAAAATCCTTGGTGAAGCATTTAAACTCGCTGTCCGGAAAATCGCGAAGGTCAAGAATGTGCGCAATTTCAATCGGCTCGCCGCATTTTTTGACAAGCATTTCCTGATTTTTTGTCACAACCTCGCCAACTCCCGAGCCAACAACGCCAAACCCCATAATAGCAATTTTCATTTATATCAACCCTTTCTGGCAATACCCAAATTTTGCAGATGAAAATTATTGGAAATTTCACCCCATTATAAAGTTATTAAAATAATACTACAAAACTCCTCTAAAGTCAAGGAAAATTTGTCCTTTTTGTCAAAGTAGGGGACGGCGTCTTCGACGTCCCACATCCTTAAATGCTATCCCATATATATGTGCCCTGCTTTATGCGGTTTGCGCATTTTTCACAGTCTTTTTATTATTTCAAGCATCTGTTCAAGTGTTTCGGCTTTATTTATTACCTCTCTCAGCCTTGCCCCACCCGGCATTCCCTTGATATACCACGCCATATGCTTTCTTGCCTCCTGAATACCTCTGTATTCACCTTTGAAATCAACCAGAAGGGCAAGATGCTCTTTCATCTTTTCCGCGCGCATCTCATGCGTTGGAAATGGCAGTTTTTCGCCTGTTTCAAGGTAATGTATAACTCTTTCAAAAATCCAAGGGTCACCCTCTGCTCCCCTGCCTATCATTATTCCGTCACAACCGGTATAATCCAGCATATTTTTTGCACTTTCCTCGTCGGTTATGTCGCCATTACCGACAACCGGAATTTTTACAGCATTTTTAACCGCTCTTATGATATCAAGGTCAGCCTTTCCGCTGTAAAACTGTTCTCTTGTTCTTCCATGAACAGTAATCGCCGCCGCGCCGCAGCTTTCGACTATTTTTGCGACCTCTACCGCATTTACGCTTTCGTCATTCCACCCTTTGCGGATTTTTACGGTTACAGGGGCATCAACCGCACGGACAACTGCCGCAACTATCTCCCCTGCAAGCTTTGGCGTTTTCATAATCGCCGAGCCGTCGCCGTTGCCCACAATTTTGGGGGCAGGGCATCCCATATTGATATCAATTATCTCCGCTCCGTATTCAAGAGCCTTTCCGGCAATCTCCGCCAAAACATCCGGCTCATGCCCAAAAAGCTGGGTTGCAACAGGTTTTTCGGTACTGTCGGTATCAAGCAAATCCGCAGTCTTTTTGTTTTTATAAAAAAGCCCCTTGCCCGAGACCATCTCGGTATACATAAGCGCAGGTCCAAACGGCTTGCAAATAAGACGAAACGCCTTGTCCGTCACCCCTGCCATCGGAGCAAGTATAACATTGTTTTTAAGCTCGATATCTTTTATCCTCATACAAAAATTCCTTTGTCGTTATTCAATCACTATTGTCGCCGAAGGACTTATTAAATTTATTATTGTCTTTCCGGGGTTAAGCAAAAGCTCGGCACCGTCAGCAGTTTTGTAGGTAGTTTTGCCGTTTCGCGAGGGTTTTGTCCACGAAATTTCAGCCGCACCGCCATTGGTAATATAAACACCCTTACCGCTGCCGGTTGTGTCGATGTTACGGCGGTCAGTACCATCCCCAAGCGAAGTGTCATAAACATACTGAATTATTATATTCTTTGCCGTCACAATATTTCCGTTCTGAAGTGTGTGTGGTGCGCCGTTTATGCTTTTTTCATAAAGCTTTGTCTCGGCATTGTAAGTATAGCCTGTTCGGTACAGCCCCGAATACTCAAGGCTTACCGACTTTGCCGGTTTGGAATCTTCAAGTTCAAAATACTCTTTTGCAAATTTAAGTCCGTTTTTAGCGGTGGTTTCGGTTTTATACCCCTTTTGCTTTGCCAACTCACGAATTTTTTCAAGACTTGTGTAGGCGCTGTGCCAGTCACCCTTGAACTTTTGTTCGCGCCAGAAAATCCCTCCGTCTGTGCCAAGGATTCCGTTTATTTTGTTGATTCCAAATGCCGAGATATCAGTAATTGCCTTTGGGCTCCAGCCAAAATGGGTGTATATTGCATCGTTTTCCATCACATAATCCAAAAAATAGTGTCTTGACGAACGGATTGGTCCTATTTTCTCGGTATCAACCCCAAGGAACACCGGCATAAACCTTGTTGCACCGCCCTCGACCACCATTTCATAAATAAGATACGCCTCATCAAGTCCTGCGTGCGGTCGTGCATTTTTATCGTCGTTATCCACCATTACCGCAATCGGGCGTTCTTTGGTGTCAACATATTTTTGAAAGAACTCTTCAATTTCCTGTGAGTTTTTATCAATCTTGTCTTCCTGCACCAAAGGCTCACTTGATGCCGGCACCGACGGCTCCTCTTTGCCGCAACCGGTAAGAAGAGTCAAAGACATAATTATTACAATTGCTTTAAATATTGATTTCATAATGTCTCCCCTTTTCATTTAACTGCATAATTTATTATACTACAAATTCTGCACTTTTTCAACATTTTGTTAGCAAAGCTTGACATTTTTCAGCGCAAAAGCTATACTTTAGTTAGACTGGGGAGTGTTTGTTTTCCCAAATCCAGGCAAGGCAGGTATCGGCTTATGGAATATATAAAATTTAAAAACGCAAAACGAGTGGTTGTCAAGGTGGGAACCTCGTCTCTTACTCACGAAACAGGCAAACTAAATATCAAAAAAATCGAAAGTCTTGTGCGCGTAATCTCAGACCTTCGCAACCGAGGAATTGAGGTTGTTCTTGTCACAAGTGGCGCTGTGGGCGCGGGCGTTGGCAAACTTAATTTGCGCGAAAAACCTGCCGAAACCCGAAAAAAGCAGGCACTTGCCGCAATCGGCCAGGCGTCGCTGGTTTCAATCTATGACAGATTTTTTTCGGAATATGGTCACAACACCGCTCAGGTGCTTTTGACCAAGTTTATTCTTGACGACGACGAACGCCGCCAGAACACAAAAAACACATTCGAAACCATGTTCGAATACGGCGTAATCCCCATTGTAAACGAAAATGACGTTATCTCCACATACGAACTGGAATTCGGCGACAACGATACTCTTTCGGCTTATATTTCGGCATTGGTGGAGGCAGATTTGCTTGTTATCCTCTCGGATATCGACGGTCTTTTTGACTCAAACCCCCTCGAAAATCCAAACGCCAAGCTCATCCCTGTGGTAAGCGACATAAATGACGATATTTTATCTGTGGCAAGCGGTGCAGGCACAAGACGCGGCACAGGCGGAATGATAACCAAGCTGAAAGCCGCGCAAATCGTAACACCCCTTGGAATTGATATGATTATCACCAATGGTGCATCACCCGAAAACATCTATGATATTTTCGACGGGAAGCATATTGGAACACTCTTTTTAGGAAATAAGAACTAAAGACAGACCCTGAGTTCTCTGTAAATTAGTTAAGTTTTTGTCAAAAAAATATTGAAAACTTGCAAAGATTGTGATAATATGTTATACAAGGGAGAAGTTGAAAAATTTTTCAGGTCTTCCTTATCAGTTTGATAAATAATTAGCTACTATATATTAAGGAGGTCAAAAACTATGA